>JALEZZ010000031.1 GCA_022773585.1 Selenomonas sp. | reverse complement strand
TCTTGGAATCGTCGCAAAGCGGCATAATTGCATATACAAAAGTGAAAATTAAACGACGATTATTCTCATATGGGGGTGTTGCTTTATGCTGTTTTTATTGGAAGTGTCAACCTAAAATGCCTGTTTTTGAAACACGCCGATTTTTATATCGAAAAGGGGAGCGGCATGTGGGTCGGCCTGCCGGGATTGTTTGCGATTTTTGCAGGCTTTTTCCTGCCGAAGGCGAAGGATGTGGACGGCGCCGCGCGCATGAAGGTGCATCCATTGCCATCGGAGGCACTGCGCCAGATTCCGGCCGAGGAGCAGGAGACGTACGGCGCGCTCTACGAGAAGGCGCAGCAGGATTATGTGGCCATCGAGCAGGCGGCGGCCGGTCTTGCGGATGAGGAGCTCCGCGCCGAGCTCGCGGGGCTGCAGCCCATCTCGGTGCGCATCATGGACTACATGGGTGCGCATCCGGAGAAAATCCCGCTCGCGCGGAAGTTCGTGACGTATTATCAGGACCGCACGGCGGCGCTTGTGAAGGAATATCTGGAGTTCGAGCGCACGGGGCTTTCGACGGAGCAGGTCGAGGCGACGAAGGCGAAGATTCGCGCGACGCTTGCGGCCATGGACGAGGCGTATACGGCCGAGTTCGAGAAGCTGCTGTCAGACAAATTGCTCGACGTCGATGCTGAGCTCAAGGTCATGGAACAGACGCTCGCGGCCGACGGCATCGAAGACCGCACGGAGCTGGAACGCACGGCAGATGGCGGCGCGGAAAGCGGGGCCGCTGGCGCGGATGGTGCGGCGGGCTCGTTCGCCGTCGATGGCGCGGGCATGCTGAAGCCGGACGAGACGCTGCGGCCGACGGGCCCGCGGTCGTGGGCTGAGCGCCTCGCCGATCGCGCGAAGGATGCGGCCGAGCAGGAACAGGCGCGAAGGGAAGGGCGCGCGGCGCCATGGGCGGGCCATCCGCAGGCCGGGCGCGCGCATCGCGGGCAAGGCTTCGGCATCGGACGCGGCGACATGATCCGCCGTCCGGGTTCCGACCTTGCGATCATCCCTGCGCCGCTCTATGATGACGTGCGCCGCCAGCGCATCCTCATGAGCGTGCTGGCCATCGTGCTCGGCACGTTCGGCGCGCACCGCTTCTACCAGGGCCGCATCGGCCTCGGCATCCTCTACGTGCTGTTCTGCGGTACCGGCCTCTCGACCATCGTCAGCCTCTGCGAGGGCATCCGCTACGCGACGATGCCGCTCGCAAGATTCTATGAAAAAGTCTACCGGCCCGTCGGGTGAGAAAGGAGCAACCTATGGCAGATATCAATTTGGACGACCTCCTCAAAGCGAAGAAGGCCGAGGCGCCGGAGGGGGAGGCGAATGTGCCTGTCCCGACGGCGGCCGAGGTCGAGCGGACGGTCACGGCGCTTTCGCCCGAGGAGCGGGCGAAGGTCGACAAGATCAAGGACGCCATCAACCTGCAGGATTCGCAGACGGCGCTGACGTTCGGCGCACCGGCGCAGAAGGAGATTGCCGACTTTTCCGACAGCATCCTGCAGAAAGTCCGCACGAAGGACAGCGGCCCTGTCGGCGACCTGCTCTCGTCGCTCGTGACGAACGTGCGCGAGTACAACGAGAGCCAGAACCCGAGCGTCCTCTCGAAAATCCCGTTCTTCGGCGGCCTCGTGGACAAGGCGCGCGAGACGAAAGCGGGCTATGACAAGCTCTCGACACAGGTCGACAAGATCCAGGCCGGCCTCGAGGATGCGCGTCTCCAGATGATGAAGGACGTCGCCGTCTTCGACGCGCTCTACGAAAAGAACCTCAGCTATTTCAAAGACCTGCAGATCTACATCCAGGCCGGCGAAGAAAAGCTCGAGGAGATGAAGACGCAGACGCTGCCGAAGCTGCACGCGCAGGCGCAGGCGTCGCAGGATCCGATGGCCGTGCAGGTCGTGGCCGATTTCGAGGCGGGCGTCGACCGGTTTGAGAAAAAAGTGCACGACCTGAAGCTCAGCCGCACGATCGCTATCCAGACGGCGCCGCAGATCCGCCTGATCCAGAACAACGACAAGGCGCTCATCGACCGCGTGCAGACGGCCATCTACAGCACGATCCCGCTCTGGAAGAACCAGCTCGTCATCGCGCTCGGCCTCCAGAGCCAGCGCCGCGTGCTCGACATGCAGCGCGCCGTCAGCGATACGACGAACGAGCTCCTGAAGCGCAACGCCGAGATGCTCAAAGCCAACACGCTCGAGACGGCCGCCGAGAACGAGCGCGGCATCGTCGACATCGACACGGTCAAGAAAGTCAATGAAGACCTCATCGCGACGATCGAGGAAACTGTCAAAATCCAGCGAGACGGCCGCGCCAAACGCGCCGCCGCCGAACAGGAACTCGCCCAGATTGAAGGAAAGCTCAAAGAGACGTTGCTGAAGTACAGCGGACGTCCCGAGCAGAAATAAAGGAGGAACTCCCAACATGCAGAACTTCAACTTCAAATGCCCCACGGACATCGTCTTCGGCAAGGATGCCGAACTCCAGGTTGGCAAGAAGATCAAGGAGTATGGCGGCAGCCACGTCTTCATCGTCTATGGCGGCGGCTCCGTCGTGCGCACGGGACTCCTGTCGCGCATCGAGCGCGTGCTGACCGAGAGCGGCATCGCGTTCACCGTGCGCGGCGGCGTCAAGCCGAATCCGCTCGTCTCCCATGCGCGGGACGGCGTGCGCGAGGCCATCGCGTTCGGCGCGGACTTCATCCTCGCCGTCGGCGGCGGCTCCGTCATCGACACGGCGAAAGCCATCGCCCACGGCGTCGCGAATCCTGAGACGGACATCTGGGATTTCTGGTGCGGCCGCGCGAAGCTCACGAAGACGACGCCGGTCGCCGTCGTGCTGACGCTGGCCGCGGCAGGCAGCGAGACGAGCGACAGCGCCGTGCTGACGAATGAGGAAATGGGCGTCAAAGGCGGCATCAACACGCCGTTCAACCGCCCGACGCTCGCTTTCATGAACCCCGAGCTCACGTATACCGTGCCGAAAAAGCAGCTCGTCGCTGGCATCAGCGACATCCTCATGCACACGCTCGAACGCTATTTCACGAAATTCTCTGGCAACAAGTTCACCGACCTCGTCGCCGAAGCGCTCATCAAGGACGTTGTCAAGAGTGCCCGCGTCGCCGTCAAGGATCAGCAGAACTACGACGCCATGAGCGAGATCATGTGGGCGGGCAGCGTCTCGCACAGCAACTTCACCGAGCTCGGCCGCTGCAAGGACTTTTCCTGCCACAAGCTCGGCCACGCCATCAGCGCGAAGTTCGACACGACGCACGGCGAGAGCCTGACGGCCATCTGGGGTTCGTGGGCCGAGTACGTCTATCATGATGACACCGCACGCTTCGCCCATTTCGCCGAAAAGGTCTGGGATGTGCCCGCAGATTTCGGCGATGACGAGGCGAAGGCAAAAGAGGGCATCCACCGCCAGATTGCGTTCTTCGAAGAGCTCGGCATGCCGACGAGCCTCGGCCAGCTCCCGAGCGGCGTGCTCAAGGAAAGCACGATCAAAGACCTCGCCGACCAGGTCACGGCCAAAGGCACGAAGACCGTCGGCAACTTCCACCCGATCGACTGGCAGGCGGCCGTCGACATTTATACGATGGCAAATCACTAAAACTTTGCGCATAGCAGGAAAATGCCCCCGGTTTCCAGAATATCTATCGTAGACAAACTGGAACAGGGGGCTATTTTTATGATTACTTCCGAAAAACAGATGATGAAGCTTGCGAATGGCAGCGATGTGCGCGGCGTGGCGGTCGAGGGCGTCGACGGCGAGCCCGTGAACCTCACGGCCGAGGCCGCGAACCGCATCGCCTCGGGCTTCATTGATTTCCTCGCCGAGCGCACGGGCAAGGCGAAGAAGGAGCTGCGCATCGCCGTCGGCCACGACACGCGCATCTCGGCGCCGGCGCTCAAGAAGGCCGTGCTCGAGGCGCTGACGGCGGCGGGCTGCGTGACCGTCGACTGCGGCCTCGCTTCGACGCCTGCGATGTTCATGTCCATCGTGCTCAAGGAGACGCAGATGGACGGCTCGATCATGATCACGGCAAGCCATCTGCCGTTCAACCGCAATGGCCTCAAGTTCTTCACGAAGGACGGCGGCGTCGAGCATGAGGACATCCTGACGATCCTCCGGAATGCCTGCCGCACGCCGGAGGTCACGGGCGATCTCGCACGCGTCCAGAAATACGATCTCATGGACCGCTACTGCCATTACCTGCGCAAGAAGATCCGCAAGGCACTCGGCGAGGAGAACACGCCGCTCAAGGGCATGCATGTCGTCGTCGATGCCGGCAACGGCGCGGGCGGCTTCTTTGCGACGCAGATTCTCGGCCGCCTCGGCGCCGACACGTCGGGCAGCGTCTACCTCGAGCCGGACGGCCATTTCCCGAACCACATCCCGAATCCCGAGAACAAGCAGGCGATGGCATCGATTCAGAAGGCTGTGCTCGACAGTCACGCCGACCTCGGCTTTATTTTTGACACCGATGTCGACCGCATGAGCGCCGTGCTCGGCAATGGCCGCGAGGTCAGCCGCAATGCGCTCATCGGCATGATGGCCGCCATCCTCGCGCCCGAGTACCCGCAGAGCACGATTGTCACGGATTCCGTCACGAGCGACGAGCTCACGGAGTTCCTGACGCACGACCTCGGCCTCAAGCATCACCGCTACATGCGCGGCTACAAGAACGTCATCGACGAGTGCATCCGCCTGAACAAGGCCGGCACGGTCTCGCCGCTCGCGATCGAGACGAGCGGCCACGGCGCACTTTCCGAGAACTACTACCTCGACGACGGCGCGTACCTCGCCGTGCGCCTGCTCGTTGCCGCCGCGAAAGCGAAGCAGCAGGGCAAGAAGCTCGCGAGCCTCATCGCGAAGCTCGGCGAGCCGCTCGAGAGCAAGGAATACCGCATGGCCATCAAGGGCGAAGACGATTTCCGGGCTTATGGCAATGGCGTCCTCAAGACGCTCGAACAGCGTGCCGAAGCGCAGAAAATCAAGCTCGCGAAGCCGAACTACGAAGGCGTCCGTCTCGTGTTCCCGCAGGGCTGGGCGTTGCTGCGCCTCTCGCTCCATGACCCGCAGATGCCGCTCAATGTCGAGAGCAGCAAGAAGGGCGGCGTCGCCGAAATCACCGCGAAAGTCCGCGAACTCCTCGATGGCTTCGCATCGCTCGATACGGGCGTGCTGCGCTGAAAGCCTTGCGGTTTGGGCGAAAAGACGGTATAATATAAAGAAAGAGAGCACCGCCTAGCGGCCGCCCTCGTAGTTGGTTAACACATAATGGATAACCGTCTCCTCGGTTGGTAGCTAAGAGGCGGTCATCTGTGATTCGTTTCCAGGAGAATCAGCCATATCAGCAATAATGCGATCAGGAACTGTTCCATGGGCGTCACCTCATTTCTGAGGGCACGAATTAACCGCCAAACGGTACTCGGTAGCATTTTAGCACAATTTCTTGGAAATGAAAAGAGCCGACATCTTTCGGGATGTCGGCTTTTCTTTGTATTTGTGCTTTTACAGTGCTTTCTGATACAGCGCCAAGATGTCTTTCTTTGTTGTCGTTCTTGGGTTGACGGCGATGTTGCCGCTCTTCATGGCGTCATCGGCCATGGCGTCGAACTTGTCGGATTTCACGCCGACGTCGGCGAGGCAGGCCGGGATGCCGAGGCTTTCATTGAGCTCTTTGAGCAGCTCGACGAGGTCCTGCGGCTCGAAATACTCGGACGATGGATTGAGAGCGATGTAATCGTAGATGGTCTCGTACTTGCCATCATCGGCAAGCGCGTTGAACTCCATGACGGTCGGCAGGAGAATCGCATTCGCGACGCCGTGCGGGACGTCGAAGTAGGCGCTGACGGGGTGGCTCATGGCGTGGACGTCGCCGAGGCGCGCCCACGAGAATGCGATGCCCGCGAAGAGCGAGCCTGTCAGCATGCCGCTCGCGGCTTCGAGGTCCGTGCGGTTCGCGACGTAGCGGCGCAGGTTCTTGCCGATGAGCTCGAGCGCCTTTTCGGCCATGGCATCGGAGAACGGCGAGGCCGCGCGGGAGATATAGGCCTCGATGGCATGCACCATTGCGTCGATGCCGCAGGCCGCCGCGATGCCTGCAGGCGCCGTCGTCAGGAAGTCGGGATCGAGAATCGCGGCTTTTGGGATGAGCTTCGCGTCAAAGACGGTGAGCTTGTAGTTCCTTGAATGGTCGGTGATGACAGCGGCGGCCGTGACCTCGGAGCCCGTGCCGGCCGTCGTCGGCAGGGCAATCAGCGGCACGGGCTCGCCGGGCACCGTCCCGGCGCCCTCGTAGTCCGTGATTTTGCCGCCGAACTTCGCGACGACGGCGACGGCCTTCGCGACGTCCATCGGCGACCCGCCGCCAAACGCGACGAGGAAGTCGGCACCGCAGGATTTGTACATCTCGGCCGCTTTCGCGACGGTCTCCGTCGACGGGTTGCCTTCCGTTTCCGTGAAGGCGTCGGATGCGATGCCGGCGGCAGCGAGCAGGTCGGCGCAGTGCTTCACATGCCCCATCTTTGTGAGATGCGGGCCCGAGATGATGAGCGCATGCGTGCCGCCAAGCTTCTTCGCGGCCTCGCCGAGCTTTTCAGCCGAGCCAGAACCGACGATGACATCCTGGGGGACGGAGAAATTAAAAGGTTTCATATATGAAAAATGCTCCTTTCAGTGGCTCCCTCTCAGAGGGAGCTGTCAGCGAAGCTGACTGAGGGAGTCTCACAAGATTGTCGTATGAGATGCAGGATTGTTTTTTATGCGGGTGTGAAAAGCAACTGCGCAACCCGCATAAAAAGCAATCAAGAATCGACAACGTCTAGCTTGTGAGACCCCTTCAGCTTCGCTTCGCTCAGCAGCTCCCCCTGAGGTGGAGCCTTTTTATTTACGCCATATTGAGTTTCCTCTGCGTCAGAATCTTGTTGATAGCGGCATCGATGGCGCCATCGAGGGCGACGGAGATTTCTTCGTCCGTGGACTGCAGGGCCGCTGCATCCTCGTCGGAGATGATGTCGACGAGCAGGCCGAAGCGTTCGCCGTATTTCTGCTTGCAGAGGAAGCCGAAGATCAGGCCGAGGAAGCACCAGCCGCCGACCATGGCCCACTCCTGCGGGACGAGCGCGGCGCCGGAGCCCGGGAGGATGTACATGACGACCATGAAGCCGCTCATGATGACGGCGAGCGCGCCGACGACACGATAATGGCTGACGCGGAACGGACGCGCGAGGTCTGGCTCCTTGCTGCGCAGGATAATGAACGAAATCGCGACCATGCAGTACGCGACGCAGCAGCCGAAGTTGCCGGCATCGACGACCCAGACGAGCATCTTGCGGCCGGCGAACGGCGCGAGAATCGTCAGCGCGCCGATGAGGTAGAGCGCATTGATCGGCGTTTTGTACTCGGGATGGAGCTTTGCGAACGTCTTCGGCACCATGTAGGACTCGGCCATGGAGTAGAGCGCGCGGCTGCCGCCCATCAGGAAGGAGTTCCAGCTCGTGATGATGCCGCACATGCCGCCGATGATGATGACTTTCGCCATCATGGCGGAGTTCATGACCTTTGCCATCGCGTCAGCCGTGACGAGGCCGGCGGCGCTTTTCTCGGACGCGAGAATTTCCGGGCCGGAGAGCGCGAGGCCGACGGCGATGATGACGAGCGCGTAGAACACGACGGACAGCACGACGGAAAGGATCAGGATCTGGCCGATTTTCTTGAGATCGACGTTGATTTCCTCGGCCGCCTGCGGGATGACGTCGAAACCGATGAAGAAGAACGGCGTCATGACGGCGACGGCGAGCGTCGTCTTCAGCATGGAGAAGCCGTCGTCACCGACAAACATCTGGGATTCGAGGTTCGAGGCGTCGCCATTGATGGCCGAGGCAACCATGAGCAGGATGCCCGCGCCTGCGATGATGACCGTCAGCAGCGTCTGGAGCTTCGCGGCCGCCTTGACGCCGCGGATGTTGATGTACGTCATGAAAATGGCGACGATGACGGCGACGGCGAGCCACGACGCGTAGACGTCAAAGCCCTCGACCGTGTAGAGATAGCCCTGGAGGAAATCGGGATAGAGGAACGTCACGATGGTCGGCAGCGCGCAGGCTTCGAAACAAGCGACGCTCGCGTAGCCGAGCACGATGGCCCAAGTGCAGACGAACGAGCCGATCGGCCCCATCGCGCGGTGCGAGAAAACGTGCTCGCCGCCGCACTGCGGCATGGCGCTCGTGAGCTCGGCGTACGTCAGGCCGACGAAGAAGACCATGATGCCGCCGATGACGAAGCCGAGAGCCGCGCCGCCGACGCCGCCCGTCGTGATCCACGAGCCGGACGAGACGACCCAGCCCCAGCCGATCATGGCGCCGAAGGCGATGACGAGGATGTCCCACGAAGAAAGGACTTTATCAAAAGAAGATGATTTCTGTTCCATAGCAGGTCACGCTCCTTTCATGCGGTGACGGGCGGGAGGTCGGGGACTGATGATAGCGAAGCGGCCGCCTGGGCCGTTTCGACTGTCGAAGTATCGATGTCTTCCGCGCCTGCGATGCCGAAATGGGCAAACGCGAGGCGTTCGATGAGGTCTGCCGTGCGCTCGGCGCCTAAAAGTGACGAGTCGATCAGCATGTGGCGGTTGTGGCGGTCGCCGCGGTACGTGCCCGTGACCTGCTTGTAGCGGGCATGGAGGTCTTCGTCGCTCTTGTCGATCAGGAGCTTGGCTTCCGTCTTGTTGAGATTGTGTTCCTTCATGACGGTCTTGAGGCGCACGTCGCTCGGCGCGTAGATGAAGACATTGAGCGTCTTGACATCCGCATGGCGCAGGATGTGGTCGGCGCAGCGGCCGACGAAGACGCACGAGCCGCGCGCGGCGAGGCGGCGCACCGTTTCGCGCTGGAGGAAGACGACGCGGTCCGTGAGGTTGTGATAGCGGATGGCGCCGAGCTTCTTCGGATCGACATCCCCCGTGTCGCGGCCGCGGATGGCGTGGCCTTTTTCCGCCTTGTCGAGCAGGTCTTTCGAGAAGCCGGCCTCCTCGATGATGTCGTCGATGAGGTCGCGGTCATAGCAAGGGATGCCGAGATCGTCCGCGATGCGCTGCGCAATCTCCGGCCCCCGGCAGCCGTATTCGCAGCCGACGGTGATGATGAGTTTCGTTTTTGCATGGGGCATGAGGTATCATCTCCCTATAAAAATAGAAGCTGTTGCGGCGGTCACATGCATGACCGCCGAAGCAGCTTCCTTGCTGTCAAACAACCGCAGCCCCCCTCCCAGAGGGGGGAGGGCCGCTTGCGGCAGGGGGAGTCCCCTGCACGTTGTATCAATATGCAGAATGTATCTTCCGCGGGTGCGAATTTATTTTGACAAACTCTCGACCGTCTCTTTGATGATGGCGAATGCTTTGTCGCAATCTGCTTCCGTGATGATGAGAGGCGGGATGAGGCGGATGATGTGCTTGCCGATAGCCGTGATCAGGAGCTTGCGGTCGAAGCAGCCGTGCTTGACTTCGACGCCCGAAATCGTGTCATCGAACTCGCAGCCGATCAGGAGGCCCTGGCCGCGCACTTCTTTGACGTGCGGCAGCGTGGCGAGCTTCTTCTTCATGTATTCGCCCATCTTCTCGGCGTTGTCCGCGAGGTTGCGGTCGAGGAGCTCATTGACTTCGGCGAGCGCGGCGGCGCAGGAGACCGGATGGCCGCCGAACGTCGTGCCGTGCGAGCCCATCGTGAAGGCGCTCGCGACTTCCTTCGTCGCGCAGATCGCGCCAATCGGCATGCCGCCGCCGAGCGCTTTCGCCATCGAGACGATGTCCGGCTTGATGCCGTAATGCATGAAGCTCATGACCTTGCCCGTGCGGCACCAGCCCGTCTGGACTTCGTCAATCAGGAGCAGCATGCCGTTCTCATCGCAGAACTTGCGGAGGCCCGTCATGAATTCCTGCGTCGCCGGATGGACGCCGCCTTCGCCCTGCACCGGCTCGATCATGATGGCAATCGTGTTTTCCGTGCAGGCATCCTTGAACGCTTCGAGGTCATTGTACGGCGCATAGGAGAAGCCGTAGGTCATCGGGCCGAAACCGACCTGGCAGGCATTGCCCGGCTGGCCCGTCGCGGACATCGCGCCGAACGTGCGGCCGTGGAAGCCCATCTTCGCCGTGACGATATGGTACTTGTTCGGGCCGTAGTGCTCGATGCCGTACTTGCGCGCCATCTTGATCATGGCCTCGTTGGCCTCGGTGCCCGTGCTCTGGAAGAAAATCTTGTCCATGCCGATCGTCGTGCAAACCTTTTCCGCAAGGAGTGCCTGCGGGATCGTGTACGGATAGTTGAACGTCTGCATGATGTCAGCGGCCTGGTCCTGCACGGCCTTGACGACCTTCTCGTTGCAGTTGCCCGCGCTGTTGACGGCGATGCCGGCGTAGAAATCGAGGTAGGCCGTGCCGTTCTCGTCATACATGTACTGGTCTTTCGCCGTCTCGGCGAGGAAATCGAAACGCTCGTACGTCTCGATCATGTACTTCTTGACCTTTGCCTTGATGTCTTCTGCCGTGAGGCCCGTGTCCTTCAGTTTCATGTCATTGTCCTCCTATCGTGTCAATTGGAACAGTGGAAAGGATGCGGATGAACAAAAAAGACGCCAGCGGACATCATCCTCGATGTCCCGCTGACGTCATTGTCATCGGTATCTGCGGCGCTTGGAAGAACTTCAACCTTGCGCCTCTGCTCTTGAGCTATGTCCAATATATCACACAGAGAGGGGGCTCGTCAAGAGGAAAATTGTAAAATTGTAAACCGCATTTTCTTCAGCCCCCCTCTCAGAGGGGGGAGGGCCACGAAGTGGCAGGGGGAGTCCCCTGCAGGGCTGTCCAATATGCAGAACAAAACTCCCGCGGGTGCGATCGCGCATCCCATTTCTTCAGCACACGACGAAGAATGTCGTGAACTTCAGCATCGCGTCCCCGAGGTTGCGGTACGTATGCGCTTCCTCGCAGGAAAAGCGGAACGACTGCCCAGCGGCGACGTCATAGCTCTTGCCGCCGGCGAGCTCGATCGAGAGCGTGCCCGCGAGCACGAAGAGATATTCCTTCGTCCGCTCACCGTGGCCGCCGCTCCAGTACGTGCCGCCGGGCTCGATGTCGATGCGGTAGATTTCGACAATGTGATTGTCCGCAATCGGGAAGCACGTCCAGACGCGGTACTGCCCGGGCACGTCCTTCGTCGGCGCGAGGCTTGCGACATCGACGAGATAGGCGTCCCTCGACGGCGCCTGCGTGAGGTCGCCGAGCGTCACGCGCAGGCCGCTCATGATTTTTCCGAGCACGCCGATGGACGGATTGGCGTGCCCCTTTTCAATCGTCGCGAGCATGCTCTTGCTCACGCCCGTCTGCTCCGCGACGACATCGAGGCTCATCCCCTTCGCCTTGCGGATGCGCCCGAGATTGATGGCGATATTATGTGCGAGATAGTCCATAGAGAAGCACCCCTCTCAAAAGAGAATTTGGCTCAAGAGCTGCTTCTATCGTGCATCCTTCTCGCTTATTCCCATCATAATGCAAAAAAAGTCCAGCGTCAAAGTATTTTTTCTTGCTATTGAGAGACAGCTGTACTACAATGCAAAGAGTAACAAGCAAACTCAAACTTCAGCCTCCCTCTAGAGGGAGGGGGACCGCGAAGCGGTGGAAGGAGTAGTAGGATGCTGGAGACTGACAGAAATGCAGACTTTGCTAAGGTCTTTAGCGATGCTTGCAAGAATGTTCGGCTACAGCACCCAACTACTCCCCCAGTCAGCTACGCTGACAGCCCCCTCTAGAGGGGGCCTGAAGTTTGGAAATATCTCTCTCGAAGCAGGAAGGGTTGTGTTATGAGAAGCTTTGTCCTCAACGAAAATGAAATGAACGAAATCCTCAGCCACCACGCGAGCCCGTTCTTCGTGGTCTCGACGGCGAAAATTGCGGAGAACTACCAGTTCCTCCGCAAGCATCTGCCGCATGCGGGCGTCTACTATGCCATGAAGGCGAACCCGGCGCCGGCCATCCTCGAGACGGTCGCAGGCCTCGGCTCGAACTTCGACGTCGCGAGCGCCGGCGAAATTGAGATGCTCGGAGCCCTGGGCATCGACGGCAGCCGCATGATTTATGCGAACACCGTCAAAGACGAACGCGGCCTCGAAGCAGCGCGCGCTTATGGCGTCAAACGCATGACATTTGATGACGCAAGCGAAATCGACAAGATCGCCGCTTTCGTCCCGGACGCGGATGTCCTCGTGCGCGTCGCCGTCCATAACCGTCGCGCCCACGTCGACCTCAACACGAAGTTTGGCGCGCATCCAGAAGATGCCATCCCGCTGCTGCTTGAAGCGAAAGCAGCCGGCCTGAACCCCATCGGCATCTGCTTCCACGTCGGCAGCCAGTCCCTTTCGACGGCGGCCTATGAAGAGGCGCTGCTCTTCGTTCACGGACTTTTCGATGAGGCGAAAGCTGCCGGCCTCGACCTTACCGACCTCGACATCGGCGGCGGCTTCCCCGTGCCGGACATCGACGGCCTCGCTGTCGACGTCGCGGCCATGATGGAGACCATCGACCGCCAGATCGTGCGCCTTTTCCCCGACACGAACGTCTGCTGCGAACCGGGCCGCTTCATCCCCGGCACGGCCGCGAACTTCGTCGCGACCGTCATCGGCACGAAAGACCGCGGCGGCCATCCGTGGTACATCCTCGACGACGGCATCTACGGCGCGTTCACGGGCATTCTCTTCGACCACTGGCACTATCCGCTCTTTACGTTCGCCGATGGCCCCGTGGAAAAGGCGACGATTGCAGGCCCCACCTGCGACGGCATCGATGTGCTCTACGAAGACTACGAGACGCCGCGCCTCCAGATCGGCGACCACGTCCTCGCAACGGACATGGGTGCTTACACCTCCGTCTCCGCGACGCGCTTCAACGGCTTTGAAATCGCGCCGACGTACGTTTACGAAGAAGAAATCGCGACGGATGCCAAGGGCGAGGAACAGGACTTCCGCGCCGCCGCGCATTCGTGAGCTGCGTTTCTGGCATTTCTGCTGAATGATTCCGTTTCTGTTAAAATCCCCTGTTTCTGGCGAAAAGACCGGAACAGGGGATTCTTTGCGTGTTACCGACCCACCATCATGATGGCGCCGCCAATGGTCGGCATGGCGACGATGCAGAATTTCAGCACGGGCATGGGAGCGAGGTGGGTGCCTTTGGCACCGAACCAGGCGCCGATCATGAGGCCGGAGAGGGTCTGGAGGAAGATGGAGAGGTCGAGGTGGCCGCTGACGAGGTAGCCGAGGCCGCCGGCGGCAGAGATGGGCAGGATGATCATCATGCAGGTGCCGATGGCCTGGATGAGGGGCACGCCGAAGATGACCATGAGCGCGAGCTGGATGTAGGCGGCGGCGCCGATGCCGAAGGCCCCGGCGAGGAAGCCGCAGATGAGACCCGTGAGGATGCCGTAGATCCAGAGCTTGCGGCCCGTGAGCAGCGTTTCGCGCACGGGGAAATGGGCGGCGAGCCATTCGGCGTGGTAGAGCTTGACGTAGAGGATGACGGCGGAGGAAAGAATCATGAGCGCCGTCATGAACGAGAGGTCGGAGGCAGGCAGGACGTTCGACGTGGCCGCGCCGAGGAGAGCCCCGGCGATGCCGCCAGAGCCGAGGATGGCGCCGACTTTCGGGATGACTTCGTGCTGGCGGAAATGGGAGATGGCGCCCGAGAGCATGGTGAAGACCATCGAGGCGAGCGCAACGGCGAGCGCGGCGTGGATGGGGACGCCGAAGCCGACGACGAGCAGGGTGATGGTGACGCCCGCGCCGCCGGCGCCGACGAAACCGATGAGCGCGCCGAGAGCGAGCATGGATGCAAAGATCATGGAAGTTCCTTTCGTAGTCGCGGAGATATGTTCGAGGTCGCCGGCGGAAACGGGGATGCAACGGAACCCACGGACGATTCCTTAACGGGTTCCTTATGCATCCCCGTTTCCGCCCGAAAAAGCATTTGGGAACGCGAAGAAAAGCCAAACGCCGCGAAGGGATATTACGGCCGGCACAGCGTTTCAAGAGAAACGGGAGCTTCTTAAACGGAGCCCCCTTCTAGAGGGGGGGGGAGGGCCACGAAGTGGCAGGGGGATAAGCAGACACTAGGCGCTTTAGCGCCGTAGTGGTCGCTTATGCCGTAAGGCTGTCCCTTGCAGAACAAAACAATTCGTACGTTGTGACTTCCGCGGGTGCGATATACAAAAGTGGCTGTTGCTTTCGCAACAGCCACGAACTTTCTGGTGACACCTATGGGATTCGAACCCATGAACCCGGCGTGAGAGGCCGGTGTCTTAACCGCTTGACGAAGGTGCCGATGGTGACGCCTATGAGATTCGAACTCATGAACCCGGCGTGAGAGGCCGGTGTCTTAACCGCTTGACGAAGGCGCCATTTGCTTGTGTCATTTGCGGACAGTTTCATACCGCCGCGCTAAGGACAAGCATTATTATATTACATCGCGAGAAGCGCGTCAAGACTTTTTTTGAGGCGCGTGAGGGAATTTTCTTTGCCGAGGAGTGTGAGAATCTCCGTCGCACCGCCCGGCGTGACTTTCTGTCCGGCCGCCGCGATGCGGACGACCCACATCATGAGGCCTTTCTTGACGCCCGTGGCCTCGATGTGCGCTTCGAGTTTCGCGTAGAGGCTGTCGTTCGTCCATTCGCTTTCGGGGACGGCTTCGAGGAGCTCGATGACGGCGGGCAGCAGGTCTTTGGCCTTTTCGGGCGTGACTTTGTTGCGCTTGTTGACGTAGAGCTCGGCGTCAAAGGCCGGCTGCTCGCAGAGGAAGCCGATTTCCTCTGGAATCTGGCCGAGGCGCTCGATGCGCGTGCGCAGGAGCTCGGCGAGGCTTGCCCAGTGCTCCGCGAGGTAGTCCGGCAGGTCGCCGGCGAACGGCTTTGCCATGTCGGCGAATTTCGCAGGCTCCATGGCTTTGAAGTACTCGCCGCTGACCCAGCCGAGCTTCTGGTAGTCGAAGACGGCCGGGGACTTCGAGAGGCCTTCGAGCGAGAAGTGCTCGATGAGTTCCTGCATCGAGAAGATTTCCTGGTTCGTCGTCTTCGGGTTCCAGCCGAGCAGGGCGACGTAGTTGACGATGGCCTCGGGGAGGTAGCCCATCTTGACGAGGTCGTCGAACGACGTGGCCCCGTGGCGTTTCGAGAGCTTCGAGACGCTGCCGTCTTCGTTCTTGCCCATGACGGGGGCGAGGTGGATGAAGACGGGGACGTCCCAGCCGAACGACTGGTAGAGCAGGATGTATTTCGGCGTCGAGGTGATGAATTCCGCGCCGCGCATGATGTGCGTGATGCCCATGAGATGGTCGTCGATGACGTTGGCGAAGTTGTACGTCGGCATGCCGTCGCGCTTCAAAAGCACTTGGTCTTCGAGCTCGCTGTTCGGGATCGTGACGGTGCCGTGGAGGACGTCCTGATACGACGTCTCGCCGTCCTCCGGCATCTTCTGGCGGATGACGTAGGGATCGCCGTTCTTGAGGTGTTCCTCGATGACGTCCTGCGAGAGGCCCCGGCACGTGCGGTCGTAGCCGCCGAATTCGCCCGTCGTGTGGTCTTCTTTCGGGTCGCAGAAGCAGTAGTAGGCGTGGCCGGTTTTGACGAGTTCTTCCGCGTATTTCTTGTAGAGCTCCATGCGCTCGCTCTGGACGTACGGGCCGCAGTCGCCGCCATAGCCCGGGCCTTCGTCGGGCGTGATGCCCGCGAGTTTCAGCGTGCGCTCGATGAAGTCGACAGCGTCGGCGACGTAGCGCGTGCGGTCGGTGTCCTCGATGCGCAGGATGAAGTCGCCGCCGTTGGCCTTGGCAAAGAGATAGGCGTAAAGCGCCGTGCGCAGGTTGCCGATGTGCATGTACCCCGTCGGGCTCGGCGCGAAGCGCGTGCGTACTTTCTGTTGTGTCAAAATATTGCCCTCCAATTTATTATGGGAATTTTCTGGTTCACAGTATACTACAAATAGATACTAAAAAAAAGAGCCGCACCCGCGGAAGGTGCGACTGGCTAGCTCAGAAGTCGTACAGGGGACTCCCTCAGTCGCCTGCGGCGACAGCTCCCTCTGAGAGGGAGCCTTATCTTGTCTGGTTCAGGAACTGGTACACGGCCCGATACATGAGCATGGCACTCGTGGCGCCGGGATCCTGGTAGCCGATGCTGCGCTCGCCGAGGTAGCTCGCGCGGCCTTTTTTGGCGGGGATGGTCTTCGTGTATTCGACGCCGTCCGTCGCTGCGTAGTTCGCTTCGGCCAGGCATTCGGAGAGCGTCAGGCCGTCGGCGTATTCGGGCGTGAAGCATTCGTAGATCGGGACGATGACGTCGAGCATCGTCTTGTCGCCCTTATCGGAGCGGCCGCGCTTCTTGATGGCTTCGACCGCCGCGCCAAAGAGCTTTTCGCACGAGGCGACCGTGAGCTTTTCGTCCGGCTCGCAGACTTTCGCCGCTGCGAGGAAGCCTGCCGCGTAGAGCGGGCCCGCCGCGCCGCCGACGTTCTCGAGCAGCGTCTCGCCGACGGTCTCGAGCACGAGTTTCGGGTTCGTCGGGTCGGAGATGGATGCGAGCGCGTCTTCGACGGCGCGGAAGCCGCGCGCCATATTGATGCCGTGGTCGCTGTCGCCGATTTTGGCGTCGAGCTCGGTCAGGAAATCTTTCTCCCGCAGGATGGTTTTAGAAACGGCCGTCATGGCCTCGGTAAGTTTCGACATAGTAGGGGTGACCTTCTTTCCGTGTTGCTTGCTACATTATAGCGCAGGACAGAAAGCAGGTGCAAGCGTGAATTGTCGCGCATGGATACATTGTACAGGATCTCAAGCGCCGCACTATGCAGAAATGGTCGAAAACATTTGCGCTCCTATGCTGAAAAACGTATAATATAACTGTGTGATTTGGGAACTATAACGAATGTACTATATAGAGACATTTCCTGCGAATGGCCGCAGAGAAAGGACATGGGTATGGAAATCAAGGATATGCGCGCGTTCTACGCGATCGTCGAGGAGGGCAACATCAGCCACGCGGCTCAGAGGCTCGGCATCGCGCAGCCCGCGCTCTCGCGCCAGATGAAGCGCCTCGAGACGCAGCTCGGCGTCCAGCTCTTCGAGCGCGGTAGCCGCCGCATCCGCCTGACGGATGCCGGGCGCGTGCTCTATTCGCGCGTCGAGCACATCCTCGGCATGGTCGACGGCACCGTGCGCGAAATCACGGAGATTGGCGCGGGCGTCAGCGGCTGCATCCGCCTCGGCACGATCACGACATCGGGCGCGATGCTGCTGCCGGAACTGATCAGCGGGTTCCATCAGCGCTATCCGCAGGTCACGTTCCAGCTCTGGGAGGGCGAGGGCACGCGCATCCTCGAACTGCTCGACAACCGCGTCATCGAGATCGGCATCACGCGCACGCAGGTCGATGCGCGCGTCTACGAATCCATCGTCCTGCCGAACGAGCCGCTCGTCGCCGTCATGCATCGCGACCATATGATTGGAAAGGATCCGCACGAGGTGCAGGTCGCCGAGCTTCGTGACCAGCCGCTCATCATCCCGCTCAGGTGGCAGTCCCTCTTCACGGGCGACTGCCGCAAGCTCGGCTTCGAGCCGAAGATCCTCTGCGTCTCCGACAGCATCGTGCAGGATCTGCTGCTCGCGAAGATGGGCATGGGCCTCGCCATCCTCCCCATCTCGTCGAAGACGCTCTTGACGGACGGCGACCTTTTCTACAAGCGCCTCGTCAATCCCGAAATCACGACGCATACCGTCGTCGCCTGGCTCAAGAACCGCACGCTTTCCCAGTCCGCCCAGCACTTTCTCGCTCTCTTTCGCGAGATGTTTCTCGGGTGAAGGGGCTTGTTGTAGGAAAAGGGCATCCATGATATACTGAGCGTAAGTTTATTGCACGCACGCAAAGGAGACATGCACGATGAAGCAGTTTTTGCAGGCCGTTTCGGATTTTCATCTCAAAGATTATGGTCATCGGATGCGTTCTTGGGCAGAGCAGGGGACGCCTTGCGCGTTGTTCTATTATCGGCAGGATGAATACCTGGAGAAAACGCTGAAGCCTCTGCTGGAAAGCGGCATCCACCTTTCGGTTATTGTGACACTGGGTGGAAACCTGCCAAGTGCACCCGTCCCGACCGTGCATGCCAAGGATCTCCCTTCGTGGAAGGAGCGGCCGCAGGTCGTGTTCTTTCCTGAGACGGGGTTTGCGAATGCTTTCACGGAGTTCTTCCATCAATTGGGCATGACATGCGTCACGATGAATGATGTGGAAAAGATACGCCCGTTCGAGGAGCTCTACGATGCGAAGCTCTCAGAACTCTACGCTGCGTATGCAGATTTTGCAGATGAGGCATCGAAGCGCGCATATCTCGGTGCATGGAAGTATCAGGCATCTTCCTGCCTCGATGATTTCGATATTGCTCCGGAGCCGCAGTATTTCCTTCATGATTTCGCTGCACGTCCGGGCGACGTTGTCATTGATGGCGGCGCTTTCGACGGTGAGACGGGCCGCCAGTTCCAGTCAGCTGCTGGGAGCGAAGGCCAGGTTTTCTCTTTCGAGATGGATGCAGAGAACTTTCCGAAATGCCAGGCGATGGCTGAGAAGTACGGATTCGTTGCCGAAAACATGGGGCTTTCTGACCACACGTATCAGGCGGGCTATTTGCATGGCGGGAATTCAGCTTCGAGCACGAAGCAGTATGGCGGCAATCGCATCGCGCAGTTCACAAGTATCGATGAGTATGTAGTGGAGCATGACCTGCCGCGCGTGGACTTCATCAAGCTGGATATCGAGGGAGCGGAACTCGAAGCGTTGCAGGGAGCGGCACTCACCATTGCTCGCTGGAAGCCGCGCATGGCGATCAGTGCATATCATAAGCCGGAGGATTTCTGGACTCTGCAGCAGTACATCAAGTCCCTGCGTCCGGACTATGTCTTTGCATTCCGCCATTACGGCATCGGGTATCAGGATCCGGTATTTAATGATGAGATGCGTTCCGTTATCGAATGTTTTCCGCATACGCCGACCGTGCCGACGATGTGGGAGCGTGTACTGTACTGCCGATAAGAGGTTTTCGCGTAATATTTCCATTAAAAACGGCGGGAAAGGCTTTTCTTTCCTGCCGTCTCGTTATATAGTAAGAATTGGCTAGATTAGAAAAATACGATGAAATAGGAGGAAACAGAATGGAAGAACCAGTACGCATCCTGATTGTCGAAGATGAGCGCCGCATTGCGCGCTTCCTGCAGATCGAGCTCGAGCATGAGGGCTTCGAGACGGCGACGGAAGATAACGGCCAGCGTGCCTTTGAGCGCATCGGACAGGAGAAGTTCGACCTCGTGCTCCTCGACGTCATGCTGCCGGGCCTCGATGGCTTCGAAGTCTGCCGCAAGGTGCGCGAATTCTCGACCATCCCCATCATCATGCTGACGGCGAAGGATGAGCTCGAGGACAAGGTCACGGGCCTCGACCTCGGCGCGGATGACTACATCACGAAGCCGTTCGCCATCCAGGAACTCCTCGCGCGCATCCGCGCGGCACTCCGCAAGCATCAGACGACGGACGGCCCCGAGGGCGAGCGTCTGACGTGCAAGAGCCTCGTGCTCTACCCGAGCCGCTACGAGGTCACCGTGAGCGGCGAGGAAATCCACCTGACGAAGAAGGAGTACTCGCTCCTTGAGTATCTCCTGCGCAACAAGCGCAACGTCCTGACGCGCGACCAGATCCTCCAGGAGGTCTGGGGCTACGACTACGCGGGCGACACGAACGTCGTCGACGTCTACATCCGCTACCTGCGCGCGAAGATCGACGAGCGCTTCGGCGAGAAGTACATCTACACCGTCCGGGGCGTCGGCTATGTCATCAAAGACTGAGGGAGCATCCTCGTTCTCGCTGCTGCATGCCATCCGCAATGCGCGCATTTCCACAAAGATCACGGCGGTCTACGCCGTGATTCTTTTTATCCTGCTCGTCATCGGCATGGGCGCGATGGCGCTCGGCGTCTACTATGCGTTCTACCATCAGGCCGAGGTCGCCATCGGCATCTCGGAGCGGCAGACCGTGGAAAAGATCGAGGGCGGCGCAGACTTCACGCCGAATTTCTGGGATGATGACCCCGTCCTGCCGGGCGTCGTGCTGCGCGTCACGGACATCACGGGCCGCGTCGTCTTCGAGAACGACGCGCACTTCCCATCGCTTCCTGACATCGAGGAAAACACGCGGATCCGTCCGCCGTTCTGGGCGGATCAGAGCATGGCCGTCGCCGACATCGGCAACTCGACCATCTACCACGCGACCGTCGATGTCATGCATGGCGGCTCCATCTACACGCTCCACTTCCTGCGCACGATTACGGCCGAGAGCGCGTTCCTCAAGGACATGCAGCGCTTCCTGCTGCTCCTGACGGCAGCGGGCTTCCTCGTCGCGCTCGGTGCCGGTTACTTCCTGAGCCGCCGCGTGCTGCGCCCCATCCGCACGATGATGGCGACGGCGCGTGAAATCGAGGTCGAGGACATGAGCCGCCGCATCGCGCCCGCGCCCGCGCATGACGAGCTCCACGAGCTCGCCGTCACATTCAACCATATGCTCGACCGCCTGCAGCAGGGCTTTTCCCAGCAGCAGCGCTTCGTCTCCGACGCCTCGCACGAGCTCCGCACGCCCGTCACGGTCATCCTCGGCTACTCCGACCTCCTGGCGCGCTGGGGGCAGACGGACGGGGAGGTGCTCAAAGAGGGCATCTCGTCCATCCGCAGCGAGGCCGAGAACATGCAGCAGCTCATCGAGAAGCTCCTGTTCCTCGCGCGCGCCGACCAGAAGCGCCAGGTGCTCCACAAGGAGAACCTCGAGCTCTCCGAACTCGTCGAGGATGTCATGCGCAAGATGAAGCTCGTGACGAAGCAGCACACGGTCACGCTCGAGAAGAACGAGTCTGGCACCATTTACGCCGACCCCGTCATGATGCGTCAGATGATGCGCATCTTCCTCGAGAACAGTGCGAAGTACACGCCCGATGGCGGCCATATCACGGCGAGCTGCGTGCGCCATGGCAAGTTCATGCTGCTCTCGCTCGGCGACGACGGCATCGGCATCGCGCCCGAGGAGCAGTCGAAAGTCTTCGAACGCTTCTACCGCGTCGACACCTCGCGCACGAAAGCCGAAGGCGTCAGCGGCACGGGCCTCGGCCTCTCCATCGCGACGTGGATCGCCGAACAACACGACATCCACATCACGATGGACAGCGCCCTCGGCAAAGGCACGACCATCCACCTCGCCATCCCGCTTGTGGATGGGTGAAAATAGGAGGGAAACATTTGACAATGCCTGAAATCTCGGTCATCGTACCGGTCTACAACGTTGCGCCATACCTCGCGGCCTGCCTCGACAGCATCCTTGCGCAGACGTTTCGAGATTTCGAGCTGATCCTCATCGATGACGGCTCGACAGACGGCAGCCGGGACATTGAGGAAGCGTATGCGGCAAAAGACGCGCGCGTCCGGCTGATGAAGCGTCGATGGAACCGCGGCGCGGCCCGCGCGTATACGTTCGGCCTGGAGGTGGCGCAGGGGAAGTATGTCGCCTTTGTCGACAACGATGACATCGTCACGCCGCAGTACCTGGCCGTCCTCCATCAGGCCGCCGAGGAACGGGAGGCCGATGTCGTGCAGGCGGGCTTTCAGGAGTTCCGGCAGCAGCCGGGCGATGGAAGAGGCTATCGATGGACGAAGAAAGCGGGACTCCTGCAAGGCGGTCTCCAGCAGCGCGTGGATTGCTTTGTCCCCGTGCGCATGCATATCGCGCCGTGGAGCAAGCTCTTCCGCCGCGCTTTTCTCGACGCGCATCATCTGACGTTCTGCGACGTGCCGGTTGCGCCTGATGTGAGCTTTCATTTCGAGCGCCTGATCACGGCGCGGAGGTACGTCCTGCTCCCGGATATTCTCTATCACTATCGTTTGCGGTCGGAATCCATCGATCATGCCGAAGGCCTCGTCCGCGCCGAGCGCTACGCTGTCGCGACGGCGCGCATGATGGAGCATGTGACAGCCTGGCTGCAAAAGGAACCCGCTTTCAAGGGCGAGCGCCTCCAGCGCCAGATCCGCAACGTGCTCTACACCTTCTGCCGCAACCAGCTGCGACATCTCGTGCGGGATTGCGGGCGGGAAGACGTCTACGACGCCTGCCATCGCGCCCTGCAAGGCGAACCGCAGGACGCCCTGCGCGACGCGATGTTCTACGCGCAGCTGCAGAAATAGGTCGAAAAATACGGGCAGCACCTCGGAGCATGAAACTCCGGGGTGCTGCCCGTATTTGTGTCGGCATAGCGTTTCATGCTGCTTCGTAATCAATGATGGCGACTTCGGTCATCATTTTTTCGAGTGCGGTGACGAGTTCGTCTAGTCGTGCGGCAACGGTGCCGCTATATGTCACCTCGCCACATTGCGTGCATTTATGACATGGGACGTTGCGGATGATGATGAAATGCCCATCGAGGTCGGCCATGTAGTTTGTCGTGCTTTCGACCATGCTGCCTTTGCAAAAAAAACATTTCATGATGGATTTTCCTCCTTTCGCACACGGAAATCTTCACTCCAACGAGAGGCATCTGGTTCATAAGCCGTGATGATCCAGAGCTGGCCATCTCCAATCCCGACAACAACGTGGAGAATCTTTCCGGCTATTGTTGCTCCGAGAACAAGACAGCTGGGATAAGGGAAATCATCAGGATAATCTTCGATGATTTCCCCATGCTGGAGCGCTTCTTTGATTTCGCGATATCGGATGCCTCGCTGCTGGAAGCGGCTCATCATATGTTGCGTGATTTCTATGGTGTCATCGTGGCAGAGTGTGTGAATTTCCTCAATCGTCATGGGTGAATCATATTTCCTCCAATCTTGTGCAATCGCTTGTTCCATTATAACATGTCAGTACGAAAAAAGCTCCCGTACAGGGAGCTTTGCTTATGCAGAAACGGGTTACTCGAGCGAGATGATCTTGTGCTTCAGCACGTAGACGAGCGCCTGCGTGCGGTCGTTGACGTTGAGCTTGCGGAAGATGTTCGTCAGGTGGTTCTTGACGGTCTTTTCGCTGACGCAGAGGGCCTGGGCGATGTCCTGGTTCGAGAAGCCTTTTGCGATGCACTCGAGGACGTCCATCTCGCGGGACGTCAGGCGCTCGGAACGGCTCTCGCGCCACATCTCGCGCGCTTTCTCCGTGAGGTCTTCATCCTCGGCGACCCCGCCGAAGAGCCGTTCGGCGAGCTTCGGATAGACGAAGGTGTTGCCTTCGTTGACGACATGGATGGCCTTGATGAGGACGCTCGGCTCGACGTCCTTCAAGAGGTAGCCGAGCGCGCCGTTCTTCAGCATCTCGAGCACGTAGTTGTCGCTGTCGTGAATCGTGAGCGTGATGATGCGCGTCTTGCATTTTGCAGCCTGCAGCTGCTTTGTGACCTCGAGGCCCGAGAGGCCCGGCATGTTGAGGTCGAGAAGCAGGATGTCCGGCTGCAGCACGAGCGTGCGCGCGAGGGTTTCCTGCCCGTCCTCGGCCTCGCCGACGACTTCGAGGTCGTCCTCGAAATTCAGCACGCGCTTGATGCCCTGCCGCAGGAGGGCGTGGTCGTCCGCGATGAGGATCTTGATTGCCATGGAATGTCGCTCCTTTTTCTTTCCCTTGTTCCTTTTTGTTTCACATACATTACTGCTCATTATCCGACGGCAAGACATGCGCCGTCAGGAAGATCATGATTTCAGAAGACTGCTTGCTCTTCTGTACATTCTTGAAGAAGGCACCGAGCACCGGGATGTCCCCGAGAAAGGGAATCTTGCGGTAGTTTCGCGCCTCCTCGCTGCCGATGAGGCCGCCGATGACCATGGTCTCGCCGTCTTTCAGGCGCACGGACGTGTCCGCGCTGCGCTTTTTGAAGCGGTAGGCCTTGAGGTCTTCGACGTAGACGGGCGAGCTGACTTCCGTGTGCACGATGGCCGTGATGCGGCCGTCGTCGCTGACGTACGGCGTATAGCGCAGGATGATGCCCGCCTTGTGGTAGGTGAAAGAGGTCGTCGTGGAGCGGCTCGTCGTCTCGACTTCCGGCACGGGCACTTCGCTGCCGATTTCGATGACGGCTTCGCGGCCCGTGAGCGTCGTGATGTTCGGCCGCGAAAGGACTTTCGCCTTGCCCGACTGCTCGAGCGCGTGGAGCTGTGCCTCGTAGTACCACTCGAAGGGGTGACCCTCCGGCCCGCGGCCGAACTGCACGATGCCCGGAATCACGGAGTCGCCTTTGTACTTGCGCGTGATCTCGTACTTCGGCACGTCTTCCGAGATGCTGACTTCCTGCGTGACGCCGTCTGTCTTGACCGTCGTGCTGCGGCTCAGCGTTTCTTTGGACTCCTTGACTTCGGGTGACTGCGGAAGCGTCGACCAGTCCCACGTGACGCCGAGCTCGCGCGAAGCCTCGTTCGTCAGCGAGACGACTTTCGCTTCGAGCGCGACCTGGTGCGCGGGGACGTCGAGCTCCCGGAGGAGCTTTTGGCAGGATTCTGCTTCGGCCGGCGTGCCGTAGAGCACGACGGACTGGCCGTCCGTGCCGACCGTGGCACGGGTGCCGTCGCGGCTCTCAGATGCAGTATTTTCTGCCTGCGATTTTGCATTTTCTGCGTCGGCGTCATCCGTTTGACGCGCAGTCCTAGGACGAATCTCTTTCTTTTTGGTATCACTAGAACTATTCGTCGCAGAATCCCGTTTTCCTGCCTCAGGCAGGGATAAATTTATTGCTGGCAGCAGGGCCTCAGGGGCACTGTAGTGCACGGGGAAGACATACGTCTGTCGGACGTTTTCTGCGTGAGCGGCGGAAGAGACGTAGAAAACGCCGTCGCGCAGCTCGGCAGCGAGACCGTACATGCGTGCGACGCGCGGCAGGAGGTCTGCGGGCTCGGCGGACGTGTCGACCGTGATGCGTCCGCGGACGTCGTTGTCGAGGACGATGCCGTATCCGCCGAGCCGCGCCGCCGCCTGCAAGACTTCTGCGACCTCCGCATCGTCGAAGTGCAGGGCGACCGGAGCGGCCGAGGCGGGAGCCGGGGCGCATGATGCGAGGGCGAGGACGAGCCCTGCCCGCGTGAGAAAGTTCAAAGAAAAGCCCCCTTTGATCCGATGAATTTACATAGAACTAGGAGAAGGATTCGCTCCGGCATCTGCCGTTTCCTGCTTTTTTGAAAGGATTGTGAAATCTTTCGAAAAGCACGAAAAAAGGCTTGCCTTTTCGGACGCAATGGGAGATAATGAAGATGTAAAAGTGTCAATGCATAAGGCATGGAAGTAAGGAGGAGTTCCACATGGATGTATCGACGATGACACGGATCAGCCAGCAGACGGCGGCGCTTTCCGGCTCGTATACGAAGACGAGTCGGGCGGTGACGACGACGCCCGACGGCACGACGACGGAAAACACGACGAGCGAGGCCTATACGGTCAACATCTCGACGGCGGCGCAGCAGGCGTCGAAAGCGACGAAGGGTCTGACGGCCGACCAGATTGACGTGCTGAAGCAGGGCATCGAGAAGAGCCAGCAGCTCATGATCCAGACGCTGACGCAGCAGAACGTCAAGATGCAGGGCTATCTCGACAGCGGCATCACGCAGCTGAATTTCGACGGCGTGCTGATCAGCCCTGACAAATTCGCACTGCCGGAGGTCGCGACGACGCCGGAAGACGCAGAAAAAGCCGTCGCGGATGGCGGCGACTATTCGATCGACGCGGTCGCGGGCCGCATCCTCGACATGGCTTCGTCCATCGCGAACGGCGATCCCGAGAAGCTCAAGGCCATGCAGTCGGCAGTCGAGAAAGGCTTCGAGGCGGCCGGCATCTCGTGGAAGGACACGTTCGGCGACGACAGCGAAATGCCTGAGATCACGACGAAGACCCACGACGAAGTCACGAAGCGCTTCGCCGACCTCTACGACCAGCTCACGAACCCGAAGACGGACGCGGCGGACAGCACGGCGGCGTCGGGAACGGCGGCAGATGCGGTCAAGAGCGGCGAAATGTAAGAATTGGATTCTGGAATCTGCGGCCCCGCTCAGAGTTTTCTGGCGGGGCCGTTTTTGTGCGCGCTTCCCGCCGTTTATTTTCAGGAAAATCTCAGAACCCTTTGATAGAATTGAAACATCAAAAAGTCAAGAACGACCAGCAGAAAGGATCGTGGAACCCATGTCCCAGCGCATGACCATGGACGAAGTCCTCAAAGAATACGGCGTGCCCCTCATCAAGCTCGACCTCCACGCGACGCGCTCGGAGCTCCTGAAGCTCCGCGAGCAGCTCATCGCCATCCGCGACGTCTCCGGCGCGAAAGAGCAGGGCTACCTCGACATCGACTGCAAGCTCTACATCGACGTCGATGACATCGACCAGTACCTCGCGGGCACGCGCGACACCGTCGGCGAAATCTACGCCTTCCCCGAAGACATCAAATCGTACAAGGAGTAACCTATGAAACCAAAGAAATTCCTCGCAGCCGTCCTCGCGGGCACGGTCTTCGCCCTCGCCCCGGCGACCGGCATCGGCAGCAGCCTCGCCCCGAGCCTCGGCCTCCACGGCCCGAAGATCGCCTACGCGGCGAAAGGCGGCGTCCGCATCGCGCCGTCCGCGCCGAAAGCCGCGCCTGCGGCGCCGAAGGCGACGAGCCCTGACACGCACAAGTCCGTCTCGGGCAACGGCGGCAGCTACGCGCCGTCGAAGAGCGCGAAAGACCTCGAAAAGACCGCGCCTGGCGCGAATGCAGGTACGAATGCCAAAGCTGGCACGAATGCTGCGGCAAGCACCCAGAGCGGCAGCCGCCTCGGCTCCATCATGCGCGGCGTCGGCCTGCTCGCGGGCGGCATGTTCCTCGGCTCCATGCTCAGCCACCTCTTCGGTTTCGGCACCGGCATGATGAGCGACATGCTCGGCCTCGTCATGAACATCCTGCTCTTCGCCGTCGCCTTCATGGTCATCCGCGCCCTCCTGCGCCGCTTCCTCGGCGGCAGCCGCAGCCAGAACGACTACCAGCAGCGCTACCAGGAGCCCCTGCAGACCCACGCGCAAACCCAGCGCCGCCCCGACATCATCGACATCCAGCCGACCGAAAGCCGCAGCACGCATGAACACGCAGCCGGTAGCAGTGTCAACGGAAGCGATGCGCACAGCATCGCAGACCGTTATCGGAACCGATAAAACATCTTCGCGACCGCAACATATCCTTCGGGCGGAGACGGGGAGGTGTCCGAAACCCGTTAAGGAATCGTCCGTGGGTTGCGGATGCCTCCCCGTCTCTGCCCCGCGCACGAACAAATCTCCGCGACTACGAACAAAACTTCGACTACAGAAAGGACTCCACCTTTATGAAACCTTCCACGAAAGCGGCCATTTCCACCCTCATCGCCCGCTATCCTGCCCTCTCCGTCTGCGAGCCCGACCTCACGGCGGCGGTCGAGGCGATTCTTTCCACGTACCGCGCGGGCGGCAAGCTCATCATCTGCGGCAACGGCGGCAGCGCGGCCGATGCCGAGCACGTCGTCGGCGAGCTCATGAAGGGCTTTTTGAAGCCGCGCAAGCTCGGCGATGACATGAAGGCGAAATTCGAGGCCGCCTGCCCCGAGAGCGCCGACTACTTCATGAAGAACCTCCAGGGCGCACTCCCCGCGCTCTCCCTCGTCAACCAGGTCGCCCTCGGCACGGCATTCGCCAACGACCAGGCCCCCGACCTCGTCTTCGCCCAGCAGATCCTCGGCATGGGGAATCCTGAGGACACACTCCTCGCCATCTCGACGTCCGGCAACTCGACGAACGTCATCTACGCCCTCGACATGGCGCGCGCCAAAGGGCTCAAGACCATCGCGCTGACGGGCAGATCCGGCGGCAAGATGGCCGAAAAGCGGCTCGCTGACATCACGATCCGCGTGCCGGAAGATGAAACGTACAAGATTCAGGAACTGCATCTGCCCGTGTATCATATGCTCTGCATCGCGGCGGAAGAAGAATTTTTCTGAGCATCAAAGCCACATATCGCGAAGGGGCAGTCGTGCCCGGACGCGGCAAACAGGGGCCTGCCGAAACCCACGGACGATTCCTTAACGGGTTTCTGGCAGGCCCCTGTTTGCCGCTCGAAGTTTTTTGTGGCAGCGCGAAGCAGGCTGCCGTGCTTCAGTTTCTATGTTCTTCTCCATATATCGCCCAGTCGCCGCGCCCGTTCTCTTTGACGCTGTAGACGGCGTGGTCGGCTCTGCGGAAGATTTCTTCGTAGGATTCTTTCGTGCTCGCGGGGATGGCGATGCCGATGCTGACGGTGATGAGCGGGCGCTCGGGGTGGGCCTGGGCGGCGGGGTTCGTCATGCGCGAGCGCTCGTCAACGAGCGTGGCGGCGCGGTTGATGTCGCCGGCGATGCGCGGGATGGCTTCGCGCGTGCAGTTCTTGAGGAAGATGACGAATTCGTCGCCGCCGAAGCGGCCGATGAGGTCGCGGTCGCGCACGATGGTGCGCAGGCTCTTGGCAAAGGAGATGAGGATTTCGTCGCCGAAGTCGTGGCCGCAGAGGTCGTTGGCGGCCTTGAAGTGGTCGAGATCCATCATGAGGAAGGCGTGGCAGTGGCCGGGCGCGGGCGGCTCAAGCAGGTAGTGTTCGATGAGTTCGCGCGTGGCGGTCTTGTTGTAGAGGCCTGTCAGCGGATCGATCTGGGATTTGTATTTGTAGGCTTCGAGCGCGGCGTGCTGGGCGGCGGCGATGCGGCGGCGGTCGAGCGTCGTGCGCAGGAAGATGGCAAGGCAGATGAGCAGCAGGATGCCGCCCATGAGGAGGCCGGTCTGGAGCGGGTAGAACGTGACGAAGTAGCTCAGCGAGAAGTGCGGCGGCGTGCGGATTTCATTTTTGAGGAGGATGCGCTCTTTCTCCTGTGGGTCGAGGCGCAGCAGCGCCTTGTTGAAGACGGACTGCAGCAGGCGCGGCTCGCGCGAAGAGATCGCGAGGCTCGTGCCGATGAGGATGCGGCTTGGCGATGGGACGAGCACGAGGTTCGGGTAGAGGATGAGGTTGCGCGTGGCCTGCATGGAGACGACGGAGCTCAGCGCGAGGTTCGTGCGGCCGTTCGAGACGGCGGCGAGCGCGTGCTGCTCGTCGGGCGTCGGCAGGACGGTCCAGTCGGGGAACCGCTGCCGCACGGCATCGATGAATGACGGCTGGAGGCTCGGCGTGGCGATGGCGCCTTTTTTCGGCACGTACGCGCCATCGCGGCCGACGAGGATGTATTCCTGCGTGTAGATGGGGTCGGTGTAGTAGAGTCCCGTCGTGTCCGAGTTCGGCGTGTAGATGTCGAGCAGCAGGTCGGCCTTGCCGTCCTCGACCATCGTGCGGGCCTCGCTCGCGTTCGCAGCCGTGAGGAAATCGATGGAAATGCCGGCGCTCTTGCAGACGGCGGAGAGGATTTCGCGGTCGAGCGTGATGTCGGAATCGTCCTGCGCGAGCACGACGGTTAGCGGCGGCAGGCTCTCGATGAGCTGCTGCTCGGCGGGCGTGAAATGCGTGACGAGGCGGCGCGTGCGATCCTCGAACTGCTGGCGGGCGAGTTCGGAAAAGCGCGGACTCTGTGCCATGAGCGCGTCGTTCGCGTCATCGATGATGCCGATGAGGCCGCTGTTCTGCCGCAGGCCCGCGATGCCCATCGGCATGGAATCGAGCGCGAGGACGAACGACTCCTGTTCGGAGCTTGCCGTCGCGGCGTCGAGCAGCAGGTCGATGGTGCCGTCCGCGAGTGCGGCGTGCGCCTCGGCGTCATTCGGAAAAGAAACGGGCGTCACGGTGAGGCCGTTGTCCTGACAGAATTTTTCGAACGGCCCGAGGAGGTCGGGGCGGTTCTCTGCGAGGCCGATGCGGACGCCGTCGAGGACGGCGAGATCTTCGTCGGCCGTTTGGAAGCGGTCGTCGCCCGGGCGGCTGTAGAGGCCGATGAGGTCGCGCAGCGCGAGCGGCTTGGACGAGGCGAAATGCTCGGTGTCATGGATGTGGAGCTCCGTCGGCATCGCGAGGTCGATCTGGCCCGCGAGCAGGGCGTCGCCGACTTCCTCAGGCGCGAGCTCGATGATGTCGAAGTCCCAGTTCGTGTATTTCGAGAGCTCGACGAGGTAGGCCGTCTGCTGGGAAAAGAGGGCGCTCGCGACGTCCTGCTCGAGTGCCGGGCGCACGACGCCGATGCGCACGCGCGACGCCGTCGTGGCGCGCGAGACGCGGGCGGCGATGACGGGGACGGGCAGGATGACGAGGGCGAGGAAGAACGCGGAGAGCAGCAGTGCGAGCGCGGGCTGCAGATCGCGGAGGGGAAGACGTTTCATGATGAGGACGGGCCTCCTGTATTGATGGCCGTTGGGCCGAGGGATTGCTATCTTCCTATTTATTCGACCCAGTGCGCAGAAAGTCTTGTTGTGTTCTGTATTTTTTGTTCTTGACAAAGTGCAAAAAAGAACTTATAGTATGAATTGAATGAAAAAGAAGCAAACACAGAATACCAGACAGAAAATAAAGCCAAGAACAGGAGGAATTTCATCATGGCAAACCGCATCATCCTCAACGAGACATCGTATTTCGGCCCTGGCGCGATTCAGGAAATCGTCCCTGAAGTGCGCGGGCGCGGTGCGAAGAAAGTGCTCGTCGTCACGGACAAGGACCTCATCAAGTTCAAGGTCGCGACGAAGGTGACGGAGCTTTTGGACAAAGAAGGCATCGCCTACGAAATCTATGACAAGATCAAGGCGAACCCGACCATCGAGAACGTGCAAGAAGGTGTCGCGGCCTGCAAGGCGGCAGGCGCGGACATCCTTGTCGCGATCGGCGGCGGCTCGGCCATCGACACGAGCAAGGCCATCGCGATCATCATGACGAACCCCGAGTTCGCTGACGTCCGCAGCCTCGAAGGCGCATCGCCGACGAAGCACAAGGCGCTGCCGATCATCGCCGTCTCCACGACGAGCGGCACGGCGGCCGAAGTCACCATCAACTACGTCATCACCGACACCGAGCGCCATCGCAAATTCGTCTGCGCCGACCCGCACGACATCCCGGTCGTTGCCATCGTCGATGCCGACATGGTCGCCTCGATGCCGCCGAAACTCTGCGCCTCGACCGGCATGGATGCGCTCGTTCACGCCATCGAGGGCTACATCACGAAGGGCGCTTGGGAGCTCACGGACATGATGCACCTCAAGGCCATCGAGGTCATCGGCAAGAACCTGCGCCAGTCTGTCAAAGGCAATCCGAAGGCGCGCGAAGAAATGGCGCTCGGCCAGTACATCGCGGGCATGGGCTTCTCGAATGTCGGCCTCGGCATCGACCACTCCATGGCGCATCCGCTCTCGGCCGTCTATGACATCCCGCACGGCATGGCCTGCGCGATCCTGCTCGCTCCTGTGCTGAAATTCAACGCGCCAGCCACCGGTGACCGCTATCGCGAAATCGCGCGTGCGATGGGCGTCAAGGACGTCGACGGCCTCTCGACGGAAGATGCGCGCAAAGCCGCCATCGACGCCGTCCAGCAGCTCGCCGACGACGTCGGCATTCCGCGCAAGCTCTCCGAGCTCGGCGTCAAGGAAGAAGACATCCCGTTCCTCGCGAAATCCGCCATGGCCGACGCCTGCACTCCGGGCAACCCGAGAGATGTCACCCAGCCGGAGATCGAAGACATCTACAAGTCCATTTATTGAGAAAAATCGCAAATAAAGCAAGTTATCCACAGAGTTATCCACGTTTTCGGTTGAAAAGTGGATAACTTGGCAAGGCTGTGCACAACAACGGCGAAACATCGCCAGAGTTATGCACAGCCTTTTGTGTATACCGCATACATAGCCTCCCTCTCAGAGGGAGGGGCGGTGGGATAGGCAGACACTTGGCGCTTTAGCGCCTTAGTGGTCGCCTATGCCGACCGAAGGTCGGTAGTCCCTTGCACGTCAAAACAAATAACACATTATATCTTCCGCGGGTGCGAATTTCTATGTGCTAGACGCCCAAAACTTTTTCAAAAAATTGTTCATAAAAGTCTTGCATGTATTCTGTATACATGATACAATAAAGCCGTAATCAAGAGAAAGAGAAACGAGCGGAGAACGCAGAGACAATGGGGTCGGGCGTTCTTGCAGCTCGTTTTGTGTTTTTCTGAAGGCTGTTTTCGGCCGGGCGGAGGCCCGGAGAAAGAAAGGGTGCAGGAAGATGCGCAAGGAACATGATTTCATCGGTGAACTCGAAGTGCCGGAGGATGTCTACTACGGCGTGCAGACGATGCGCGCCATCGACAATTTCCACATCACGGGCCAGACGATCGATCCCGATTTCATCCAGTCCATCGCGATGGTGAAGAAGGCCGCCGCGCTCGCGAACATGGAGACGGGCCGCCTGCCGGGCCGCATCGGCATGGCGCTCATCCAGGCGGCCGACGAAATCATCGACGGCAAGCTGCTCGACCAGTTCCCCGTCGATCCGATCCAGGGCGGCGCGGGCACGTCCATCAACATGAACATGAACGAAGTGCTCTCGAACCGCGCGCTCGAATTCCTCGGCGAGGCGAAGGGCCGCTACGACTTCATCTCCCCGAACAACCACGCGAACATGGCGCAGTCGACGAATGACTCGTTCCCGACGGGCATCAAGGTCTGCATCAATCGCAAGTCGAAGAAGCTCATCGCTGCGCTGACGCGCCTTTCGGGCGAACTCGACAAGAAGTCTGTCGAATTCAAGGACGTCCTCAAGATGGGCCGCACGCATCTGCAGGATGCCGTGCCCATCACGCTCGGCCAGGAAATGGGCTCGTATGCCTCGGCCGTCCGCCGCGGCATCCGCCGCATCGAGCAGGCACGCGAAGGCGTCCATGTCATCAACATGGGCGGCACGGCCGTCGGCACGGGCCTCAATGCCGAGCCGCAGTACATCCCGCTCGTCGCGCAGAAGCTCAGCGAGGTCACGGGCGAGCACTATGAGACGGCGGAAAACCTCATCGACGCGACGAACAACACGGATGCGTTCGCCGATGTCTCGGCGGCCATGAAGACGACGGCGCTCGTGCTCATCAAGATGGCGAACGACTTCCGCCTCATGGCGAGCGGCCCGCGCTGCGGTCTCTCCGAGGTCAAGCTGCCGAAGCGCCAGCCGGGCTCGTCGATCATGCCGGGCAAAGTCAACCCCGTCATCGCCGAAGTCCTCGACCAGGCATGCTATCAGGTCATCGCGAATGACGCGGCCGTCACGCTCGGCGTCGAGAACGGCCAGTTCGAGCTCAACGTCATGGAGCCCGTCATCTCGCACAATCTCTTCATGGCGATGAACTGCATGACGAACGCTGTCAATACCTTCGTCGACAAGCTGCTCATCGGCCTCGAAGCCGACGAAGAGCACTGCAAGGCATGGCTCGACCGCAGCGTCGGCGTCGTCACGGCTCTCTTACCGCACATCGGCTATGAGAACAGCGCGATGCTGGCAAAAGAAGCCTACAACACCGGCAAACCCATCCGCCAGGTCATCCTCGAAAAAGGCATCCTGACGAAGGAGCGCATGAACCACATCCTGAGCCCGAAAGCCATGACGACCCCGGGCATCGCAGAGTAAATCGAATCCCACAGAACCTATGGAACGGGAGCGGCTGCATCAGCGGCCGCTCCTTTTTTCTGTCCGGCTCATTTTATGAATACAATTCCGAGATGCTTCCCGCATATTTACATTTTTCAGATTTATGCTATAATATTCATTGTGCTTTGTCCACGGAGAGTGGACAAAGAGAAATTTTGTTTTAAGGAGTTCTTTTTATGCAAACGGAACAGAATGAGTTCATGCAGCACGAACTGCGGCTGCCGGAACTCACGGTCCGAGGCATGATTCTCGGCGCGATTTTGACGGTCATCTTCACCGCGTCGAACGTCTACCTCTGACTAAAAGTCGGACTGACCTTTTCGTCGGCCATCCCGGCGGCGGTCATCTCCATGGCCATCCTCAAGATGGCGAAAGACTCGAACATCCTCGAGAACAACATGGTGCAGACGCAGGCATCGGCAGCAGGCACGCTGTCGGCCATCATCTTCATCATCCCGGGCATGCTCATGATCGGCTACTGGCAGGGCTTCGAGTTCTGGCAGACACTGATTGTCTCGGCCTGCGGCGGCTGCCTCGGCGTGCTTTTCACGATTCCGCTCAGGCGTGCGATGGTCGTGCACAGCGACCTCGCGTACCCGGAAGGCGTCGCGGCCGCGGAAATCCTCAAAGTCGGCAGCTCGTCGAAAGAGCAGCAGAAAGGCGGCTCTGGGCTAAAGGAGATTTTCTCCGGCGGCGCTCTCGCTGGCATCGTCGCGCTCTGCTCGAACGGCTTCCAGGTGCTCGGTTCGCAGCTCTCGCTCTGGTTCTCCGTCGGCCGCGGCATGACGCAGCTGCCGCTCAGCTACTCGACGGCGCTCGTCGGCGCGGGCTACCTCGTCGGCATCGCCGCCGGCCTCTCGATGCTCGTCGGCATCCTGATTGCCTGGGCGGGCTTCGTGCCGTACTACACGATCACGAGCGCGCTGCCCGATGGCATGACGATGCAGAAATTTGCAGGCTCTGTCTATCAGCAGCGCGTCCGCCTCATCGGCGCTGGCGCCATGGGCGTCGCGGCAGTGTGGACACTGCTGACGCTCGCACGCCCCGTCATCGACGGCGTGAAGGAATCCCTTGCCGCGGTCCGCATGCCGAATGCTGACAAGGGCAAGCACCGCATGGACATCGATATGAGCGCAAAGAGCGTCGGCCTCGTCTTCCTCGTGACGGTCGTCGGCCTGCTCTGCATCTTCTATGCATTTGTCAGCCCCGAAAACCTCCCGGCCGCAGAGACGCTCACGTTCACGGTCGTCGGCGTCGGCGTCGCCGTGCTCATGGGCTTCTTCGTCGCGGCCGCCTGCGCCTACATGGCCGGCCTCGTCGGCACGAGCTCGAGCCCGATTTCGGGCATCGGCATCCTCGCCATCATCGTGGCATCGCTCGTCATCGCGCCGGTGCTGAACCTGCTCTATGAAGCGTACGGCTTCCCTGGCGCTTTGCCGCGTCCGGGCATGGATCCTGCGCAGGCGCTCGCCGCGCCGCAGGCCGCCCTCATGACGACCATCGCGCAGGGCATCTTCTCGGGGGCGCTCGAGTGGGGCTACATCTACATCGGCATCGGCCTCGGCGTCGTGCTCGTCGCCATCGACCAGTTCCTCAAGCATTCGACGAAGAGCCTCTGCCTGCCGCCGGTCGTCCAGACGCCGCTCGTCGTCGGCGCCGTGCTCGGCTACTTCCTGCGCAAGCACCTGCGCGCGCAGGGCGGCGAAGAGGCGGAAGCTGCGGGCAACCGCCGCGGCACGCTCTTCGCATCGGGCCTCATCGTCGGCGAGTCCATCATCGGCGTCCTGCTCGCGGGCGTCATCGTCGTCTCCGTCACGGGCGGCGGCAGCGACGCTCCGCTCGCCCTCGTCGGCAAAGACTTCGCCGGCACGGCCGAATACCTCGGCCTCGCCGTCTTCGCCGTCTCGCTGCTGATCTTCTCGAAGGTCGTGCTCGGGAGCTCGGACAAGTAAATATCGCTGTCATGCTTTTGTGCGATTCACGAAAATCGCAGCCGCTTTTCGTGAAATTGTCGATTGCATCTGAACGGTCGTTCGGTTATAATGGACGCATCCTAAGAAAATGATATTTGATATGTGACAGCAACGGCGCTGGCTGGCAGGAATTTTCTCTGCCAGCTGGCGCCGTTTTTTTGCATATCTTTGCCGCCTGCCGGGCTCATGTGCCTCTGCGGGCAGAAAGAAACGAGGAGAGCACCATGAAACCACTGACGACCCTGGGCGAGACGCCCACCGCCATGGCCGAGGCGCCGCTGAGCGGCAGTACGGCGAACAGCAACGCTTTCTTGAAAGCAAAATTCCTGCTCTGTGCAGGCTTCGGCCTGTTCATGTTCCTCTGCCCGCTCGGCGGCGATGGCTTCAACACGCCGCTGAGCCTGCTGACGGATGCGATTGACAAGTTCATCAGCACGAATCTGCCGTGGTTCCTGACGGCGCTCGTCGTGCTGTCAGCCGTCAGCGGCCTCCTCGGCCAGTTCGTACGGCCCGCCTTTTTGTGCCGCCGCGCGTGGCTCGCGGAGCTCGTCTGCATCTCGAAGCCGTATCTCGTGACGCGCCTCGTCGCGATGGCCGTGACGCTCGGCGTGACATTCGGCGTCGGCCCGGAGGCTGTCATCGGCGAGGATGCCGGCGGCAACATGGTCGGTCTTGCGGGCACGCTGATTGCGATCGCGTTCGCGCTGAGTTTTGTGATGCCATTTCTGACGGATAGTGGTATCATGGAGTTTGCAGGCATTCTGCTGAAGCCGCTGACGCGCCCGCTGTTCCATGTGCCGGGCCGCGCGTCCGTCGATCTCGTCGCGTCGTGGCTCGCTTCGTCGAACACGGCCGTGCTGATCACGCAGCAGGAATACGAGGCTGGCTGCTACAGCCGCCGCGAGGCCGCTGCCATCATGACGAATTTCTCGCTCGTCTCGATCCCGTTCTGCATGGTCGTCGCCGAGACGCTCGGCATCAGCTCGCATTTTCTCGCGCTCTATGCCGTCGTCACGGCCATCGGCCTGCTGCTCGCCATCGTCGGCGTGCGCATGCCGCCGCTCAGCAGCATCCCCGAGGCCTACCGCAGCAAAAAGAACATCGCCGAAGATGTGCCGGAAAATGTCTCGCTCTTCGGCTGGGCTGTGCAGTCCGCGCTCGACCGCGCCGCAACGTTCCAGCCGAAGCAGGTGCTCGACGGCGGTGCGAAGATGACGGTCGGCATCCTCTGCGACCTCATCCCGATCGTCATCGCCTGGGGCACGGTCGGCTCGCTCCTCGTCAATGAGACGCCGATTTTCCAGTATCTCTCGTATCCGATGGGCGTCTACATGAGCCTGCTCGGCGTGCCGGACGCGTTCACGGCGGCGCCTGCGACGCTCGTCGGCTTCATCGACATGTTCATCCCCGCGCTCATCAGTACGAACCTGCCGTCAGAGTTCACGCGCTTCGTCATCGGCGGACTGTCGCTCGTCCAGATCATCTATCTGACGGAGGTCGGCAGCATCATCGTCAAAGCGGATGTCGGCATCGACATGAAACGCCTGTTCCTCATCTTCCTCGAGCGCACGGTGCTGGCTCTGCCGCTCCTCGTGCTCGCCGCCCATTGTATTCTGGAGTGATCTTCTTTGAACCATGTCTATGGCACGATGGCACAGCTCGGGCTCCTGATCCTGCTCGGCTGCGTGCTCCGAAATCGCGCGATGCTCAGCCATCAGGGCATCCGCGAGCTCTCGTCTCTTGCCGTCAACATCACGTGCCCGCTGCTCGTCATCGCCTCGGTCTGCCGCATGGAATCCGCCGACCCACAGACCGTGCTGCTGTTCTTCGGGCTCGGAGCGACCATCTACCTCTTGCTGCCGTTCTTCGCGCATGCCTGCACCGTGCTGCTGCATGTCGCGCCGGACGAGCGCGGCGCCTATGATTTCATGTTCATCTTCGCGAACACGGAGCTCCTGGGCTTTCCCATCGTGCAGGCACTCTTCGGCGACGAGGCCATCTTCTACACGGCCATCATCCATATGCCGTTCGACCTGCTCGCCTATTCCTACGGCCTGCGGCTCATGAGCGGCGAGCGCCAGCCGTTCGAGCTGCGGACGCTCTGGAATCCGGGATTCCTGCTGACCGTGCTCGCCATCGCGATCTATTTCAGCGGCATCCAGGTGCCGTCGGTGCTCTCGGATACCTGCTACCTCATCAGCAACATCACGACGCCGATCTCCATGCTGATCCTCGGCGGCAACCTCGCGGAAATCGCCTGGCGGCGCATCTTCACGGACGGCCGGCTCTACGCCATGGCCGCCGTGCGCCTTGCCATCTTTCCGTCGCTCATCTACGTGCTTCTGACCGCGCTCGGCCGCTTCTCGCCGACGCTCGTCGGCATCGCGACCGTCACGTTCGGCATGCCGGTCGGCTCGATGATCGTCATGTTCGCGAACGAACGCGGCTATCAGGCCGAGCTCTCGACGCGCGCCGTCTCCCTCACGACGCTCGGCAGCATCCTGACCATCCCGCTCATGGCGTGGTGGTTCTGAGCTGTCAGAAAAGCCCTCCCGGCTTGCAGGTCAGCCTGCGAAGTCGGGAGGGCTTTTGCATTGCACATGGAAAATTTCAGCTCTTGATCCACCCGAACCGCTCGAAAATCGGCGTGTAGCGGATGCGTTCGAGGAAGGATTTGTTCGTGTCCTCGGTGTGGAACACGGGGACGCGCTCGAGGGCGTAGATGTTGCTGGCCTTGTCGACGTTGCCGTACTTGATCGTGAACGCCGCCTTGTAGCCGGCCTCCTGCACGAGCTTTGCGATGTGGAGGTTGTACGTGCCGGTCGGATAGGCCATGTAGTCAATCTGGTGGCCGAGCTCTTTCTCAATCTTCTTTTTCGAGTCCACGAGCTCGGAACGGAGCTCGTCATCCGAGAGGTCGGTCATGGACTTGTGATCGACGGTGTGCGACTGGATGGAGATATTGTCCGCGTCCATCTCGCGCGCCTGATCCCAGGTGATGTAGTTCGGATAGACGCCGAGGAAGCTCGAAATGACGAAGATCGTCGCCTTGAAGTCGTACTTCTTGAGGATGGGGTACGCGTTCTTGTAATTGTCCTCGTAGCCGTCGTCAAACGTGATGAGCACGGGATTCTCGGGGAGCTCGGCGTTGCCTGCGAGGCTGTCGTAGAGCTCGTCGGGCGTGATGGTGTGGTAGCCGTGCTCCGAGAGGTACTTCATCTGCGCGTCGAAATCCTCCGGCCGCACGGCGAGCGCGATGAATGTATCGTCGATCTTGTGGTAATTGAGGATCAGCACCTTCGTGCCGTTCTCGCTGTCCGCGACCATGCTCGCCGTCATCGGTTTCGGGCTGGCGAGCAGGAACGGGATGGCGAGCAGCAGGACGAGCAGCACAATGCGCCGCGCCCAGCGCGGGCGGTCGCTATGGTGAGAGGAAACAGAAAACACAGGGCAGCCTCCTAAAACTCAAAAGTATCGCGGGCGCGAGCGCCACCGCATCACGAACAGCACAATCGCCAAAAGCACCGCTCCGCCGGACAGCAGCCGCCCGAGCGGCAGCATCGTCTCGGGATGCGAGTTCAGATAAAAGAACCCGCATCCGAAGCGGATGGCCGCGACGAGGCCGAGGCCGAAGAGGAACCGGCAGCCCGAGCGCCACCGATGCCCCATGCGCGCATCGACAAATGCGACGAGCACGACGAGCACGAACGCCAAGAGCTGCAAGCCTGCCTGGTAGAGCGCAATCGGCCGGAAATACAGCATATTTTCAAAACCCATCGGCCGGTAGCGGTACTCGACGTACTCCATCAGCGTATGGTCGTTTGGCACGTCCTGCGGGAACGGCGTACCCATCGTCAGCTGCATGCCGAAGATGCCGAGCTCGTAGACGACGATGGAAAGAATGAAGGCAGGCACGAGGAGATCGAGCCAGTGCCACGCGCTCACGCCATGCACGAGGCTGTAGCCGAGCACCGTCAGGAAAAAGCCGAGCATCCCGCCATAGAACGACAGCCCGCCATGCCAGACGCAGAAGACTTCGGAGAGCTGGCTCGAATACTGCGAAGCATTGTGCAGCACGAAGCCGAGCCGCGCAAAGACGAGCGCGACGGGCAGGCCGTAGACGAGGAGGTCGAGGAGCGGCGCCGTGCGCTCGCCCGCGAGCCGGAGCGTCACCCATGCACACGCTGCGCCGAGCACGACGGCCGCGAACACGACGAGCCCATATGTATAAATGGGAACGCCGAGCCCTTCCCACGCGATGAGTCCCACGATACCGCCTCCAAGATTTTCAAAAAAACTTTCATTGCCCTCTATTCTAACGCGGCCTATGAGAAAAAACCACCCCCACATCAAAGAAATCATGACTTTTCATTTTTTGGAACTTTGAGGGTGAAAACCTGCGCAAACTATGATATAATGCTGATACAGATGGGGAGAAAATACCCCATGGGGGTGTGCGGCCCTGCCGCCATCCATAAGTTTTCGCAGGTTTTGTCAGGAGGTTTTTCACTATGGCAATCACGAAAGATATGAGCATCCTCGAAGTCGTCCAGAAATATCCGGACACGGCAGAAGTCTTCATGAACGCTGGCATGGGCTGCCTCGGCTGCGCTGCTGCGCATTTCGAGAACATCGAGCAGGGCGCGCTCGCGCACGGCATCGACGTTGACGCCCTCATCTCCGGCCTCAACGACTGCGTCGGCGCAACGGCACAGGCTTGAACTTCCAGCACGGAAAAGAGCGGGTCTCCACGACGGAGGCCCGCTCTTTTCAAATTGTGATGAAAAATCATCGGTGCCTGATTCGTAAACGATTGCTTTCAGGCATGCTGGTCATGCAGATTTTATGGTAGACATCCGCCTTGGTTCGTGCTACAATACCGATAACCAAGATGCATGATTCTTCTCCTCATGCGTCGCATGTTTTACTTTGTACACGAACGAAAGGAGGTTGCGCCGCAACCGAAATGCTTGACGCGGCGCATACCGATATGGATTTTTCTCAGAATGCCTCTCAGTACCTCTCCAATGCCGTTGATGACTGGTTCCTGCCCTCGGAGATCCGCGATGAAGTGGAAAGCGCGCTCGCAGACCGCTATCAGGCCGCCGCAGCAGAGTCGCAGGACGATGTGATGGAAGGCCTCAGCGAAGAAGAGCTCGCCATCCGCGCGATGAGCGCCGACCTGCTCGACCGCGGCTACCTCTCCGAGTCGGAAGCCATGCAGCTTCTGGCGTTCAAGGGAATCTGAGCTGCGGACAACATCATATGGATATGAAGCTGAGTCGAAGGATTTGTACCTTCGGCTCTTATTTTTCATGTTCGAGTTTGCGGATGGGAATGGTGGAAACGAAGGATGACCAGCGTGACCCACAAATCCTGCTCACGCGCAGAATCAGAGGGCTTCAGATGTCGCTTCTTTTGGGATAAAGTCGATATGCAGACGCATCCCGAGGCCATCTGCCAGTTTTTTGAGCATGTTGAGCGATGGGTTCCGCGTGCCGCGTTCGAGACGGCTGATGTCGCCTTGGTTGATGCCTGTCCGCTTGGAGAGGTCTTCCTGCGTGAGGTGCTGTTCCTTCCGCAGCCGGACCATCGCGCGGATAATGTCCATCTCTGGCTGGATTGCTTCATATTCTTTTCGGAAATTGGGATCTTGCAGGCGCTTGTTGAGTGAATCTCGGAATGTAATCATGCTTCAACACCCTTTCTTTGCAGATAGATGCTCCGATATTTCTCGGCGAGTTCGATTTGGCGGGGCGGTGTCTTTGGCTGCTTTTTCACGAAGCCGTTTGTCATGACAATGTGCTTTCCAACGAAAAAGAAGTAGAGCACGCGCGTGATGTTCGAACCTTGTTTGACTCGCAGTTCAAAAATGTGTTCGTTGATTTTCGATGAATATGGCTTGCGTAAGGAGTTCCCGGCCATTGCCAAGACAGCCATCATGCCGTAAACCTTCGCAGCCATTTTATCATCAAGAGAATCCAGAAACTCTTGAACAGGGCACGAATGATCGTCTTTTTCGAAGAATTCAATCTCGAAATTGTCTTGCAATTTGTTACCCTCCCATACTTATAATATGGCGTTTTTACCATATTGTCAATCTAAAGTCATATAAAGATTTGGCGTATCCTTTTGCGAAATCTCCGAAAACGTTGCATCTCCGTACAATGTCTATGTTTATTTTTGCAAAATTAATAGATAAAATCTGATCGATGTTATTGAATATTTGATAAAATAGTGATAATATAAATACACTAAAATTTATCATTTTATATAGGAGGAATCATTATGAGCAACCATGAGATTGGTCACTGCATGAATGATTTTTTGGAGAACATTCTAGAAATGTATGACCATGGCGAACTTTCGCGTGATGCCGTACATAAAATCGTTAGATTTACGTTGAATGTCGTAGGCGGCGCAGATGGAAACGAATACGAGGCGTTGGAAAATATGACACGTACCAGGTGCGCTTGCTGCTTGAAGGAATACACATCTATCGATGAGATCGTGACATGCGAAAACGCCAATGATGTTATGCGGAAGCATGGGGTGAAAAGTGGATGGAGCTGGTGGCACGACATATTGGATGAAAAAGATTTTTCTGGCGAATCCGTTTGTAAAAAATGCTTCAAAGAGCAAATGGCATCAGGCGTGGATGAAGCTGCGGTGCAAGAAGTGCTGGAGCATTGTGCAGAGCCAAGAGATTTTTATTAATGATATCCCCTAAGGGGGTTGTAATACGAAAAAGTCGCCGCACTTCCGTGCAGCGGCTTGCTGTTTCAATATAGTGGAAACGAAGTGGTATCATCGAACCCACAAATGACCTATGAATGTCGAGCGAATGGTGTCAAAGCGAGGATTGTTTGCCGTTCGCGGTCGTGCAGGTAGATGGGATTCAATTTCTTTTTGTTGTACTGCCAGATGGTTCCCGCCGTCTTGTCCGTCAGAAGTTTTGTGAAGAAACGTTCCCAGCTGAAGTAATCGGCGGATTCGATGGCTTCGGCAGGATCAGCGAGCGCCTGCCGGATTTCGTTGTCTTTGAGAAGATCAGCGGCGAGAAGCAGCCACTCGAAGGATTCTGGCAGATAAAGGCTGATGGGGGCACCGTTTTCGATGAGCTTTGCGATTCTTCCCATCTGCGAACCAAAGGCTGCGCCATCAGCAATGATGAGCGCGGCGGCGGGGGCTTCGCTTTGCGTCAGGCATTCGAAGATGTTCGATTTGCCGCCAGCGGATGTGCAGGCAAGATGCTGTTCGTTGCAGACCTCTGAGAAAAACTGATAGCCGGCATTGCTGTCCTCGACAAGAACCGTAGCGGGGAGCGTATCGTTTTTTCCAAGCGGTTGGCCGTAAATTTCGAATAATTCGTTGTACGTTTGTTTTAGGCCGCCATATTTGCCTGATGTGCGGATGCCGTAGATTTCTTTGACGCTGTAGGGCAGATTTTCCAGATTTTCGCGATTGACGATGATGTAGTAGTTATCTGTTCCTTGAATCGCCTTGGAAAAGGCTTCGGACGTGACGAACGCATTTCCTTCGTCGATGAAAACGAGGCTGTCGTTGTACAGGGCGAGCTCGGCTTGCCAGTTGCGCCCCGAGAGCGTCACGCATGTCTTTGGGCATTCGAGCGCGATACCGCTGCTGTCCCCGTTGTCGTAATACTCTTGGATCATCTCGATAAGCTTTGTCTTGCCCGTGGCGCTGTTGCCGCAGATGATGGTGATGTTCCGGTGAATCGTGAAATCATAGCGGATGCGTTTGTTCTGGATGATGACGCGCTGCGAACCTTTCATCATGCGCCTCCTTCAGACGAAGCGTCCGGCAATCGGAACGAGCTCTTTCATGCTGTGGACGGTCTGGTCGGTGTTGAGGATATGGAGCGAAAACGTACCTTTGCCAAAATCCATCAGATGGCGCAGGTTGACCGTGATGTCTTTTTTTTCGGCGAGACGCAGCAGCCAGGATGCGCAGTTGTCACCACATGTCGAGGCATTGAAAATCTTTTCGGGGACGTTCTGGATGAGGATGAGCGTCTTGACACCGCCGGAGAGCCCGAGCGGTGAAATCTTTCCGAGCACGGGACTGTCGATGACGCCACCAGAAATGACGGTAGATTTGTCGATGTCTTCGATCATCTGCGGGACGGGCGGCGTCGTCAGCCATGCGTCCTCGTAGACGTTCTTGAAATAGACGGCAGTATTGTAGATGGCGGTCGGCAGATCGCCGTAAAAAACATGGAGCATTTGGATCTGTCCTTATCTGTTTCGTTAGCAAGATGGTCTGAAAATATTATATCTCACTCACAAGCAGAGTGCCACAGATTTTGAGAGGATGCCATTTGATGTCGTATGGTTTGACGGTTCAGACGTACATCTATTGTATTGACGTTAGACATCTATGCGCTATAATTGAAGCAAGGAGATGATTTCCATGACAACGAGCATGACCATTCGGATGGATCCGGAAATCAAGAAAGAATCACAAGAACTTTTCCGTTCACTCGGGCTTGATATGACGACGGCCATCAATCTGTTCCTTCGCCAGTCGCTCATGCATCGCGGCTTGCCGTTTGAGGTTCGCCAGCCGAGATACAATGCGGAGACGGAAGCGGCGATGCAGGAAGCGCGCGACATTTTGGCAGGACGCAAGAAGGCCAAGAGCTATGCATCGGCGGAAGAAGCGTTCAAGGAGTTGCATTGACCTGGAATTACGAGGGATTCCGCGAATGTTACGTACACCCAGACTGGCTTCTGGTTTATGCCGTGAAGCAGGAAGAACTCGTGCTGACGGCTTCGAGGACGGGGACGCACAGCGATTTGTTTTGATGAGATGGATCTATAAGCAGAGAAAAACGTCAGGTACTTGCCGTTTGAGACAGGTACCTGACGTTTTTGAGCTTTCGGCGTACAAAAGAAGCAAACCAAAAGACCGCCGTACCATCGTACAGCGGCCTGTCTTTTCCTATATGGTGGAGACGAAGGGGTTTGAACCCTCGACCCCCAGATTGCGAACCTGGTGCTCTCCCAACTGAGCTACGTCCCCGTGAACAATCAATAGTATAGCGCGCAGGGAGGGAAAATGCAAGAACTTTTTTGGATATGGTGCTGATTTTTTTGTGGCGGATGTGGATTCGTTGCAGGTGCAACGCCTTTATCAGACTTTTTTCACAAAGGAAGAGGAGTCGGCAGGATTTTTTTGGACGGCGGCGAATCATTTATAAAAGGAAATCCTTTCATCAGCGACATTTATGGACGTATATATTTATCATAATGGCTTTTTCTCCTCCGACGTCGTATAATGAAAGGAACAAGATCAAGTTGTGAAAATCACAGATTTTTGTCAATCGCGCAGGCGAGAGTGTGCCGCGCGCAGGGGAGGGACCAACGTGGAAAAACGGGAGAGTCTTTGGGAGCGGTATCTGCGGAAGGGCATGAGCCGCAGGAGCTTCCTCAAGGGGTGCGTTGCGCTCACGACGATGATGGGTCTGAGCACGGACAAATTCCAGGAGGTCGTCGAGGCAGCGGAGACGCAGCCGCTGCCGGTCGTCGTCTGGATCCATGGCCACGAGTGCACGGGCTGCGACGAGTCGTTCATCCGCTCGGGCGCGCCGCTCGCTTCGGATGTCGTTCTTTCGCAGATCGACCTCGAGTATGACCATTTGCTCAGCGCGGCTTCGGGCGAGCCGTTCGAGGCGCACCTCAAAGAGGTCATGGAAAAGTACAAGGGGAACTACATCCTCGCGGTCGAGGGCGCTGTCTCGACGAAGGACAATGGCGTCTACTGCATGTCGGGCGGCCGTCCGTTCACGCGGATGCTGCAGGAGGCGGCCGCGGGCGCGAAAGCAATCATCGCTTATGGCACCTGCGCGGTCGCGGGCGGCATCCAGAGTGCGAAGCCGAACCCGACGGGGTCTTCGGGCATCAGTCCGTTCGTCGGCAACACGCCGGTCGTGAACGTGCCGGGCTGCCCGCCGATTCCGGAGGTCATGACGGGCGTCATCATGCATGTCGCACTGTTCGGCAACCTGCCGCCGCTCGATGGCGAGGGCCGTCCGAAGCAGTTCTACGGCAACCGCATCCACGACACGTGCTACCGCCGTCCGTTCTTTGATGCGGGCATGTTCGCCGAGAACTTTGACGATGCGGGCGCGAAAGCGGGCTGGTGCCTCTACAAGCTCGGCTGCCGCGGGCCGGAGACGTACAACAGCTGCGGCAACCTGCGCTGGTTCCAGGGCATGAGCTATCCGATCCAGTCTGGTGCGCCTTGCATCGGCTGCAGCAATTCGAATTTCTGGGACGACACGCCGTTCACGAAGCGCCTGCCTGGCTATGGCAAGCTCGGAAATGCGGACAAGATCGGCCTCGGCGTCGGCGCGCTCGCGGCAGCTGGCGTCATCGCGCATGCGGCTGGCTCGATCATGCAGAAGAACAAGCGTGACGAGGCGGAAGCCAAGGCGGCCGCCAAAGAAGAAGAAGACAAGTTTTGAGGGAGCAGGTGGAAGATAAATGAAACATGTAGTAGTCGATCCGATCACGAGAATCGAAGGCCATCTGCGCGTCGAGGTCAATGTGGACGAGGGTTCGGGCAAAGTCACGGATGCCCTGTCGTCCGGCACGGCCTGGCGCGGCCTCGAGCTCGTCATGCACAACCGCGACCCGCGTGATGCGTGGGCCTACATCCAGCGCATCTGCGGCGTCTGCACGACGGCGCATGCGCTCGCTTCGGTGCGCGCCGTCGAGGATGCGCTCCAGATCCGTATTCCGAAAAACGCGAACTACATCCGCAACATCATGGCGGCGACGCTGACGGTGCAGGATCATATCGTCCATTTCTATCATCTGCATGCGCTCGACTGGGTCAGCCCGGTCGAGGCGCTCGCGGCCGATCCGGTCGCGACGGCGAACCTGCAGGCCACGGTGCTCAATGCCTACCGTCTGCCGTTCCGCGCGCCCGGCACGAGCGTGACGGAGGCGTACGACCATGCATTCCCGGCCGCGACGCCGCAGTATTTCGCAGAAATCCAGGGCAAGGTCAAGGCCATCGTCGAGAGCGGCCAGCTCGGCATCTTCTCGGCGAACTGGTGGGATCATCCGGACTACAAGCTGCTGCCGCCGGAAGTCCATCTCATGGCGGTCGCGCATTATCTTGAAATGCTCGACAAGCAGCGCGAACTCGTGACGCCGCATGTCATCTTCGGCGGCAAGAACCCGCATCCGCACTATGTCGTCGGCGGCATGCCGTGCTCCATCTCCATGACGGACGGCAACGCGCCGGTGAACTCCGCGCGCCTCGGCATCGTCGACCGCGCCATCAACCTCGGCCGCACGCTCGTCAACAACTACTATCTGCCGGATCTCATCGCCATCGGCTCCGCATACGTCAAGGCGGGCCGCGTCGACGGCGGCGGCCTCGCAGGCACGCGCGTGCTCGCATATGGCGCGTACCCGATCGAGCCGCCCTCCGGCACGTCGGACGGCGATTTCTTCAACAATCTGCTCGTCCGCTGCAACGGCGTCGTCGAGAACTTCAAGGCCGGCGCGGCGAATGCGAAGTTCACGGAGATTTCGGGCGAAGACGTCAACGATCCGAAGTGCTTCACCGAGGGCGTCGTCCATTCGTGGTACGACTACCCCGAGGGCAAGCAGGGCTCCGACCTCCATCCGTGGGACGGCGTCACGGACGCGCACTACACGGGCCCGAAAGACGGCTCCGCGACGGAGTGGAAAGCGCTCAACGAGCAGGGCAAGTACAGCTGGCTCAAGACGCCGAAATGGCGTGGCAAGGTCTGCGAAGTCGGCCCGCTCGCACGCTACATCATCATCTACACGAAGGCCGCGCAGGGATTGCTCGGCGAGCCGACCTGGGCAGAAAAGATGATGCTCGACCAGATTGCAGCGGTTTCGAAAGTCCTGAACCTCCCAGCCGAGACTTGGCTCCCGACGATGGTCGGCCGCACGGCGGCGCGCGCCCTCGACTGCCAGCTCAATGCAGAAATCAACAAGTTCTTCTTCGACAAGCTCATCGCAAATCTCAAGACGGGCGACACCGAAGTTGTCAACAACGAACATTGGAACACGGACACCTGGCCGCAGAAAGCCAAGGGCGTCGGCCTCTACGAGGCACCGCGCGGCGGCCTCGCACACTGGGTCACGATCAAGGACGACAAGGTGGACAACTACCAGTGCGTCGTCCCGACGACGTGGAACGCATGCCCGCGTGACGACGAGGCAGGCCACGGTGCCTACGAGCTCGCCATGATGGACACGCATGTCGCCATCCCGGACAAGCCGCTCGAAATCGTCAAGGTCGTGCGCTCCTTCGACCCCTGCATGGCATGCGCGACGCACATGTACAACGCCGAAGGCGAGGAAATCAGCGTCGTGACGGCTGACCCGTGCTCCGGCACGCATGTCGAGACGCCGACCGGGAAGAGGGAGTGATTTCATGGCACAGATTCATCGCATGAAGGAAGTCCAGCGCAAGGAATTCTACCTCTTCAGCCCGTTCCTGCGCATCTTCCACTGGATCATGGTCGTGATGATCCTCGTCCTGTTCGGCACAGGCATCATCATCGCGACGCCGCTGCAGTCGATGAACCTCGAGCCGGCATACTCCACGACGTATGTCGACCTCGTGCGCGACATCCACTTTGTCGCCGCGTTCGTCTTCTGCGCATCGTTCGTGCTGCGCATCTACGGCTTCATCATCAACCGCGGCGACCGCCTGTTCCCGCGGTTCTGGAAAGGCTATTTCTACGCGCAGACGCTCGACGTCATCAAGCATTACATGCTCGTCCAGCCGAACCACGCATCGTTCCTCCGGAACCCCTTGGCCCGCATGTCGTATCTCATGCTCTACGGCCTCGTCGCCGTCGAGATCTGCACGGGATTTGCCATGTACTACATGACGGAGCCCGCGACGTACATCGCGCAGGCGTTTGCGTGGGTCAACGTCGTCTGCGGCAACGAAATGATGACGCACCTCGTCCATCACTACGCAGCCTGGGCGATCATCCTCTTCGCCATCGGCCATCTCTACATGGTCATCCGCTCGGAGTTCATGGAAGGCGAGTCCGAAGTCTCGAGCATGTTCTCGGGCAGCAAGTTCCTCGTCCACTATCCGCAGGACGCGAACGAGGTTGACCCGAGCGCAGAAAAATCGTAATCAAAGGAGAACCCATCTATGTGCAAAGAATGCGGCTGCGGTGAAACGAACGGCAACACGCGCCTCCAGTTCACCGTCGAAGGCTATACCGAAGAACTCGCGAAAGAAGTCGAGAAGGCCCTCTTCGGCCTCCCCGGCGTCCTCTTCGTCCACATCCACGCCCACGACGGCGAAACGACCGTCGACTACGCGCCGAAAAAGACGAAGCTCATGGACATCCTCGGAGTGTTCCAGAAGCGCGGGCTCGAAGCGCAGCTGTAAAACCTATCGGAAGAAACGGAGCCCGACAATCATGCAGCCCCCCTCTAGAGGGGGGACGGGCCGCGTGAGCGGCGGGGGGATAAGCAGACGCAAGGCGCTTTAGCGCCTGTGCGGTCGCTTATGCCATAAGGCTGTCCCCTGTACGAACCAATCAAATAGCATGAAAGAAACTTCCGCGGGTGCGAATTTGAATATCGCACCCGCGGAAGTTTTTGCAGGAGAATTCATCCTATGCACGAAATGTCAATAGCAGAAGGAATCCTAGACATTGCTTTGGACTACGCGAAGCAGAATGACGCCAAGGTCGTCCACGAGGTCGGCCTGATCCTTGGCGAGATGGCGGGCGTCGAGATGGAATCGCTCGATTTCAGCTGGCGCCTCATCACGAAGGACACGATCGCCGAGGGCGCGAAGCTCACGGTGCGCCATACGCCGCTCGTCGGGCGCTGCTCGAAGTGCGGCAAGGAATTCCACATCGAACACTACAATTTCTGGTGTCCCGAATGCAAGGACGGCGTCCTCAAAACCATTTCGGGGCGCGAGCTCCAAGTCGAATATCTGGAGGTGGACTGACCCACATGGAAATCAAGGTCATCAAGAACATCCTGGGCGAGAACGACCGCTTCGCGGCCGAGAATATGGCCCTTTTCAAAGATAAGAATGTCTTCGTCGTCAACTTCATGGGCTCGCCGGGCGCGGGCAAGACGTCTGTGCTTGAGCGCACGATGGAAAAGCTCGGCGGCGAGCTCCGCATGGCCGTCATCGAAGGCGACCTCTTCACGAGCAAGGACGCTGACCGCATCGACAAGTACGGCGTGCCCGTCATCCAGATCAACACGGCGGGCGGCTGCCACCTCGACGCGAACATGGTGCAGAAGACGGCGAAAGACATCGACCTCGATGCGCTCGACCTGCTCGTCATCGAGAACGTCGGCAACCTCGTCTGCCCGGCCGAATTCGCGCTCGGCGAAGACGCCCGCGCCGTCGTGCTCTCTGTGACGGAGGGCGACGACAAGCCGATGAAGTACCCGCTGATGTTCAAGGAAAGCGAGATTGCGCTCATCAACAAGATCGACCTCGCGCCGTACTGCAACTTCGACCGCAAGAGTGCGAAAGAGGACATCGAGATGCTGCACCCCGGCATCGTCGTGCAGGAAGTCTCGTGCACGACGGGCGAAGGCATCGACGCCTGGTGTGACTGGCTGAAAGCGGGCGTGGCAAAGAAGAAAGGACAGGCCTGATGGCAGACATCTTTGGAAACGGCGCAAAAGAAGCGCCAGACGACGTCCTGTTCCAGTCGGACGTGACCGTGCTCGGTGTCGGCAACGTCATCCTGCGCGATGAGGGCTTCGGCGTGCGCGTCGCGGAGTATCTCGATGCGCATTACGATTTCCCCGAAAACGTCCAGATCGTCGACGGCGGCACGCTCGGCATCGAGCTCACGCAGTTCGTCACAGGCACGAAGAAACTGCTCGTCATTGACAGCATCAACGGCCACGCAAAGCCTGGCACGCGCTTCGCCATCCGCGACGATGACGTCCTCGCGCACTTCCAGGACAAGATTTCCGCGCACGAAGTCGGCATCCAGGACGTCCTCGCCCTGCTCGAAGTCACAGGCCACAAAATCCCCACCGTCACCGTCCTCGGCGTCCAGCCTTATAGCCTCGAAGCCGGCGTCGAACTGTCGGAAGAAATGAAAAAGCTCGTGCCAGAAGTCGCAGAAGAAGCGCTCGCAGAACTGAAAACATGGGGCGTCGAGGCGACGGAGAAAGAACATGCGACGCCCATGAATATGGAACGAGTAGCGGAAGCCGTTGCTTTTTCAGCTGCCCCCCTCTCAGAGGGGGGAGGGCCCGAAGGGCAGGGGGAGTGTCGGAGGTAGGAACTTGCTGGTTCATACGAATGTTATCTGCGAAGGCAGATTTGAACCTTCGTAGATGACATATTCACGTCCTACCTTCGACACTCCTTCAGTCGCCTGCGGCGCCAGCTCCCTCTGAGAGGGAGCCTCCTGTAAAAGCCGCGTTCGGCAATCAAAGAAACAACTTCCTGATAGATACAAAAATTTTTCATTGGAGGTCCTACCATCATGTGTCTTGCAGTCCCTGCCAAGATTCTTTCCATCCAGGACGCGCTCGCGAAAGTCGAGCTTTCGGGCGTGACGAAGGATGTCTCGCTCATGCTGCTCCCTGAGGCAAAAATCGGCGACTATGTGCTCGTGCATGCGGGCTTTGCCATGCAGATCGTCGATGAAAAGGAAGCCGAGGAGACGTATGCGCTGCTCGACGAGATGAACGGCGCGCCGCGCACCGTGGAGGCGCTTTCATGACGGCGGCGGAGGCACGAGCACATGCCAGTGCGGCGGATGGCAAGCTCACGCGCAAAGAAGAGCGCGAGGCCGCACAGGCGCTTGTCGCGGAAATCCAGCGCCTTGCGGCTGAGATTGGGCGGCCGCTCCGCTACATGGAGGTCTGCGGCACGCACACCGTCTCGATTTTTCGCGCAGGCATCCGCCAGCTCCTGCCCGAGAACGTCGCACTCGTCAGCGGCCCGGGCTGCCCCGTCTGCGTCACGGCCGACGACTACATGGACAAGGCCATCGCCTACGCGCATCGCGATGACGTCATCCTCGCGACGTTTGGCGACATGCTGAAAGTGCCGGGCTCGCAGTCGAGCCTCGCCGAGGCGAAGGCTGAGGGCGCCGACATCCGCATCGTTTATTCGCCGCTCGACACGCTGGCCATCGCGCGAGAGAACCCCGAAAAAAAGGTCATCTTCCTCGCTGTCGGCTTTGAGACGACGGCCCCGACAGCCGCCGCGCTCGTGCTCGCGGCCGAGCAGGCCGGCCTCCAGAACGTCTACCTGCTTTCGGCGCAGAAGCTCGTGCCGCCAGCGCTCCGCGCACTTCTCACGGACCCCGAAGTCCGCGTCGACGGCTTCCTGCTGCCCGGCCATGTCTCCGTCGTCACGGGGCTCGACGTTTTCCAGTTCGTCGCGGACGAATTCCACACGCCCGGCGTCGTGACCGGCTTCACGCCTGTCGCGATTCTGCGCTCGCTCGTGCGCCTCTTGCAGCAGACGGAGAAAGGCGAGGCGCGCATCGAAAATGAATACGAAAGCGTCGTGCAGGCGGCAGGCAGTCCCGCCGCGCGCCGTACGATGGCCGAGGTCTATGAGACCGTCGACGCCCCGTGGCGCGGCATCGGCGTCATCCCGCAGTCCGGCCTGCACATGAAAGAAGCGCACGTCGCGCATGACATCGAGCGCCTGCTGCCGATGGACGTCCCAGTCGGTGACAACCACCCTGGCTGCCGCTGCGGCGAGGTCCTGCGCGGCATCGTCACCCCGCGCGAGTGCCCGCTCTTCGGCAAAGCCTGCATCCCCACCCACGCCATCGGCCCCTGCATGGTCTCCGTCGAAGGCGTCTGCGCGGCGTGGTATAAATACGGGCAGGGGCGGTTTGAATTTGGAAAGTAACAATCGCAACAGAGCCCACCTCAAACTGCAGCCCCCCTCTCAGAGGGGGGAGGGTCACGTAAGTGGCAGGGGGAGTGTCGAAGGTAGGGCCAAGCAATCAGAATGATTGTAACCTGCGAAGGAGGAACTGCTTTTGACAGATCATCTTATTACCCTCGCTCATGGCGCTGGCGGAAAACTCAGCGCTGAACTGATGAAAAACGTCATCGGCCCAGCGTTTTCCAATCCGCTGCTCGACGAGCTCCACGACGGCGCGAAGCTCCAGGCGTCCGGCCGCCTCGCTTTCACGACGGATTCCTATGTCGTGCGGCCTCTGTTCTTTGCGGGTGGCAACATCGGCAAGCTCGCCGTCTGCGGCACGGTCAACGACCTTGCGATGACGGGCGCCGTGCCGCGCTACCTCTCGTGCGGTTTGATTCTCGAGGAAGGATTTCCCATCGACGACCTGAAGCGCATCGTCTCGACCATGCACGACATGGCGGCCGAGGCGGGCATCCAGATTGTCACGGGCGACACGAAGGTTGTCGAGCGCGGCAAGGCCGACGGCATCTTCATCAACACGGCCGGCGTCGGCGAGCTCATCGACGGCGTCGATATTTCGCCGAAAAACGTCCGTCCCGGCATGAAAGTCCTGCTCTCTGGCTACCTTGGCGACCATGCGGCCGCCATCCTCGCGGGCCGTCACGGTCTCGAGCTGCCGCCAGACATCACGACGGACTGCGCACCGCTCGCGGGCCTCACGCAGGCGGTGCTCCAGGCCGCGCCGCATACGGCCGTCCTGCGCGATCCGACGCGCGGCGGCGTCGCGGCCGTGCTCAATGAAATCGCGCAGGCTAGCGGCGTTGGCATCCTGATTGACGAGGACGCCGTCCCCGTGCGCGACGCCGTGCGCGGTGTCTGCGACATCCTCGGCTTCGACCCGCTCTATCTCGCGAACGAGGGAAAATGCATCGCCTTCGTGCCCGAGGAGGAGACCGACGCCGCCCTCGCCGCGATGAAGTCCGACCCGCATGGGCGCGATGCCGTCATCCTCGGCGAGACGACGGACAAGGCTCCCGGTCAGGTCGGCCTGCGCACGACCATCGGCGGCATCCGCATCGTCGACATGCCCGTCGGCAATCTCGTGCCGCGCATCTGCTGAAATAAAAATTGCTCAGGCCATTACCTGAGCAATTTTTTTATCCCAAGAGCGGCGTTTCTCCGAGTTCCTCCATCAGCAGATTCGCCTCCGTCACGCTCATCCCCTTTTCGAGCGCGTGCCAGACGATGCTGTCCCAGGCATCGCGGACGTAGAGGCGCGGGCAGCGGGCGTAGTAGAGGAGGTGCTGCGCTTCCTTCGGCGTGAGGCCGAGCGCCAGCGCGAGAGCGAGCACCTTCTCGCGGGCAGGGTGCGGCTTCGTGCCACCCAAAATATGGTAGGCGTACGTGCGGTCAAGCCCTGAGCGTTCGGCGACGAGCGCTTTCGTCAGATGCTTTTCCGCAAGCAGCCGCGCGAGCTCTTCGGCGAGCGTGCGCTCCGCGAGCTCGTCCGCATTCTCGTCGAAGTAGTCGCGCACATCGCGCGCTTTATGCAGCGCTTCCTCGAGTTCTTCCGTGTCTTTTTTCAGCATGGCCGTTCCCCCTCTTGCCAGATGGTTTTCTTTATCTTATCATAAAGAATGAGAGAGAACAAGAACGAGGGGGGCGGCCCTATGGACGAGGCAAAGAGCTATCTCTTCGGGCAGTTCGAGAAAGTCCGCTGCCTGCGCGAGACGGCGCGCGGCGAGGTCTGGCTCGGCGCCGACCGCGCGGGACGGCCGGTCATCTACAAGCGCATCCGCCGCACGGGGCTGCCGCTCGCCGAGCTCAAAGCGCTCGCGCATCCGCTCTGGCCGGAAATCTACGCCTTTGCCGAAGACGCCGAGGCGGGCGAGACGCACATTCTCGAGGAATGCGTGCAGGGTGAACCGCTTTCGCGGCGCATCGAGACGGAGCATTACCTGACAGAGCGCGAGGCGCGGCGCTATTTGCTCGCGCTTGCCGACGGCCTCGCCGTGCTCCATGCGCACCGCATCCTCCATCGCGACATCAAGCCCGAAAACATCATCGAGGAACGCGACGGCACCATCCGCCTGATTGATTTCGACGCCGCACGCACGATGGATGAGGAAAAAGCCGCTGACACGGTCTACCTCGGCACGCGCGGCTACGCTCCGCCCGAGCAGTACGGCTATGGCACGACGGACGCGCGCAGTGACATCTACGCGCTCGGCATGACGATGCAGGAGCTCATGGGCCCCGACGACCACGGCAGTCTTGCGCGCATCTGCCGCCGCGCGTCCGAGGTCGATCCAAAGCGGAGATACCAAAATGTTCGCGCTCTTGTGCGCGATGTGCGCTATGGCCGCCGCATCCGCTTTGCGAAAGGCGCGGCCGCGCTCGTCATCCTCGCCGTGCTGGCCGTCGCCGCCTACCTTTTCTACCTCGCGCAGGCAAAGCCCGAGAAGCTCGAAGAACTCGAAACGACGCCGGTCGAAGAGCTCGTGCGTCATCCCGAAGAGCTCAAGCCCGACGTCCGCCGCGAAGATGTGAAAAAGAAGGAGCAGGAACAGCAGGCGCCGCCAGGCAGGGTGACGGTCCAGCAGATCGAGGGCGGCGAGAGCAGCGGGGCGCAGGATGTGAAAAAAGCGGCGGACGCTGCGCAGGACAAGACGTCATCGGACACCGCCGAGGGACAGAAATCGCACAAGGGTGAAATCCGCGCACACTATTCGCACGACGGCTTCGTCTTCAATGGCTGGACGGATGCCTATGACGTGCCGATCGACAATGCGGCGGGCCTCCTCAACATCCCGCCGAGCGTCTGGCAGAACTGGCCGGGCGACGACACCATCCGCTTCTTCCCCGATGACGCGGCGTGGCATATTCACGCGAACGTCAGCAACACGACGGACAGCACGTTTTCCGTGCCCGTGCTCCATATGGAGTACAATGACGGCGCCACGACGACGACCCGCGGCTACGCCGCGCCCGCCCTCGTCCCAGGCGGCAGCATCGACTTCGACATCCCGCTCGCAGGCCTCGCCATCGCCGACCCCGCAGGCAATACCAGTGGCCGCACCATGCACCTCGAACTCCGCGGCATCGACCACGAGATCTTCGGTTCGTACATCGACATCGACTTCGTCCCCGATGCCGCCTTCGAGCATCATCTCGGCGCCGATGGGGAGTGGCACTGAATCGCAAAGAGCTTCCATTGTCCCCGCAGGACACCAATCCCTGCGGGGATTTTTGTATACTTGATATTGGAGAGCCCTTTATCTTTACAAGCAAACAATCCGTAGTATAATGGAACTATAGTGAATAATACTCACATTCGCGCATCTTTCACGCAAAGGAGGCTGGTTTTATGCATCGAGTCCAGAGAATTTTCTTGCTGGTCTGCCTGACGATTTTTTGCTGGCAGGCTGGCGCCGCTGCTGCGTCGGCGCCTATCTCCGACATGAACATCTCCGAGTTCACGCAGGCGGTCGAACGGCTCGCCGCGCAGGAGGGCACCCCTACCTATTTCTCAGACTACCGGCATCTCACGCCGACGGGAAAGAAGGACGGGGATTTTGATGTCTATCCGCTTGATTACAACGACGGTACGCACCGCGCCGTGATCCTCTATTCCGCACGCGATACCGAAAGCCCCATCGAGCACATCACCCTCCTCTGGGAGAAGGGTGACGAGACAGCCATGAACAACGTGGCTGATCTCGGCGACCTTATGGGCAGTGTCATCGGCCTGACAGAAGAAGAATCTGATACGATGACATCGCAAGGCAATAACGCGAGTGTCTGGTGCAAAGCCGCGCACCGTCGCATTTGCGCCGAGCTGGTGCAGTCTGATACCGCCTATGGAATCTTCCTCACGGCGGAAGATTCCTAAAAAGAATAGGAGAGTGACATCTTATGTTGAAGAAACTCTTGGTAACATTCATGCTCGCGGTCGCATTCTGTGTTTCCAGCGGTCTCTCGGGCGAAAATGTGGCATCCGCAGCAGACATTTATGCCGGGGAACTGAACGGCGATCCGGTTTATGTGATTTCCGAAAAAGTTCACTATGATGGGGATTGTCTCTATGTCGGCTTCAAAGAGGTTTACGGCAATCGCTCGTACAAAATTTGGCATATCGCATTTCATTGGTACGACGGACAATGGAGTCATTTCGGTTTCCGCAGCCCGCATAATCAGCTGGTTCAAAGTGGCAGCATCGAAGAGGCGATTTTGAACATTGCGTTGGAGCAATACAGGAAGTGAACGATAATGGCGAATGATGTCTTTTATGTCGTATTGCAATATGTGTGATTCGTTTAGAAAACAAAGCGTCCCTGCAGGACAAGGCGGTTCCTGCAGGGACGTTTCATATTGCGCAAAAGACACTATATATGGTACTATAAAAAAGGGGTGTTGAGTTTGAGCCAATTTGAAAAACTGTTGCTGCGCATACGGAACAACCCCAAATCCGGCAAGTGATAGCAGCGCTGGATGCAGAATGAGGTGTCAACTAATGAAGAAAAATCTGGATTATTATGTGGGACTGCCTTATCGGGAGGTCATCGAAGCGGATCCGGCTGGCGGGTACGTTGGTTATATCCCGGAATTACGCGGCTGCATCACACAGGGAGAGACGAAAACGGAAATCCTCGAAATGCTTGAGGATGCGAAAAAAGCGTGGATTTCCGCAGCACTGGAGGATGGAATGGAGATACCGGAACCGCTCCGCGAGGAAGATTTCAGCGGCAGGTTCAATCTCCGCATTCCCAAGAGCCTGCACAAGCGTCTGGCGATGCAGGCGAAAGCAGAAGGCGTGAGCCTGAACCAGCTCGCCATGTATCTGCTTGCGAGCGGGCTGAAGACGGCAGCCTCGTAAAAGCAGGACGATACTTGGCTAGAAAATGAGGCGGTCGCATGGACGAGGCAAAGCGCTATCTCTTCGGACTGTTCGAGAAAGTCCGCTGCCTGCGCGAGACGGCGCGCGGCGAGGTCTGGCTCGGCGCCGACCGCGCGGGGCGGCCTGTCATCTACAAGCGCATCCGCCGCATCGGCCTGCCGCTCGCGGAGCTCAAAGCACTCGCGCATCCGCTCTGGCCCGAAATCTACGCCTTTGCTGAAGACGCCGAGGCTGGTGAGACGCACATCCTCGAGGAATGCGTGCAGGGTGAGCCGCTTTCGCGGCGCATCGAGACGGAGCATTACCTGACAGAGCGCGAGGCGCGGCGCTATTTGCTCGCGCTTGCGGATGGCCTTGCCGCGCTCCATGCGCACCGCATCCTCCATCGCGACATCAAGCCGGAAAATCTCATCGAGCAGCGAGACGGCACCATCCGCCTGATTGACTTCGACGCCGCTCGCAGGATGCATGGGGAGGACGATGAAAAAGCCGCCGACACAGTCTACCTCGGCACGCGCGGCTACGCCCCGCCGGAGCAGTACGGCTACGGCACGACCGATGCGCGCAGCGACATCTACGCGCTCGGCATGACGATGCAGGAACTTCTCGGCCCCGACTACCACGGCAGCCTCGCACGCATCTGCCGCCGCGCGTCCGAGGTCGATCCGAAACGCCGCTATCAGAGCATCCGTGCGCTCGTGCGCGATGTGCGCTACGGCCGCCGCATCCGTTTTGCGAAGGGAATGGCTGCGGCAGCCCTTCTTGCTGTGCTCGCCATCGCCGCCTACCTTTTTTATCTCGCGCAGGCAAAGCCCGAGAAGCTCGAAGAGCTCGAAACGACGCCTGTCGAGGAAATCCTCCATCACCCGGAAGAACTCGCGCCGAACACGAAACGCGACGACGTGCGGAAGAAAGAGCAGGAGAAGCAGGTGCCGCCAGGCGGGGCGACTGTCATCCAGACGGGCGGCGGCGAAGAAAGCAGCGGTGCGAGGGGGGCAGAAAAAGCGGCGGATGCCGCGCAGGACAAAGCAGCAGAGCCTGCCGCAGAAGATGCGAAGCCGCGCGAGGAAATCCGCGTCCACTATTACATGAATGGCACGTGTTTCAATGGCTGGACGGATGCGTATGACTACCCCATCAACAATGCGACCGGCATCGACTACATCCCGCCGAGTGTCTGGCAGACCTGGGCGGGCGATGACGACGCGCGCATCTTTCCCGATGGCGCGGCATGGCACATCTGCGTCAATGTCCAGAACACGACGCAGAACACCTATCCCGCGCCCGTCCTCCACATGGAGTACAACGACGGCGCCGAGACGACCGTCCGCGACTACGAAGCGCCCGCCCTCGTGCCGGGCGGCAGCATCGACTTCGACGTCCCGCTCGCGGGCCTGCGCATCGTGAATCCGGGCGAAGAAGGCTACCACGCGCGGAGGATGCAGCTCGAAGTGCGCGGCATCGACCACCAGCTTTTTGGCGGGCAGATGCCCATCGACTTCATCCCGAAAGCGCGGCCGAATTTCGGCTGGTAAGGCGACAAAAGATGCTGCATGCAGCTTTGGAAATTCTTGCCAGATGCAGGGGGAAATGCTATAATAGGCTCGTAAAGGACAGAAGAAAGGGAAGTCACGTCATACGAGCTTCACCGAATCAAGAAGACCCCTGCGGCTTGGTAACCCGCAGGGGTCTTCTTGGCGTCATCAGCTGGTAAGGCAGAGAGGACACACCGAGAGATTACTGCCGCCACTGGCGAATCCAGTCATACAAGGCATTTGCGAGCAAGCCCGCAAGGACGCCGATGACCAAAGACAGAAAAAAGGACGTCATATTCTTCACCTCCCTCGCTATTGTGTATGGGTGAGGTAGGCGGCAATTTCAGTATAGCATGAATTTGTGCGAGATGGAATCGGAGTGGCATGTTGTTTCTTGGAAAAATCATTGTCCCCGCAGGACACCGAATCCTGCGGGGATTCTTGTATAATGAGAGGCATAAGGGATGGTAGTTTTTGATGATTGCACCCCGCACTGCCCGAAAGGCGGCTCGCATGCGTGGTATGCGACGAGATGATGTCGCTGGCTATATCGGCTGCATCAGAGAAATCCCCACAGGACATGGGAATCTGTGGGGATTTCTGTATCCTGCCAGAAAAATGTGATGGAAAGTTTACTTGATGAAAACTGGAAAAAGTGAAATTATCTAGGATGTTTTTGATTTACAAAGCGATGAAACTAGAATATAATAAGAATGAACGTGATTTTTAGTTTACATGTAGACGGAAAATGAGGTGACAGGGATGAATGTGAAGAAATGTTTCGTGATTCTCGGGATGGTATGGTTTCTTTTCGGCATCGCTTCGGCGGAGGCATCGGGAATTCACGCGAAGGACTGCGCCATCGGTGGCGTGCAGGCGGGGTGGCACAGCCAGCATCATTATCTGCCGGAGGATTTCAATGACACGGCGCTCAAGGATGCGCAGTGGATTACCGCGAGCACGGGGCTCCGGCTCGATGTCTTCCCGAAGTCGTATGTGATCGGGCGTTCGCAGACCTGCACACGGACGGCAGAGGACATGTCCATCTCGCTTTCGGGCATCTATATCCCGCAATCGCGCGAAGCAGGGAATGTGGTGCAGAGCATTTTCAAGAAGGACTGGATTTATGTTGCGGCCATCAGCGTCTGGAATGTGGCAAACGTTGATACGTCGTACAAACTGCTGGCACGCGACCTGAAAACACCGCGCGGCATCCATATCGGTTCGACGCTTGACGAGGTGCGGGCGGCGTACGGCATGGAGGACGATGCTGTGGAAGATGGGCATGGCGGGACGGAATACCTCTATGTCACGTCGGAGACTTTGGCAACGCTTTACAAGAATCCAAATTACATGGGCGTCGGCATGAGCTTCCTCGTGGATAACGAGACCGGACTTGTAGATGTCATCACCGTGTTCAACAGCAAGGGCTTCTGATTACTGACAGACAGGGAAAGGGGGGTCATGTTGATGATAGGGATTGGAATCTTCGTACTGATCATCATCATTTCGTTGATTGTGGAACCGTTCTGGAATGCTTGCGATACCATCGGCATGTTGCTGATGGCCTATGCAGCTTATGCAGGGCTGCGTGTCATTTTCAGCAGCCAGCGTATCTTGTACCTCATTAAGGTTGTCGTTGCCTGCGTCTTGATCGGCATCGTTTCACTCGTGCAGACACACACGGAATCGGATGAACACAAGGCGCAACGTTTGGCGCAGCAAGAGCAGCGAGAGCAGGAAGAAGCACAGGACGCTGCTGAAAAAGCCGAGAAAGCCGAGCAAGAGGCAAAGGACAAGGAACTGCAGGACGCATACGACAAGCAGGCGCAGTACGAAGAGTGGATTGCCTGGCAGGAGTCGGAAAAGAAGAAGGAAGAGGATGCTGCGCTGCAAGATGCGTATGACAAACAGGCACAGTACGAAGAATGGATGGAGTGGAAGAAAGGACAGGAACTGCAAGAGGCGTATGACAAGCAGGCACAATATGAGGAATGGATTGCCTGGCAGCAGCAACAGGCGGAGGCCGAAGCAGCAGAGCGCAACAAGTACACGCCCGTCAGTGCGGGCCGGCTGATGGCGGATTTTGAATCGAACGGTGCGGCTGCACGGTCGCGGTATCAGGGAAAATATGTCAAGATCACGGGCGTGGTCGAATCCGTCAGTGCGGACGGCGATGGCCTTCTCCTGTCCAATGGTGCTGACATCCAGCGCTGCGCCATCGCCTGCGACCGGAAGCCAGGTATGGCAGGACGGTCGCTGACATCGTTGGCGAAAGGGGAAGTCGTGGAGATTTCTGGCAAAGTGACGTCCGTTGGTGGTGCCGTGGCGACGAGCTCGATGTTTGGCGAGCTCAGCGGCTATCGCATCGATATGGCGCGGATTGATTGAAAGGGGAGAAGTGTTATGAAAAAGTTCTTGCTGGCATGTTCGCTTGCGATGGGGATCCTGCTCACAGGGCAGAATGCAGCTCATGCAGAGGATGTATGGGTGGCGAGTGATGGATATAACGACTATTATGTCATGACGGAAACACTGACACTGGATACGGTGGCGCACGTTGACATCAAGACAGTGCATCCCGACCAAAGCAGAGTCGTTCTCAGGTTTGATTTCGGCATGGCATATGGTGGGACGTGGAGATTGTCGGACAGCGGCGAATATCGTTCGGTGTCCGGAGCACCCCAGTGGGTGCAGAATGCTTATCATGAGGTCGAGTACCTTTTGCGTGACGAGTAAGGGCGAGTATTGCTCGTATACAGTGCGTGGAGTGGAAGAACAAGGGGAGTAACACGTATGAAATTTTGTGATAAATGCCAAAAAGAATATCCAGATGATGTAAAGTTTTGCGCAATCTGTGGACAACCGCTGAGCGTTCAGGAAGAAAGCACTTCTGCAAATGGGGCGCTGTCGGTCGTTGCCGCGCCAGAAATGCCAGCAAAAGCTGAACAGCTGGCCAAGAAGCTGGAGATGCCGACACCGACGGATGCAGCTTCTCCAGCAGAACAAGCAGATATCGAAGTGGAACGGACGAGCAGCTTGTTTGCCGCGTTCTTTTACAAGATGCGCATCTTGGTTGACGGCCAAGAGATGGGGCGCCTGGGAAACGGTGACAAGATTCGTTTCAAAGTGCCACCGGGGATTCACGAGATTCGCGTGAAGATGACGTTGCTGGGAGGCTCCAGCCGTCCGCTGTCGTTCCAGGTGAAAAGCGGTGAGTTCAAACGCTTTCGGGCAGGAAAGACGTTTGGAGGATTTTCTATGTTCACAGGGTTCTGGATGTTCAAGTTCATTTTTTCTGGCGGAAAAATCTGGAAGGTGGAAGACTACTGAGGGCTGTGCTTGTACAATATGAAACAATGCCTCCCGCAGAACATATCCTGCGGGGCTGCTGTATATTGGAAATTCGGCATCTGCTGCGTTGATATGACGCGGATGGTTTGAAGGGGGGACGGGATGATGAAGTTTCAAAAGATGGCAACGCGGCTCTGCGTTTCAATGGCTGTTATGTCACGGTTTATCGCTCGGACGGTGCTGGCTACAAGTATGTTTTCGACAACTGGCCGCATGAAAGATGGAAATATAATTTTTCGTATGGTGCCGACAGTACAGGAACGAATGTTTTCTCAAAAATGCAGCTCGTATCTGGTAATCCGCTGGCGAATGACATCCTGTATGTGACGTTGCAGCTCACGGATCAGAAATAATACAACCGCATGGATTGACGAGGAGTGAAAAAATATGTTCAGGAGATTGTCGTTCCTTTTCGTGTTGGTCGTTTCTGCTTGCCTGCTGCTGCCCCTGCCTCGTCAGGCAGAAGCTGCGGACTACTGGGTGTATTCCATCGAAGATGGCGGAGCGTATTATGTCGATACGGATCAATCGGATTTTCGCCCGCCATGGGGGGACAAGCATGCGCATGTGATTTCTACCTTCCCGGATGGGAGACGGGCGAATACGTTGATGTTCTATTTTACGAAGGATGAAGGCCAGTGGTGGTATGCCGTTGACCGGCGCGGGCCCGGCGAATTGGTAGAGACCAATCCGATTGCCGTCGCCATTCGTGATTTCTGCGTGGCGCATTGGAATAATTACGGTTTCCATGAGTGAAAAATGCAATCAACAGCAGAAACTTTCAAAAAAGAAGTTTCTGCTATGCGAAGCATTTTTTGCATCGTAACAGCTCTGATTGATGCACATCAGAAAATATTGTCCCCGCAGGACACCGAATCCTGCGGGGACTGTTGTATACTGGAGACTGGGAATGTCACGAGCTCTGCTGCTGTGGCGGCTGTTTCTGTTCGCGCGCGTAGACGGCGTCGAGCGTGATGTCGACGATGCTGCGGCCGCTCGCGCTGAGGCCGAGGTATTTGCGGAACTGGCCTTCGACGTGCGAATCTTCGCGCGTGGCCGTCGCGCCTTCGGCGTCGCGGCCGAGCAGGTAGTCCGCGCTCACGCCGAAGAGATCCATGAGCTCGCGGAGCTTGCGCGACGGCGTGATGACGCCGCTCTCGTACTTGTTGTAAGCCGTGCGCGTGATGCCGAGCACATCGGCGACTTGCTGCTGGGACATTTTCTTTTCCTTGCGGAGCATGCGCAGCCGCAGGGCGGTCACATTCATGGGCGTCATCTCGCTTTCCTCGAAATATCTGATATGCTACATTATATGGATGATTTCTTGCGGGATGAAGTCGTGAAATGCAATCACCTGATAGAAAGTCCGTAAATGATTGGAAAGAACCGCACTGTTATGCCTGCGTAAGCGTAAAAACAAGTCGTAGTAATATATAAGTGAATAAAAATCACTTCTCCGTCATCGTGAGCGCTTCGGCGTGGCGGATGGGGAGGCGGCCGGGAATCTCTCCATCGAGGATTGCTTTCGCGATGGCAGCGGCTTCCTGGCCGCTTTTTTCGTAGTCGATGCCAAGCGCCGCAAAGACGGGGCCGCGGAGCATTTCGGGGGAGGCGGCGATGGTGGGGGCTGGCGTGTCGTTTTCGAGCGCGGCGGCCGCGAGCTCTTCGATGTGGGCGGCGATGAGGTGGTCGGTCGGCGCAAAGAAGGCGTCGACGCGATGAGCGAACCAGCGGGCGGAAGGCGCGATGCCCTCCGCGTGGAAGATGGGGAGGACTTCGACGTGCAGGCCGGCGGCCGTCGCGGCGCGCTCGAAGGCTTGAACTTCGACGGCGGAGGAGAGTTCGCGCGGGTCGTAGAGGATGCCGATGGTGTAGGCGCTCGGCAGGAGCTCGCGCAGGAGCGCGACAGCGGCCGCCGCGTCGTAGCGGTCGCTCGTGCCGGTGACGTTCGTGCCGGGGGCGTCCTCGCTTTTGACGAGGCGGGCGGCGGCGTAGTCCGTGACGGCGGCGCCGACGATGGGGATTTTCGTCGTCTGGCGCGCGGCGGCCTGCGCGGCGGGCGTGCCGATGGCGAAGATGAGGTCGGGCTGGCTTGCGACGATGCTTTGCGCGAGCGTCGCGAGGCGGGCGGGGTCGCCGTCGGCGTTGCGGCGGTCGATCGTGACGTTCTCGCCTTCATCATATTCCGCGTCCGCAAGCCCTGCCTCGATGCCGCGCTGCGCCGCTGTGAGCGAGTCGTGCGAGGCGGTCGAGAGGATGGCGATGCGGAGCTGATGATGCGGCGCACTGCGATGCATCGCAAAGAATGCGAACGCGCCGATGATGGCGAGCGTGACGAGCACGGCGGCGAGGTGGAAGCGAGAGATGCGCATGAAGAATCTCCTTGTCAGTCGGGGACGGAAATGATATAATGACGGCATAGGGACAAGGAAAGGCAATAAAAACCATATGCTGTCACCGAATTGAAAAGCACCCTGCGGAGTGGTAAACCGCAGGGTGCTTTTTGTGTCATCGGTTGGTAAGGCCGAGAGGACACAAACAGAGGTTAATGCCGCCGGCTACGGATCCAGTCATACAAAGCATTTGCAAGCAGGCCTGCAAGAATGCCAATGACCAGGGACGTAAAAAAGGCAACCATATCTGAGCACCTCCCTCCTTCGCGATATGGCGGAGATGAGGTAGGCGGCACACCCAGTATAGCATGGATTCTGACGCGATGGAATCCTTTCCTTCCAATATCTGTCAAACAATGGTATAATTCAAGGGAATGTTTTATCGGAAAATAGGAGGAGTTTCCCTTGCTTTGTTCGAAAGGCTATGAAGATATCGAGGAAAAGGTGCTGAAGGGTGAGCGGCTGACGCGGGAGGATGGCGTGCGGCTGTTTCACTGCCATGACCTTGCCTGGCTCGGCGCGATGGCGGACATCGTGCGGCGGCGCAAGAACGGGGACTACGTCTACTACAATGTGAACTGTCATGTGAATCTGACGAACATCTGCACGAGCCGCTGCAAGTTCTGCGCGTTCGGCCGCGATGCCGATGACCTCGGCGCCTATGAGATGACGAAGGAGCAGGCGCTCGACCTCGTGCGCGATGCCATGCGCGACCCGGATCTCGCGGGGCTGCACATCGTCTCGGGCCTGCACCCGACGTGGACGTTCGAGCAGTACTTGGGCATCGTGCGCGCGCTGCATGAGGCGTATCCCGAGCTCTATATCAAAGGCTTCACAGGCGTCGAGATCACGCATTTCGCGCAGATTTCGGGCCTTTCCGTGCGCGAGGTGCTGACGCGGCTGCGCGATGAGGCGGGACTCCAGGCCATCGCGGGCGGCGGCGCGGAAATCCTCTCCGACCGCGTGCGCGGCAAGCTCTGCCCGAAAAAGGCGACGGCTGACGAGTGGCTGGGCGTCGCGCGGACGGCGCACGAGCTCGGCATCCAGTCGAATGCCTCGATGCTCTACGGCCATATCGAGACGCTTGAGGAGCGCGTCGACCACCTGATGAAGCTGCGTGCGCTGCAGGATGAGACGCATGGCTTCCTGACGTTCATCTGCTTCCCGTTCCTGCCCGCAAATACGGAGCTCGGCAAGAAGGTGCGGCAGACGAGCGTCTGGGACGACCTCAGGACGATGGCGATTTCGCGCCTGATGCTTGACAACTTCCCGCACATCAAGGCGTACTGGGTCATGCTGACCGTCCCCGTCGCGCAGGTCGCGCTCGGCTTCGGCGCGGACGACATCGACGGCACGGTGCACAAAGAGACCATCCTCCACGACGCCGGCGCCAAGAGCCCGCGGGCGCTCTCGGAGGACAAGATTGTCTCCCTCATCCGCGAGGCCGGCCGCATCCCGGCGGCATGCGACTGCAACTATCGTGTCCTGCATACGTTCGGGACGATCGAAGGCCTGAAGCGTCATCAAGTGGCAGACCGCCTTGAAAGTGTGTCGAAGATTCCGTATTAAAAGAGAAGCCCCCCTCTCAGAGGGGGGACGGGCCCGAAGGGCGGGGGGAGTGTCGAAGGTAGAATGTGAATTCAGATGGCGATTGTGTAGTCGAAGGTACATTTTCCCTTCGCCTGTACAATCCATCAAATTTGCACGTCCTACCTTCGCCACTCCTTCAGTCTCGCTTCGCTCGACAGCTCCCTCTGAGAGGGAGCCTTGCGGAATTTGCTACGCTCATTCATAGTAAGAGACAATCGAAATCATCAGGTGACAAAGTGATTGATAATCAGCAACAAATCGCAGCCACGCGCAAAAAGGCCGTCGAGGGCGGCCGTCTTTCCATTGACGACGCGCTGGCGCTTTATGAGGACAACGACCTCCTGTTCCTTGCCGACTGTGCGCGGCGGGCGAAGGAGCGGGCGAGCGGGCGGTCGGTCTATTATACGGTGAACCGCCATATCAACCTGACGAACATCTGCTCGTCGAACTGCCCGCTCTGCGCGTTCCAGGTCGAAGAGGGCGATGCGCGCGGGTATGTGCTGGAGACAGACGACATCGCGCGGATTCTCGAGAGTGCGAAACAGGTCAAGAACCTCTCGGAAATCCATATCGTCTCGGCGCTTCATCCGTCGAAATCGTTTTCTTATTACGTCGATGTCGTGAAGCAGGTCAAGGCCGCGCTGCCGGATGCCGACTGCAAGGCGTTCACGCCTGTCGAGGTCGTGAATTTCTCGAAGATGACGGGAAAATCCATCCGCGAAGTGCTCGAAATCCTGAGGGACGCCGGCCTCGACTCGCTGCCGGGCGGCGGCGCGGAAATCCTTTCCGACCGCGTGCGGCAGCTCATCTGCCCGAAGAAGGCGACGGCGGCGGAGTGGGTGACAACTATGCGCACGGCGCACAGCCTCGGCATCCGCACGAATGCCTCGATGATGTACGGCCACATCGAGACCGTGCGCGAGCGCTTCGAGCACCTCGCGACGCTCCGCGCCATCCAGGATGATACAAAGGGATTTCAGGCATTTATGCTGTTCCCGTTCCACCCCGCGCATACGAAGCTCGGCGAGGAATATCATCTCACGCGCGTCGGCGCCTGGGAAGACCTCAAGATGATGGCGCTCTCGCGCCTGTTCCTCGACAACATCGCGCATGTCAAGGCGTTCTGGATTATGATGACGCTGCCGATTGCCGAGCTCGCGCTGCAGTTCGGCGCGGATGACCTCGACGGCACGATCGGCGAGGAAAAAATCATCCACGCGGCGGGCGCGAAGACGCAGACGGGCATCACGAAAGCGAAGCTCCAGAGCATCATCCGCGAGGCGGGCTACGACCCCGTCGAGCGCGACACGTTCTACCACGCGATCAGCAGCCTCCCTCATTGAGGGAGGGGGACCGCGAAGCGGTGGTGGGAGTAGTAAGGTACTGGAGACTAGCAAGAATGCATGTGTTGCTAAAGTCTTTTAGCAACGTTTTGCATATTTGTTTGTCTCTAGTACCCAACTACTCCCCCAGCCTCACTTCGTTCGGCAGCCCCCTCTAGAGGGGGCCAGCTCTCTTAAGAATGTGCTGGACGATAAACTTACGAAAAGGTGTATCTATGAACCGTATCACAGAAAACGAAGCCGTTGATGCATTGAAGCACGGCGACGTCCTCGCCCTCGGCCGCGCGGCTGACGCCATCCGCCGCGCGCGCTATGGCGATACCGCGACGTTCCTGATCGACCGCAACATCAATTACACGAACGTCTGCCAGAATGAATGCCGTTTCTGCGCGTTCTACTGCAAGCAGGACGACCCGCGCGCGTATCTGCTCTCGACGGACGAAATCCTCGCGAAATGCCGCGAGACGGCCGAGGCGGGCGGCACGCAGGTCATGATCCAGGGCGGCCTCTATCCAGGACTCGGCCTCGACTACTACCTCGATATGCTGCGCGCCATCAAGCGCGAGTTCCCGCAGCTCGTCATCCATTCGTTCACGGCGACGGAGATCCAGCATTTCGCAAAGGAAGCGGGCCTCTCCATCCGCGAGACGCTGCTGCGCCTGCAGGACGCGGGCCTCGCGAGCCTGCCGGGCGGCGGCGCCGAGATCCTCGACGACGCCGTGCGAAGCCGCGTGAGCCCGAAAAAGATTTCAACCGACGACTACCTCGATGTCATGCGCACGGCGCACGACATCGGCATGGAGAGCACGGCGACGATGGTCATCGGCCTCGGCGAGACCATGGAGCAGCGCATCGCGAGCATGGCGCGCATCCGGCGTCTCCAGGACGAGACGGGCGGCTTCCGCGCGTTCATCATGTGGACGTTCCAGCCCGGCCACACGGCGCTTGAGCGCGATGGTGAGGCGGGGGAAAAAGTCTCGGCCATCGACTACATGAAGACGCTCGCGCTCTCGCGCCTGTTCTTCGACAACATCGCCCATATCCAGGGCTCGTGGGTCACGCAGGGCGAGCGTATCGGCCAGCTCACGCTCGGCTTCGGCGCCGATGATGCGGGCAGCATCATGCTCGAGGAAAACGTTGTCCGCGCCGCTGGCACGCGCTACGACATGACGGAAAACAAGATGGTGCGCCTGATCCGCGCGGCCGGTTTCACGCCTGCCCAGCGCGACACGGAGTATCACGTCATCCGCAAGTTTTAAGGAATGATCCCCATGAACTGGAATGTCTGGAAGAACCGTCCGGAAGAGCGCTGGGCCCTCCGTCTCGTGCTCATCTTCGTCATCGGTATTGCCCTGCTCGGTGCGGCCGACATCGCCATTTTTCGGAATTCCATGGAGCCGCGCGGCGGTGATTTGCGTCCGCAGGCACAGGTCACCGTCTATGAGCGCGGCGGCGGCGTTCACGAGGACACGGCGCTCACGCCGCTTCTCCACCGCGGCGACCGCGCCGTCGTCCGCATCCCGCTGCCGCGCGAGCTCAGCCATCCGCAGTCTGTGCTCGCCCTCACGGCTGAGCACGTCTGCCTGCGTGCCGCATGGAACGGCCGCGTCCTCGACCACTATGGCATGGGGGATGTCGCGCCGTACAAGCTTTTCGGCAAGGTCACACGCTTCATTCCCATCCCCGATGGAGCCTACGGCGGCGACATCGTCATCGAAATGACGGCCATGCAGGATCAGGCGCATGTCTTCCTGCTGCCTGCCTACCTCATGGACGCGGGCACGAGCTGGCATTATCCTCTGGAAGAAAACATGCTGTTCTTCCTGCTGTTCCTTTCGACGCTCGTCCTGCTCGTCGTCGCCCTCGTGCTGCTCCTGGCATGGTGGCATGTGCCGCTCGTCCAGCGCGGCATCGCGCTCGCCATCTTTTCCATCAGCTTCATCGTCTGGATGATGGGCTATCAGGGCATGCTGCCCATCCTGTCTGCCGACCCCTATCAAAATGCCTGCGTCGAATACGGTGCGCTGTTCTTCCTCCCGCTGCCATTCCTCACGTACCTGCTTCTCGCCGAGCAGGACGAAGGACGGCGGCGCACGTATGGCGTCCTGCGCATCTGGTTTGGCGCGCTCCTCGTTTTCGCCGTCAGCTTTCAGGCGACCGGCGTCTGCTCGATGAAGACGCTGCTGCCGCTGCTGCACATCACGATTTTCGTGGCCGTCCTGCTCGTCGTCTGGCACAGGTTCCACCCCCTCGGCAAAGAACCCGTCTGGGACATCCTGTTCCGCTATGGCTTCCTCGCAACGTTCGCCTCCGTCGTGCTCGGCATGATCCAGTTCTATCTCGTCAACTACTTTGGCTTCTTGGCACAGTCGTTCTTTGCGAACAAGGTCATCGCGAGCGGCCTGCTCATCTTCCTTCTGACCATCATCTTCTGCTACGTCTACCGCTTCGTCGGGCAGGTCATGCATTCGCAGGAAAACCGCATCTACAAGCGCATGGCCCTGCAGGACATGCTGACGGGCCTGCTCTCTCGTGCCGGCGTCTTTGACGCCGTGCGTTCCCTGCAGCCCCGCGACCGCTACGCCGTCCTCTTCTTCGACGTCAACGGGCTCAAAGAGGCGAACGACCTCTACGGCCATGCGACGGGCGACCGCCTGCTGCGCGTGACGGCCGCCATCCTCGAAGACATCTTCCAGCCTGCGGGCTCGGAGAATCTCTGCGCCCGTGTCGGCGGCGATGAATTCCTCGTCGTCGTCCGCGGGGAGGACCTTTCCCGCATCGAATCCCTCTGCACGGCCGTCCGCCACCAGCTCGAAAGCCTCGCCGGAAAGTCTGGCTTCCCGAAAGACACCTCGATTTCCTGCGGCGTCAGCGAAAACAACCCCGCGAGCCCGAAAGCCTTCGAAGAGCACATCAAGATTGCCGACGACCGCATGTACGCGGCGAAGAATGCCTACAAGCGCAAGAAATACGGCGGCCGGCGCGCCAGCGACCGCTTGTTCCTGCGGGAAGAAAAAGATAAATCGTGAAGGGAGGTTCCACATGAACAAGCCAAATGACGGATGCATCTATACGAGAAAATGGATTGTGGATTTCATGTTGGATATTTGCGGATATACATCGGACAGAGATATTTGTGCTTGGAAAGTGATAGAACCTAGTTGCGGCACGGGAAGTTTCATGTTGCGCATCATTCCTCGACTTCTTGCAGCTGCAAAAAAGCGACATCTCGCATGGGATTGCTTGGAAAATTCTCTCAGAGGGTATGACACGGACGCGGCAGCGCTTCACGTTGCTCGCGAGGCAACGAGAAAGCTGTTGCGAGCATCTGGAGTCGATGGAGATATGGCAAAGAGACTCGTGGATACATGGTATGTGCAGCGGGACTTCGTTGAAACAAATATTTCGGATGCAGACCTTGTCATCGGGAATCCTCCTTATATTCGCGCTACAGATATTGCCATGGAGAATCGGAATCGCTACATGGAATCCTTGGAAACGTTCACGCGCGGAACGGATATTTATATCGCATTTTTCGAAAAAGGGTTAAAGTCGCTGGACACAGGTGGAAAGCTTTGCTTTATATGTTCAGACCGCTGGCGCCGCAATCAGTTTGGGGCGCGACTGCGCGACTTTATAAAACGCCATCATTTCGGCGTACATATCAACTGCCAGATGCATAACGTTGATGCATTCGAATCGCAGGTGACAGCATATCCGTCGGTTACGTTGATTGATCGGAGCGGTGATCGTGCGGTCGAGGCCGAATGCAATGAGCATTTTGACGCCACAGCTGCGCACGCTCTTTTGAAAGACCTTGGGGTAGTGGATGGTGCAATACGTGATGCTTATACGGTGGCACCTTTTGCAAGAGGAAATCCGTATGAGGAATATCCTCTCATTACGGAAGCCGGCGTTCATATAGGTATTGGCATTGCGACGGGGCGTGACAAGGTGTTTGTCACGACGGATAAGGATGCGGTTGAGCCGGAACGCATGGTTCCGCTTGCGTACGCTCGCGACATCAACAATCATCAGTTTCCACGTCATGCGAAGCATTGGCTCGTGAATCCGTGGCAAAACGGCAGACTGGTCGACTTGTCAGATTATCCGCGGTTGGAACGCTATTTCCTTGCGAATGAGGAATCTCTGAAAAAGCGTCACGTTGCACAGAAGAAACCGGCCGATTGGTATCGCACGATTGATAAATTGAAACCTGGACTTTGCGAGAGCAAGAAATTGTTGATTCGAGATATGTCCGACAAGACGGAACCCATTTATGATGACGGGAAACTCTATCCGCATCATAATCTTTATTGGATGACTTCAGACACCTGGGATCTCAAAGTCCTGGGCGGCATCCTGATTTCAGATACCGTGTATGATATGATGTTGCAGAACAGCGTAGACATGCGTGGCGGGGTTATACGGAATCAGGCACAATATCTTCGCAAGTTGCGTGTGCCATGCTACGAAAGCATTGCGGAATCGGATCGGGAAGCGTTGCGAGTTTCTTTTGAAAAAAACGATCGTGAGATGGCGAGTCGGATTTGTGAGAGGTTGTACGCATGAACAAAGAATTGAAAGAAATCCTGCTCGATATTTTTCGACGGGAGGAAAAGGCTGCACAGGTGCAGGAGAGCCGGGGCGGTTATGATATTGGGAGACGGTCAGCTGTTACGGCTGGAAAGCATTTCGACCCGCTGTCGGAATACATCAGCAAGGAATTGCAGACGTATGGTGTAGCGTCAGAAAGCATCTTTTGGAATGAGAAACTCAATATCCCCGGCTGGTTTCGCGCAAGCAAGCAGTGGGATATGCTGGCATTCCATCAGGAGGATATGATTGCAGCTATCGAGTTCAAGAGCATCGGAAGCAGTTATGGGAACAACATCAACAATCGTGTCGAGGAAGCACTCGGTTCGGCGTACGATACGCATCATGCCGTAAAATATAATCTATACCGAAGTGAAGGCAAAATACCGCCGATGTTCGCATATCTGCTGGTTGCGAGAAAGGAATCTGCATCGACACGGATCGTGCGTCCGAGGGAAATGGTACATTTTCCTGCGGACAAAGAGTTCATGGATACGTCTTATCTTGATCGTTGCCGGATTTTTTGCGACCGGCTGTTGCAGGAACGTGTCTACGATGCTGTTTGGCTTGTGTACGTGGATGTTGAGCACGAAGATGTAGAAGAACCTTTGGCAAGTTTGTCCTATGAGCAATTCATGCATCGCATCAAGAGCCAGGTGGAATTGTTCCGATAACTCTAGAACGAAAGGAAGAACAAACAACATGAAACTCTTAGACCAAGTCCCTTCCGCCTCCTTCGCCATCGTCGGCGGCTCTGGCACGCTTTCGAGTGATTTTCCCGCGCGGTCGAAAGACGCGGATGTCGAAATCCTCGCCGACGAGCTGCACTTTGCGACGCCCTATGGCGCGAGCCCGGCGATGCGGCTGTTCTCTGTCGCAGGCAAGCGCGTGCTGACGTGCCGCATGCACGGCTGGCGTTCGGGCGTCACGCGCGCTGATGCCTCGCGGCAGGTCTTCTGGGTCTTCCGCGAAGCGGGCGTCAAGCGCATCCTCTCCGAGGGCGGTGTCGGCACGGTGAACAAGCTGCTCGATCTGCGGGATTTCATGATTCCGGATGATTATCTCGACCTTTCGTGCCGCAAGGACGTCATGCTCGACGGCAGGTACCTGCTCATCATGCGCGACGCACTCTGCCCCGAGCTTCGAAAAGCCTTGATTTCCGCGACGCGGAGGCTCTTCGACGGCCGCATCTTCCCACGCGGCACGTATGCCGTGACGGACGGCCGCCACTTCGAGAGCCCGGCCGAAGTCGCCATGATGCAGGGCCACGCCGACATCGTCGGCCAGAGTATCGCGCCCGAGGTCTACCTCGCCCGCGAAATCGGCGCGTGCTACGCGGGCCTCTACTTCACCGTCAACTACGGCGAAGGCATCCGTCGCGCCTGGTCGCACGATGACATGAAAGACATCTTCTACGACGACGCCCCGATGATTGGCGAAATCCTGCTCGACACCATCCGAAGCGTCGACGCGGAAGAAAAGCACTGCGAGTGCGAAAGCCTGCGGAAAGAGACGCTGCTGAAGGATGTGTACAACGAAAGCTCGAGCAAGGGGTAACGGCGAACCCTAAGCCTCCCTCTCAGAGGGTAATGTCGTTAAGTTAAGGGTCAGGCCCCCTCTAGAGGGGGCTGTCAGCGAAGCTGACTGGGGGAGTAGTTGGGTACTGGAGTCAAACAAGCATGCCAAACGTTGCTAAAGGACTTTAGCGACGGCTGCTTTCTTG
>JALEZZ010000087.1 GCA_022773585.1 Selenomonas sp. | reverse complement strand
AAATAGCCCGCCTTGGCTATATCACCATGACGGGCTATTACCGGCAAGTAAGCGAAAACTAAGGAACCGCCGTGTACCGAACGGTACGCACGGTGGTGTGAGAGGTCGGGATTTCTAATCAGAAATCCCTCCTACTCGATTGCCTATCAAGCCTCCAGCCGAGGAAGCCCAAAAATTCTGAACAGAAAAATTTACGTGAAGAAAGACGATAAAGATGTGCAGGGCCAGGCGCTTGATGCTTGAGCTGGCTCCCCAAAGCCAAGCCCCCTAAAACCCCTGAAAATCTTTGCAGAACAACCTCACGGCATGACAGCGAGGCTGTTTTGCGCTATGATAAAAGAAAAGAAGCAAGTGAGGCGAAGCGTATGGCGAAAATCAAGGACGTGGCACGCGAAGCGGGTGTCTCGGTCGGCACGGTCTCGATGGTGCTGAATCATGACGATTATGGCTCGGCGGCCATCCGGGCGAAAGTCGAGGCGGCCGTGCAGAAGCTGCATTATGTGCCGAGCGAGATGGCGCGCAACCTCTCTCTTCAGCGCACGATGACGATCGGCGTCATCGTGCCGACCGTCGCGCATCCGTTCTTTGCCGAGCTCGTCGAAGCGCTCGAAGAAGCGCTCTATCATCTCGGCTACAAGACGATGCTCTGCTGCACGCAGAAAAAGGAGAACGCCGAGCATACGTTCGTGACGATGCTGAAGCGGCAGACGATGGACGGCATCATCATGGGTGCGCATTCGCTCGACGTGTCGCTCTATGAAAACCTCGACCGTCCGGTGCTCGCGTTCGACCGCTACCTCAGCGATGAGATTCCAATCGTGCACTGCGACCACGAGATGGGCAGGCGGCTGGCGGCAGAGATGTTCCTGCGTCATGACTGCCACCACATCGTGCAGATTGGCGGTTCTGAGAACGTCAAGACGCCGGCGCAGGGGTACCACGCCGCGTGCAACGAAGTCCTGCAGGCGCATGGCGTGCGGACGGACATCCTGCGGTTGCCGTGGAACTCGTTTGATTTTGCAGAGGCGTTCCAGATTGCGCAAGAACTCTTCGAGCGCTATCCGGATGTCGATGGCATCCTCGGGGCGGACATCTACGCGATCAGTTGTCTGCAGCTCGCCGGGCAGCGCGGTCTCCGCGTGCCGGAAGACCTGCGCCTCGTGGCCTATGATGGCACGGCGATGACGCAGCTCGGGCGCCCGATCACAGCCGTGCGCCAGCCCATCGAAGCACTCGCAGAGCTCGCCGCACAGAAAATCGTGAACATGATCACGGGAAAGAAAGACCGTTTGCCCTGGGTGCTGCCACCGAAGCTCCTGCCGGGCGCGACGTGCTGAACGGGGTTGTTTGCAAGAGAGCAAGGAAGTTTGAGATTTCCTTGCTTTTTTCGTGCCTGTATTCACGGATGGGCGAAAGTATGGTAAAATAATCAGCGATTGGAGTTTTTTCGGAAGGAGGGCGCGCATGCGCATCATCACGGGACGAGCGCGCGGGGCGCGCCTCAAAGCGCCGAAGGGCATGGAGACGACGCGGCCGACGTCGGATCGCGTGAAAGAGTCGCTCTACAGCATTTTAGGCTCCATGGTCGCGGGGCGTACGGTGCTTGATGTCTTTGCTGGCACGGGCAGCCTCGGTCTTGAGGCGCTTTCGCGCGGCGCCAAATCTGCCGTCTTTCTCGAGGCCACGACGGCAGACGTCCTCCGTGAGAACATCCGCCACTGCCACTTCGATCAGGAAGCCGAAATTCTCGCGGGCGATGCGTTCCTGAGCCTCGCGAAACTCGAGCATCAGGGCCGTACGTTCGACCTCGTCTTCTGCGACCCTCCGTATCACAAGGGGCTCTGGCAGCGGGCACTCGCTGCTTTTGACAAAGGATGCCTGCTCGCGGAAGATGCCATCCTTGTCGTCGAGCACGGTGGGGATGAGGACGATGTGCCAGAGCTTTCGGCGCTCGTCCGCGTCGACCACCGCCGCTATGGCAAGACGACGCAGCTGAGCTTCTTTCAGAAGCGGAGCTATGTGGGCGAGACGGGAGAGGAGGAATCCGTATGAGCCATCGCATCGCTGTCTGCTCGGGGAGTTTTGACCCTGTTACAATCGGCCATGTCGATATTTTCGAACGCGCAAGCCGCCTCTTTGACGAGCTCGTCATCTGCGTCTTTCACAATGTGCGCAAAGAGGGCTTCTTCTCCATCGACGAGCGCAAGCGCTTTCTCGAAGAAGCGACGGCGCACCTGCCGAATGTCCGCGTCGATTCATTTTCGGGCCTTTTGACCGATTATATGAAAAAAATCCACGCGAACATCATCGTGCGCGGCGTGCGCTCGGTCAAGGATCTCGAATACGAGGAAAATGAGGCGCATATTCTGCATCATCTCGACGATTCCATCGAGACCGTCTTTTTGCTGACGAATCCCGCCTATTCTTTTGTGAGCTCGTCGGGCGTCCGCGAACTCGCGATGTTCCGTGGAGATGTGCACGGTCTCGTGCCAGCATGTGTTGAACACGCAGTGAATGAAAGAATTGCTGCTGAGAATAATAAAAAGAGGTAAAAAACATGTCTTCTAAAAAGGTTGCCAAACGGACGGCTGCGGCCCGCGATGCCGCAAACCGCAATACCTCAAATCGGAATGCGACGTCACGCGTCGAGCGCACGCTCGACGAAGTGGAGAATCTTGTCGTCAATGCTTCGCATGTGCCTCTGACGGGCAAGAGCATGATCGATGAGAACGACCTCATCCACCTCGTTGAAGAGCTGCGTCAGGATCTGCCGCTCGAGCTGAACCACGCCAAGGAAATCATGGCGAACGAAAACCAGATCATCGAGGAAGCGCACCGCGAGGCGGACAGCATCATCACGAAGGCCAAGGACTATGCGGCTGACCTCGTGGATAAGGAGACGATTGTCTCTGAGGCGAGGGAAAAGGCCAAGGAGATCCAGAAGCAGTCGGAGGAAAAGGCCCGCGTGCTCGTCGAGCAGGCGGAGCAGAAGCGCCGTGAAATCCTCGAGCGCACGAAAGAGGAAATGAAGCAGCAGCGCGACACGACGGACGCCTACGTCAACCAGGTCTTCGACCAGCTCATCGAGCATGTCACGGGGACGGCGCAGGCCGCGCAGCAGTCGGCCGATTTCGTGCAGAAGGCCGTCCAGCAGTCCGTCGATTCCCTGCAGCAGGCTGCACAGCAGTATGTGGACTACCTGCAGCAGATTTCCCAGCAGTCCGGTGACTACCTGCAGCAGTCGGCGAAAGCGGTCGATCAGGCGGCTAGTTCCTTGCGGCAGGCGAAGCAGCAGATGAACCGCAGTGCGGCCGAGGTTGCAGCGGCCGCTGATGTGCCGGTCGAGGAACTGGCGGAAGCGCCGGCTCCTGCTGCTGTGCAGGCCGTCACGGCCCAGCAGGCACCGGCACCTTCGGCTGCTCCTGCACCGCAGAAAGCAGAATGACATGACGAAACAGGATATCGTGCGCCTGCTCGAGGCGTACAAGGACGGCGGCATCACGAAAGAGGATGCCGCCGAATCTCTCAGCAAGGCTGCTTTTGAAGACTTGGGCTTTGCGAACGTCGATCACAGCCGCGAGGCGCGGCAGGGATTTCCCGAGGTCGTCTATGCGGCGGGCAAGACAAAGGAACAGGTGCTCGCCATCCTGCAGTCGCTCGAAAGCGCCAGTGATGGCAGCCTGCTCGCGACGCGGGCGAGCCGCGAGCAGTATGATTTCGTGAAGAAAGCGATGCCCGAAATGCGATATGATGAGGAAGCGCGCGCCATCTACCTGCGCCGCGCAAATCCTGCGGGCGCGCCGCCAGATGACGAAGCGCATGAAATCCTCATCATCACGGCGGGCACGAGCGACATCCCCGTGGCTGCCGAGGCACGGCTGACGGCCGAGCTTTACGGCAATCGCGTCAAGACGCTCTACGATTGCGGCGTGGCCGGCATCCACCGTCTGGCTGCACATGAGGACGAGATTCGCCGTGCGCGCGTCATTATCTGCATCGCGGGCATGGAGGGCGCACTCGCGTCCGTCATCGGCGGCCTCGCGAGCGGCCCGGTCATCGCCGTGCCGACAAGCGTCGGCTATGGGGCGGCGCTTCACGGCATCACGGCGCTCCTCTCGATGCTCTCGAGCTGCGCGGCCGGTGTCAGCGTCGTCAATATCGATAACGGCTTCGGCGCGGGCGCGCTCGCGAGCAAGATCAACCGCCTGCATTAAAGGAAGAACACGATTATGGCAAAAGCAATCTATCTTGATGCGTTTTCCGGTCTGAGCGGCAACATGCTGCTCGGGGCCTTCCTGGCGGCGGGCATGGACGAACAGGTTCTGCGCCGCGAGCTCGCAAAGCTCCCCGTCATGGAGGAGTGCGAGCTCACGGTCTTGCAGGTGAAGAAGAATGGCATCGCCGCCACCTATGTCGATGTGAACGTCCGGGAAGAGCCGTTTCAAGAACTTGTTCATGAGCACGAACACGCGCACGAACATGAGCATGAGCATCACGGCCACCATCACCGAGCGATGAAGGACATCCGTGCGATGATCGAGGGCTCGGCGCTGACGCCGGGTGCAAAGGCCATCGCGCTTCGCATTTTTGGCGTGCTTGCCGAGGCCGAGGGCCATGTCCACGGCGTTCCCGTGGGCGAGGTCACGTTCCACGAAGTCGGCGCGGCAGATTCCATCGTTGACATCTGCGGCACGGCCATCTGTCTTGACACGCTCGGCATCACGGAAGTCTATGCAGGGCGCATCAATGTCGGCAGCGGCTTCGTCCGCTGCGCGCATGGCACAATGCCCGTGCCGGCGCCTGCGGTTGCCGAGCTTCTCAAGGATTGGCCGACGTATGCGGCGGGCACGCAGGAGCTCACGACACCGACGGGCGCGGCGGTCGTGCGCGCATTTGCAAATATCGCCTTTGCGCGTCCGGCTTCCTTCCATGCGGCATCCATCGGCTATGGCGCAGGTTCGCGCGAAAACAAGGAGCTGCCGAATGTCCTGCGCCTCTATCTCGGCGAGACGGAGGATGAGCCGCAGGCATCTTCGGACGAGGACAAGTATATCCTCGCGGCGAACATTGACGATATGACGCCGCAGCTCTACGGCTATCTTTTTGACAAGCTCTTCGAGGCGGGCGCGCTCGACGTCTGGGTGACGCCTATATATATGAAGAAAAATCGTCCGGCGCACGAACTTTCCGTGCTCGTGACGGGGGCGCATCGTGCCCTCTGCCAGCGGCTGATCTTTCGTGAAACGACGACCATCGGCCTGCGCGTGACGCGCGTGGACGAGCGCGTCGAATGCGATCGCCGCATCGCGCAGGCGGAGACGAAATACGGCACGGTGCGCGTGAAGATTGCGGCCTATGAAGGCGAAATCGTCAACGTACAGCCGGAGTTTGAAGACTGCCGCGCCTGCGCCGAGGCGCATGACGTGCCATGGAAGCGCGTGCGCGAGGCCGCGCTCCGCGAGATTGCGTTCCGCCTCGGCGATGCATGAGCAGCCGCCGCGAAAAAGTGCAGGCTGGTAAGGATTTTTCCTTGACAAGCGAAAAGGCGGCCGCTATAATGGATGGAGTTGATGCTAATGCATATTCATATTGCTGAATTGAATGATGGACTCGGAAAGAATCTTCCGTTTTCGTTCACGACCGCTGCGGCGCAGATTGATGCCACAGCGGATGACTATGCCTTCGAAGGTCCGATCGAGGTTACGGGGACGGTCACGAACACGGGCGCGGGCTACCGCGTCGAGGGCGTGATTCGCGCGACGAAGCATTTCGTCTGCAACCGCTGTCTCGATGAGTGCACGGAGGCGCAGGAACATGCGTTCTGCGAAACGTTTCGGCGGGGCGCGTTCGCTGACGACGAAGACGTGAATCTCTTCGAAGGCGATACCATCGAGCTCGACGAGCTCGTGCGCGATACGCTCCTGGCGGCACAACCGCTCAGCAATATCTGCAAGCCCGACTGCAAAGGGCTCTGCCCCGTCTGCGGTGCGAACCTCAATCATGGCGATTGTGGTTGCGATACGTTCGTCCCAGACCCGAGGCTGGCAGCATTACAAGATTTCATGACGAAAGACAACGATTGATGATTTTAAGGAGGTGTATCCGAGATGGCAGTACCTAAGCGTAAGATGTCGAAGGCCCGCCGTGACTCGCGCCGTGCGAACTGGAAATTGGAAGCCCCTGGCTTCGTTGCATGCCCGCAGTGCCACGAGCCGAAGATGCCGCATCACGTTTGCCCGGAATGCGGTTATTATGATGGCAAGGAAGTCGTGAAAGCTGCAGAGTAATCTGCACTCTCCACTTCCTTCGAACTTCGAACAAATTCGAAAAATAATGAGCAGACTGCATTCCGCGGCCTGCTCATTTTTTTCGGTTCAATCACAAAACTTGTGGGATTGAATAGTTTCGAAGAATAATTCATGTTGTCAAAAAAGAAGACATCCGCTAAGATGTGGAAATGCATATCGACAATGTAAATCCACACAAAGGAATGTCCTCTCCATGGAT
>JALEZZ010000022.1 GCA_022773585.1 Selenomonas sp. | reverse complement strand
CAGCCCATCTTGACGCATCTTTTCTGTCCTCTCGTCGTCGACAAATCCTCGACGTAGCTCTGCTACGCCTGCGGTTTGTCTCCTAGATAGGAACAGAAAATCTGCGCCAATCTGGACTACCGTCTTTAATCATCGCTTCCTAAAGAAAACCCGCTGCACACCACATGCAGCGGGTCAATTTTTATCCACACATAGCAAAAAGCCAGCACTCGTGCTATACTGTTCCGTAGAGTAGCAGATGCGTCACTCTCCCGACCAGGAGGTGATACCATGAGCACTTACGAAAAGATAGCACTCGTGCTGACTTTCGCACAGATTGTGATTGGTGTCTTGCAGCTTTTGAAGTAAGTTCCAGCTTACTGAAAGAGTTGCTGCGATGATTGGAAAGGAGCTTTGACAAAGGTCGATGCAGAAGCCCCTTCTCACCTAAAAAGGAATTTGAGGGAGAGCTGATGCCGTCCAAAACATCTGCTACTCTCTTTGCCCTCATTATACCCGAAACCCATCCATTTTTCAAGCGCGCCTCCGCGCCTCGAACTCATTCTCTGCGCGCCCCCTCTTTCTCCGCGTTGCCAAACCAATCTTCGGGAAGCCCCCGCCTTCCCGCGACCACGAACGAACCTTCGCGAGCCTCAAGCCTTCTTCAACATCTTATTGACCCGCACCGCAATAAACGCCGAAATCAGCGCCTTCATAACATCTCCCGGAATAAACGGCACCGCCGCCATCATCAGCGCCTTCACGAGATCCACATGCAGCACCATCATCATCGACGCAATCCCGCCCACATACGTCAGCGGAATCCCCGCGATGATTGCAATGGCCGCATACCGCTTGAACGACGGCGCATGCCCTGCCGCCAGCCAACTCACGATCGCGCACACAAACGGCCAGCCCATATAGAAACCGCCCGTCGGCCCGAACAGCCTTCCGAGGCCGCCCATGCCGCCCGGAAAGATCGGCAGTCCAACCGCCCCGAGCACCACATACGCCACCACCGTGATGAACGTCAGCTTCGGCGACAGCACGAACGCCGTCACATCGAGCGCGATCGTCAGCGCCGTCACGAGCCCCGGCGTCATCGGCAGCGGGAACGAAATGAACGCCGACACCATGCAGAACGCCAGGCACACCGCCATCTTCGTCATATCGCGGACGGTAAAGCCCGCCTTTGCCTGAGAACGTACCATTTGCATCAAAAATCCCTTCCTAACAATGATTTCCCTTCTATTATAGACGGGAGGAAGAGAGGCGTCAACTCTGAAAAGCCTGCAAAGTTAACCTTCCATCAAAGACAAGGCCCCCTCTCAGAGGGGGCTGTCAGCGAAGCTGACTGAGGGAGTCTCACAAGCACGCAATATGAGATGCATGATTGTTTCTTGCGCGGGCTACGCAATTGCCCTTTCGTCGCCCGCATAAATCACAATCGTACATCTCCAGTACCAATCTTGTGAGACTCCCTCAGCTTCGCTTCGCTCAGCAGCTCCCTCTGAGAGGGAGCCTATTGTATCCGTGACACGCTTCATTCTTGCTCCCGAAGCCACGCGCGTTCTTTTTCCGTCATCTCCGCCTTCTCCAGCAGATCCGGCCGCCACTTCTTCGTTGCGAGCAGCGCCTGCTCCCTCCGCCACTGACGGATCTTCGCGTGGTCGCCCGAAATCAGGACGTCGGGGACAGCCATCCCCTCGAACTCCCGCGGCCGCGTGTACTGCGGGTAGCCGAGCAGGCCGTCGTAAAACGAATCCGTCGGCGCCGACTCCGCATCGCCGAGCACGCCCGGCAGCATGCGCGACACCGCATCCGTCACGACCATGGCAGGCAGTTCCCCGCCTGTCAGCACGTAGTCGCCAATCGACACGGCCTCATCCGCGAGCCCGTAAATGCGCGCATCAAAGCCCTCATAATGGCCGCAGATAAAGACCAATTGCTCATACGTTGCGAGCTCCTTCGCCTTCTCCTGCGTGAACGTGGGTCCCGACGGATCCATAATGAGCACCCGCCGCTGGCCGTCGAATGCGGCCGTTTTCGCCAGCACATCCCGAACGGCGCGGTACATCGGTTCCGGTTTCAGCACCATGCCCGCGCCGCCGCCGAACGGCGAATCGTCGACATGGTGGTGTTTGTCGAACGAAAAATCGCGGAAATTCGTCAGATGGATGTCGAGGATGCCCTTTTCGACCGCGCGCTTCGTGATGCTCGCACCGAACGGCCCCTCGAACATCTCCGGGAAAATCGTGATGACATCAATCCGCATCGGACGGCGCCTCCTGCGTGTCTTCGAGGACATCCGGCAGCTCCACGGTCATCCGGCCGCCCTTGACATCGATTTCCTTCACGACGGCCTTGAGCGCCGGGATCAGGAGCTCCTTTCCATCTTTGCCGCGCGCCTGATAGACGTCGTTCGAGCCCGTGCGCAGCACGTTTTCCACGACGCCGAGCTCCGCGCCAGCCATATCAAAAACATGGAGCCCGATGATGTCGAACGTATAGAACTCGCCCTCGCCCAGCGGCGCGGCATCCTCGCGGGCGACCGTCAGCAGCCGCCCCGTCAGCTCCCGCGCGTCCTCGCGCACCGCGTACTCGCGGAACTTCATCAGGACGAACTGCTTGTGATAGCGCACGCTTTCGACGTGCAGCAGTTCATCGCCGACCATGACCTCCTCGAGACCTTCGAAGCGCTCGGGAAAATCCGTCAGCGGCACGACGCGCAGTTCGCCGCGCACGCCCTGTGGCGCCCCGACGCGGCCGATCGTGATGCGGCCTTTCGGCGGCAGGTGGCGGTTTTCAGCCCCGGATTGCGACGATTTTATCATCTTCCACCAGCACTTCCACATTCATGAGTTCGCGCATGTTGTCGCCGACATGGACCTCGACCTGGCGTTCGAGCGTGCCCTGCACGATTTCCGCGCCGATGGCGAGTTTCTCGAGGTCGTCCCTGCGCTTCGTCGTCTCCGCGCGGAACTGCTCGCGCTTCTGGCGCTCCTCGGCGAAATGGGCATGGATGGCCTGCGCCGCCTGCGGGCCCGCCGCCTCGTTCTCCTTCAGGACGCGCTGCTCCTGGATGTTGATCTGCTGCAGCTCCAGAACGACGTGGGACAGATTGTCTTCGAGCTCTTTAAGGAGACGCTCTTTCAACTTCTCCGTCAACTTCGCTTTGACCGTGACCGGCATTTTCAGGGAAATGCTATCCATGATATTTCCTCCATTTATAAGTCAAAAAAATAATTTCATACCAAAAAGAAAGCAAAGGCGATAAGCGTTCGTGCAGATTGGATGCGCGGACACGTTCACCTTTGCTTCCTTTATTGAATCTCAACCGTGACTTTTTTGTTTTCGCGTGTGGCGGCGGCCTTCACAACCGTCCGCATGGCTTTCGCGATGCGGCCTTGCTTGCCGATGACCTTGCCCATATCGTCCTCTGCGACATGGAGCTTCAGGAGCGTCGCGCGCTCCTGCTCCTCCTCGCTGACCTCGACGGCCTCCGGACGATCCACGAGAGCTTTGGCAATCACTTCAACAATCTCTTTCATGAGACTACCCTCTTTGAGAAGCCACTCAGTGCTTCTTGCTCTCTGCGAACTTCGTCATGATGCCCTGCTTGGACAGGAGCGACTTGACGGTATCCGTCGGCTGAGCACCCTTGCTCATCCAGCTGAGGACCTTCTCCTCATCGACATTGACAAGCGCCGGCGTCTGGGACGGGTCGTAGTTGCCAAGGATCTCGATGAAGCGGCCATCACGCGGTGCGCGGGAATCCGCAACGACGATGCGATAGTACGGGTTCTTCTTTGCACCGAGACGGTTCAAACGAATCTTCACTGCCATGAAACATTCACCTCCTTGAAATCAAAAATAAATTATTTGAAAAATGGGAGCTTGCTGCCGAGCCCGCCGAGCTTGCCTAGCCCGCCGAGGTCTCCGAGGCCGCCGAGATTCGGCATCCCCTTCTTGCCCTTCATTTTCTTCATCTTTTTCATCATCTTTTTCATCTCGCCAAACTGCTTCAGCAGCTTGTTGACATCCTGCACGCGCGTGCCGGAGCCCTGCGCGATGCGCTTGCGGCGGCTGCCGTTGATGATCGAGATGTCTGCGCGCTCCTTCGGCGTCATCGAATGGATGATCGCCTCGATCTGGCGCATTTCCTTGCCGTTCAGGTCGATGTCCTGGCCTTCGAGCTGCTTCTTGAGGCCGCCCATGCCGGGAATCATGCCGAGGATGTTCTCGAGCGACCCGAGCTTCTTGACCTGCTGCATCTGCGAAAGGAAATCATCGAGCGTAAACTCGTCCTTGCGCAGCTTCTTGGCCATCTTCTGCGCCTCTTCGGCGTCGAACGTCTGCTGCGCCTTTTCGACGAGCGACAGGACATCGCCCATGCCGAGGATGCGCGAAGCCATGCGGTCAGGATGGAACGGTTCGAGCGGCTCGAGCTTCTCGCCGAGGCCGACGAACTTGATGGGCACGCCCGTCACGGCCTTGATGGAAAGCGCCGCGCCGCCGCGCGCATCGCCGTCGAGCTTCGTCATGACGACGCCGTCGAGGCCGAGCGTCTCATTGAAGCTCTTCGCCACATTGACGCTTTCCTGGCCCGTCATCGCATCGACGACGAGCAGGATTTCGTGCGGATGCACGGCGCTCTTGATGTCGCGGAGCTCCTGCATGAGCTTCTCGTCAATCTGCAGGCGGCCAGCCGTATCGATGATGATGACGTCATTCATGTGCGACTGCGAAAAGGCGACCGCCTCGTTTGCAATCTCGACGGCGTCCTTGCAGTCCTCTTTCTTGAAAACCGGCAGGCCGAGCTGCTTGCCGATGACTTCGAGCTGCGTGATGGCGGCCGGGCGGTAGATGTCGTCCGCGACGAGGAGCGGGCGCTTGCCCTGCTTCTTGAGCGCGAGGCCGAGCTTGCCGACCGACGTCGTCTTGCCGGCGCCCTGCAGGCCTGCCATCATGATGATTGTCGGCGGCTGCGGACTCATGTTGATGCGGCTCTGCGTGCCGCCCATGAGCGCCGTGAGCTCCTCATCGACGATTTTGATGACGACCTGCGCCGGCGTCAAAGTCTCGAGGACTTCCTGGCCGATGGCGCGTTCCTTGACCGTCTTGACGAAGTTCTTGACGACCTTGAAATTGACATCGGCCTCGAGGAGTGCCATGCGGACTTCCCGCATCGCCTCGTCGACATCGTCCTCCGTCAGCTTGCCGTGACCGCGCAGCTTCTTGAACGTCTGCTGCAAACGGTCGGATAAGCTTTCAAAAATCACGTCAGTCCCTCCCTCTCGCGCCCGAGTAATGGCGCGAGGCGCGCACGAATGTCTGCGACCGCGGCCGCATCGGCCCCGTCCGCGAGTTTCGCGATGTCCTCGTCGACGCCGGCGAGCACGCGGCGCTCCTTTTCATAGCGCGCGGCGAGCCCGAGCTTCGCCTCATACGACTTCATCGCGGCCTCCGCGCGGTGGATATTGTCATAGACAGCCTGCCGCGAGATCCCGAGCTCCTCGCCGATTTCCGACAAGGAAAAATCCTCGTAGAGGTGGAGGCGCAGGCAGTCCTGCTGCCTCTGCGTCAACAGGGCTCCATACAGATCAAAAAGCCCCGACAGATACAGGAACTGTTCCATGCTGCCCACCTGCAATCTTGCGAAAGGATTCATTTGCCAAGGCAGAACCCTTGACAAAGGCTATTATACGCAATCCATCCCCCCATGTCAAGGATTTTTCCTTGGCATACGAAAAAAGAAAGGCTCCCTCTAGAGGGAGCTGGCGCCCGAAGGGCGACTGAGGGAGTAGTCGGGTGCTGTAGCCAAACTCATTCACCATCCATTGCGAAGCCATAATCGAGTAATTCTGCTGCCTCTTGGAACCGGCTCTCGTCGTCATCCGAATGCATCACGACGGCGATGAGTTCGCGTCCTCCGCGGTCGGCCGCGACCGTCAGGCAGCCTCTTGCCGCACTCGTCCAGCCCGTCTTGCCGCCGACGATGCCTTGATAGCTCCAGAGCAGCTCGTCCGTATTGACGCAGTGCTCCACGCGCCCGACAGGCTTCACATAGTAGATGTTGGCCTCCTTCGTCCCGACGATCGAGCGGAACTTGTCATTGCCGAACGCCGCTTCCGCGAGCTTCGACATGTCGCGCGCCGTCGTGTAGTGGTCGCTGTCCGGCATGCCGTTCGCGTTGACAAAATGCGTGGACGCCATGCCGAGCGACTCTGCGCGGCGGTTCATCAGGCCGGCGAAGTAATCAATGTCACCCTGCCCGACCGACTCGCCGACAGCTGTCGCCGCCCCGTTGTCGGAAATCAGCAGCATCTGCTCGATGAGGTCGCCCATGCGCACCTGGTCGCCCGGCCGCATGCGCGTGCACTCCACGTCGGCCGCCTCGGGGCTGACCTGGACGATGGAGTCCGTGCGCCCGCTCTCGATGGCCAGCAGGCACGTCATCATCTTCGTCATGCTCGCCGGGTACTCGCGCTTGTCCGCGTTCTTCTCATAGAGCACGGCCCCCGTGCCGCGGTCAACGACGATGGCCGCGTCCGCCGAAATCTCCGGCGCCGCCGCCAGCGCCGCCGCGCACTGCACCAAGACCAACAAAAAAAGGAAAGGCGCCAAGAGGCGTCTTCCCAGAATCGAATTTCTCATGGAAACGTCCCTCCAAAAATCCTAGAACACCCTACATTGTACTAGAATTTTCGAGGACGTCAAGTGCCAAGGCTTCCCCTCTGGGGGAGCTGCTGAGCAAAGCGAAGCTGAGAGGGTAGCGACGCAGCGAGTATGCCTCACTCCACCTTCACCTGCAGCCACAGCTTCGTATACAATTTGTCCATCTCCTCGCCGAGGTACTGGTACGTCTCCTGTCCGAGATACACCTCGGGCGGCGGGAAGGCGATTTCGATGGCGTCGTCTTCCATATCGTCTTCGACGAGTTCCTGGACGCCGGTGTTCGGCGTGGAATAGCCGAGGGCCTCGAAATTCTTCGCCGCGATGTCCGGGCGGCAGAGGAAGTCGATGAATTTGTGCGCATTTTCCACATGCTGCGCGTTCTTCGGGATGACCCAGCCGTCCATCCAGAGGTTCGTGCCCTCCTTCGGCGCGGCGCAAAACGCGAGGTCGGGATTGGCCTCCATGAGGTTGATGGCCTCGCCCGAATAGATGACGCCGAGCGCCGCCTCGCCGCCCGCGAGTTTGTCGCGGATGTCATCGACGCCATAAGCCTGCACGAGCGGCTTCTGTGCGAGCAGCATATCGCGCGCCTTCGTGAGCGCCGCCTCGTCTGTCGTATTCATCGAGACGCCCATCATGCGCAGCGGGATCATGATGGCATCGCGCGCCGAATCCTGCATGAGGATGCTGTCCCTGTACCTCGGGTCAAAAAGAACCTCCCAGCTGTCCACGGGTTCGTCGACCATCTTCGTGTTGTACATGATGCCGACCGTGCCCCAGCAGTACGGGATGCTGTAGCGGTTGCCGGGGTCATACGATTCGGCCTGCTTCAGGTAGTCGCTGCCGATATATTCCTTCGCATTTGGCAGCTGTGTCCAGTCGAGCGGCTGCAGGAGGTCGTTCTGCTCCATCTTCTGGATCATGTAGTCCGACGGGCAGATGAGGTCGTACGTCGTCGCGCCCTCTTTGACGCGCGGGTACATGCTCTCATTCGTATCATAGGTGTCGAGGACGACATGGATGCCCGTTTCCTCCTCGAACTGCGCGATGACATCCTCGTCGAGGTAGTCGCCCCAGCTGTAGATGTAAAGCGTGTCCTCGCCGCCAGCTTCCTCGTCGTCCCCGCCCCAGCTGTCGCAACCGGCAGAAAAAATAGTGAGCGCGAACGCTGCGGCCAGCGCCAGCAGACGCAAAAAATGAATTTTTTTCATCCGCTCACACCTCCAGCCGTCCGCGCCGCTTTTTGAGCGCGCGATAGTTGCCCAAGAGCAGCGCCACAAATGCGATGACGCCGACGAAGAACAGCGTCGAAAGCGCATACATCTCGGGATGGACGCCGAGCTTCAGCTGCGCGTAAATCGCTGTCGTCAGCGTGTCGATACCCGCGCCTTTCGTGAAATACGTCACGATGAAATCATCGGCCGACATCGCGAACGACAGCAAAAACGCCGCCGCGATGCCCGGATAAAGCTCCGGCAGCAGCACCTTCCGGAACGCCTGCCACGGCGTCGCGCCGAGATCGACGGCCGCCTCGTAGTAGACGCGGTCGAGCCCGAGCACCTGCGGCAGGATGCAGAGGAGCGCATACGGCAGGCAGATGACGATATGCGCCAAAAGAATCGTATCATACCCGAGCCGCAGCCCGAGGCCGAGGAACAGCAGCATCAGCGAAATCCCCGTCACGATGTCCGCATTGAGCAGCGGCACATTCGCGAGGCCGCGCACCGTCATGCGCGTCCGATGCCCCATCGCCCTGAGCGCGAGCGCCGTCGCGAGGCCGAGGAGCGTCGCGCAGAGCGCCGCCGTCAGGCCGATGGACAGCGTGTTGAGGAACGCCGCCAGCATGTCCGCATCCTCGAACAGATTCGCATACCACTCCGTCGTGAACCCCGTCCAATGGCCGCGGTACCGGCTCGCATTGAACGACTGCGCGATCAGGACGAAGATCGGCGCATAGAGGAACAGCACGATGAGGCCGAGATAGGCTTTTTTGACTTTTTCCATCACGCCGCCCCCTTCCCTCTGGCCGCCTTCTGCTCATTCTGATCTTTCTGGTCGGAGAACGCTTCGAGCGCGATGTTGAGCAGGATGAAGACCATCAAGACCATCGAGAGCGCACTGCCGAGCTGCCAGTCATAGGCCGCCGTAAACTCCTGTTCGATGATGTTGCCGACGAGCAGCACCTTGTTGCCGCCCAAGAGCGCACTGATGACGAACGTCGTGAGTGCCGGGATGAAGACCATCGTCGAACCGCTCACGATGCCCGGCAGCGTCAGCGGCACGAGAATGCGCCGCAACGTCTGCCACCAGCCCGCACCGAGGTCGCGCGCCGCTTCGATGACACTCTTGTCGATTTTCGACAGCGACACGTAGAGCGGCAGCACCATGTACGGCAGGAAATTGTAAATCATGCCGATGACGATGGCGCCCGGCGTATTGATGAGCGAGAGCGTTGGGAGCCCCAGTGCAGACAGCGCGAGATTGATGAGGCCGTTCTTTTCGAGAATCGTCTGCCACGCCATCGTCGTCAAGAGCGAATTCATCCAGAGCGGCAGCAAAAACAGCACGAAAATCAGCACCATTTTTCCTTTTTTCATCGACGTCAGGATCATGCAGAGCGGGTACGCGAGGACGAGGCAGAGCACCGTCGAAACGAGCGCGAGCTCCACGGACAGGCCGAGCGCCGCCATGTACTCCCACGAAAAGACTTCGCCGAGATTCGCGAGCGAAAAGGCACCCGCCTCGTCCGTCAGGCCGTGGTACAGCACGAAGAACAGCGGCAGTACGACGAAAATCAGAGCCCAGAGCGAGAACGGGGCCAGCAGCAGGCGGCCGAGCCGCTTCGACTCAAACATCTTTCGCCGCCTCCTCGTCTTCGGACGCCGGTTTCGCCATGATCTGGATGTTCGACGCGGCGAGCTGCAGGCCGACCTCACGGCCCGCCTCATGGCCCGTGATCGTCTGCACGAGCCACTCGAAACCCGCCGCCTCGATTGTGATGTCATAAACCGTGCCCTTGAACACGACCGACTTGATGACGCCCTGATACTGGCCGTCCTCGGGCGCCGTGATCTGGATGTCCTCCGGGCGGATCTGGACATCGACGGGGACATTTTCGCCAAAGCCCGTATTGATGCACGGGATGTCCTTGCCGAGGAGGTGCACCAGTTTGTCGCGCACCATGATGCCGTCGATGATGTTGCTGTCGCCGATGAAGTCCGCCACGAACGCATTCTCCGGCTCGTTGTAGACGCTCTCCGGCGTCCCGATCTGCTGGATCCAGCCCTGGTTCATGACGACGACCGTGTCCGACATCGAGAGCGCTTCCTCCTGATCGTGCGTCACGAAAACGAATGTGATGCCGAGTTCGCGCTTGATCTTGACGAGTTCGCGCTGCATCTGCTGGCGGAGCTTGAGGTCGAGCGCCGAAAGCGGCTCATCGAGCAGCAGCACCTTCGGCTCGTTGACGACGGCGCGCGCAATCGCGATGCGCTGCTGCTGCCCGCCCGACATCGCCGTCACATCGGCATGTTCGTATCCGTCGAGGTTCACGAGCTTCAGCGCGTAATGAATCTTGTCCTTGATATACTCGCGCGACTTCCCCTTGATGCGGAGGCCGAACGCGATATTTTCTGCCACGTCCATATTCGAGAACAACGAATATTTCTGGAACACCGTATTGACCTGCCGCTTCTCCGGCGGCAGCTTCGTGATATCCTTGCCATCAAACAAGATGCGGCCGCTGTCCGGCAGCTCGAAGCCCCCGATCAGCCGCAGCGTCGTCGTCTTCCCGCACCCCGAAGGCCCGAGAAGCGTCACGAACTCATTCTCATGAATGGTGAGGTCGAGATCCTCGATGATCTTCCTCCCGTCAAACGATTTTTTGATGCGCTCCAGGCGCAGCAGTTCTTTTTCCATTTCCCACTCTCCTCGCAGTTTTGCTAAAAAATCCCATGCACGGAATGTACATGGGATTTGTGCAATTCATTTTAACATAAGGAACCAGAGAAAACTAGAAGCGAAAGATTATTTTTTCGTCTCCTTGCCAAACTCCTGCGCCTTGCGGTAGTCGTAGACGACGCCGTACTGGAGCCAGCTGTCGATGGAGGCAATCAGGATGTTCATGATCGTATGGGCACTCAGGGCGAAATTGCTGATTTCGCAGATCAGCAGCTTTTCCTGCGTCTTCACATGGCAGAACTCCACGCGGATCTCATAGGGGCGGAACGTCAGCAGATACTCGTTCTGCGTACTCGACTCCTTCAGCAGCATGTGCTGCATATCGCCCGGCTGCACCGGCACGAAGCCGAACTGCTGCACGCGCTCGATGAGCTGCGGCTCCGTCTCCTTGTGGAAATGCGCATTGACCTCGTCACGCTTCTTTTCAAGCTCGGAAAACACAGGAAAAATAATCATGCTAAGACTCCCTTATCTGAACATAAATTTTTACGCCGTCTTCTGCGCGTAGTCGATGACCTCGCCATTCTTCTCGTGCACGACGACTTCCTTCTCATACTCGAAGCACTCGTCCGCGATGTCCTTGTTGAGCCAGATCAGGCAGATGAGGTTCGGGATGATCATGAGGCCGTTCATCGTATCGGAGAAGTTCCAGACGATTTCGAGCGTCGTCGTTGCGCCGACGAACGTGATCAGCGAGAACAGGACGCGGTAGCCCATGATGACGGGGCGCGCCTTGATGAGGTACTCGAGCGCCTTCTCGCCATAGTACTCCCAGCCGAGGATCGTCGAGAACGCGAACAGCGCGATGGCGATGGAGACAATGAGCTTGCCATACGTGCCGAACACCGTCGAGAACGCGAGAATCGTCAGCTGGACGCCCGAAACGAGCTTGCCGGTCTCAGGGTCGACCGTGCCGAGCATACCGGACGAAGCGATGACGAGGCCCGTCAGCATGCAGATAATCATCGTATCGAAGAACGTGCCCGTCATGTTGACATAGCCCTGGCGGGACGCATGGTCCGTGCGGGCGGCCGCTGCCGCAATCGGCGCGGAGCCGAGGCCGGCCTCGTTCGAGAACACGCCGCGCGCAACGCCCCAGCGCATGGCCGTCAGCATGGAAGCGACGATGGAACCGCCGATGCCGCCTGCGACGGACTCCGTCGAGAATGCCATGGCGAACATCTGTTCGACGCCCGCCGGCACAGCATCAAAATTCACAACGATGACGATGACAGAGGCAATGAGGTAGAACACCGCCATCGTCGGCACGATGATGCTCGACACGAGGCCGATGCGGCGGATGCCGCGGACGAGGACGCTGAGCGCTCCGAGCGTAATGACGGCGCCGACCGCCCATGTCGGGATGCCATAGCTCGAATTCAGCGCTGCCGAAATCGAGTTCGCCTGCGTCATATTGCCGATGCCAAACGAAGCGAGCACAGCAAACAGGGAGAACAACACGGCCAGCAGACGGCCGAAACCGTTGTTGATGCCGTTTTTCATCGCATACATCGGGCCGCCGGCCATTTCGCCGACGCTGTTCGTCTCACGATACTTGACCGCGAGCACCGACTCGCCATATTTCGTCGAAAGGCCGAACGCCGCCGCAATCCACATCCAGACGAGCGCGCCCGGGCCGCCAAGCACCATGGCCGTCGCGACGCCGACGATGTTGCCCGTGCCGATTGTCGCCGACAGCGCCGTCATCAGAGACTGGAACGGCGAAATGTCGCCCGCGTGTTTGTCACGCTTCGAAAACACCATCTTGATCGCATAGCCGAGGTTGCGCCACGGCAGAAACTTCAATCGAATCGTCAGAAAGATGCCCGTGCCGACGAGCAGCGCCAGCATCACAGGGCCCCAGACGAAATTGTTGACCGCAGCCAAGAGCGCCGATACATCCATGAAAATTCCTCCCCACATATCATTCCGTTCAAAAAGAAACAGCGTCGCCCCCGGCCATCCGCGGCCGATGTTCAAAGCAACGCTGCTTTACAGTTCATTTTATGCGCTATGGATAATTTTGTCAACAGTGTGTGGACATGTATACACAAATTTCCTTGCAGGAAACGGCTGTTTCGACCTTTGAGGCGGCGCGTCCTTCTACCAGTGCAACAATATCCATCGGAAACACCTCGACGAGAACCTTGTCGCGCCATTCCCTTCTCCACGCCAGCCCTTCAGGAAACGCCTTGACGCCCTCTTTCCGGATGGCGTCCCAGCGCAGGAGCGCATCGAGCCGCACGAGGTCGCCCTTCCCCGCGCCAAGGCTCTTTGCAAACGCCAGCAGATACGCGTAAAGCTTCCGCACGGCATGATTCCTGCGGTGATAGCCCTGCACCTCCCACCAGTCCGCGAGCCTCTGCCAGAACGAAAATGCATCGCCGCCTGCAAACCGCTCGGTCAGCCACGCCGTCGCCGTGCGGCAGCGGCCGGCATTGTAATACCGCTCGAACACGTCTTCGAACGTATGCAGCCAGCGAATTTCTCCATACGTCAGCGCATCGCTCCGCAGCACCTCGTACGGCGCCATCGGCATGTATTCGTAGCCGTACCGCTCGACGAGCCCCATCATCGCCGCGCCTTTGAGGAACTTCAAAAAGCCGAGCTGGAGCGCGTCAGGCCGCAGCGCGAACACATCGTTGAACGACCGATGGAACGACGCCATCCCCTCGCCCGGCAGGCCGATGATCAGATCGACATGGAGATGCATATTGCGGAAACCGAGAATCGTCCGGATATGGCTCGCAATCTTCTGCCAGTGGTTCACGCGCGACACGGCGGCCAGCGTCTCTTCATTCGTCGACTGGATGCCGATTTCAAGCTGCACGCGGCCGCGCGGCATCTGCGCGAGCACGGAGAGCACCTCGTCGTCGAGGTAGTCAATCGCCACCTCGAAATGAAAATTCGTCCGGCACGACGACGGCAATCCTGCGATGTACTCGAGAATCGGCAGGAAATGCGCCTTCTTCGCATTGAATGTCCGGTCGACGAACTTCACCTGCCGGACATCGGCGCGCACGAAGAACGCGAGCTCTTGCAGCACGCGCGGCAGTGGCAGGTACCGCACGCCCGCCGTCGCGCACGACAGGCAGTAGGCACACGAAAACGGACATCCGCGGCTCGTCTCATAGTAGAGAATCCGCTCGCGGATGTCCGCCATCTCTTCCTCGTGGTACGGAAACGGCAGCGCCGAAAGCTCCGGCACGACGACGGCCGCGCCTTCGTGCACGGTGCCGTCCGCTCCTCGCCAGGCCACGCCCGGGATGCCCGCACCGCTCTTTCCTTCCATCAGCCGCTTACAGAGCGCGGCAGCAGCTTCCTCGCCCTCGCCGCGCACAACGTAATCGACCATGGGAAACGCTTTCATAAATAGGTCTGCTTCATACGAGACTTCCGGCCCGCCGCAGAGGATCGTGCAGTCCGGCAGCGCCTTTGGCAGCAGCTGCAGCAGCTCCTTCACGCGCTCGATGTTCCAGATATAGCAGGCAATGCCGAGCACGCGCGGGTGCATTTCATAGACCGCCCCGAGCGTCGGCAGCAGGTAGTCGTTGATCGTGAGCTCGAGAATGCGCGAACCCGGCACAGCCTCGCGCAGATACCGCACGGCGAGCGACGTATGCGAATACTTCGCATTGATGGCCAGCCAGACGACGCCGTCCGCGCCCGCTGCCGGAGCCATCTCTTCCGTTCCTGCCATCTCTGCCATCTCTGCCGTCACAGGAGCACCCCGTTTTCTGCTTCCTTTTCATCCGAAGACGAAGCCAGCGCCGCAGCGCCCACGGGTTCCTTCGTCTCATCACCCGTATCGACGACGCGGTTCTTGCCGAGATTCTTCGCGCGATAGAGCCGCGCATCCGCAAGGCGATAGAGATCCCACGTGCTTTCCGCGCCATCCTTCGCCGCATTCGCCACGCCCATGCTGATACTGACCGCGCGCCCATGAATCGACCGGTCATCCACGATCGACTGACGGATGTCCGACAGCAGCCGCAGAAACGCCGCATAATCCATGACTCCTTCGTCGAGGATCACGAACTCGTCGCCGCCCATGCGGATGAGGTACAGCCCCTCCGTCCACTGCAATTTCCGCTGGATCAGGTCGCAGACGAGCTGCAGCACGAGATCGCCCGTCTCATGGCCGAAATCCGTATTGTACTGCTTGAAATTGTCGATGTCGAAGAACGCCAGAGACAGGCCGCCATGCTCCTTGGACGAATGGAACATCTCCGTGCTGTATGACACATAGAAATAGCGGTTGTAGGCATTCACGAGGCTGTCATAGAACACCATGCGGTGAATCAGAGGCTCCGCCTGCTTCAGCATGTGGCTCATGTCCTCGAAAATCAGGCCCTTTTTCGTCAGCTGGCGCCGATGCCGCTCCACGGCATCATGCATCTCCACGAGGTCCTTGCGCGCCGCGAGCAACGCCTCTCGCGGAACCTGCGCCTTTCCCCCGCTGCACTCCGCATCAATGCGCCCGACGAGCCTTTCGAGATGCTGCATGATCTGGATGGCTTCCTTGAGATCCTGCGTCTCGTAGTTCGTCAGCTCCTCGCGCCGCTGCATCACATAATCACAGAGGAACTTCAGGGGATACACCTTTTCCCCCGGCGACAGATGTTCGTCACTCGATTTCATGAATCGTTCCTTCCTTTCCCTCGAATACGAGGAACAACCCCGTCTGGTTCGAATTCTGCCCGCGCAGCTGCTCGCCGCCGCTGATGACGCCGTAATACGGCCCGAGCGCCGCCGCCCGTTTCTGCACCGCCTGCTCCGTGATGCCGTGCCGCTCATAGAACTGGTAGCGGTGAAAGCATTCCACCGTGAAAACGAACATCCGGTGCGGCACCGTCGTGCAGATGCGCTTCGCCGTCTCCCATGCGATGCGGTCATAGTCCTCGGAATCGAGGATGTAGATCGCGTCATTGAGATTCACCGTCTTCACCGTGTCCACCGCGCCATCCGGCTCCACGCCGCGCATGGAAATCACGAACACCTCGCTGCCGAGCATGCGCCCGATCGGGCGGTCGAGGACGTGCTCGAGAATCTTGCCGCGCCCGATGCCCGTTTCCTCGCTGTACACGTCAGCTGCCGGGCGGTCGTCGAGCTCGATGAGCCGCCGCGTCGAAAGATCCACCTTCGTCGCCAGATGCATCGGCGCCCCCGGCCGCACGCCGTAGAAGATTTCGCGGAACAGCATCACGCGGCCATGCAGATTCTTGAGAAAGAGCGCGATGCAGGCATCCTCGTACGTCCGTCCCTGGTACGCCACCTGGAACCGCGTCTCCGGATCCGTCAGCGCATCCGTATGGAACGCCGACCCGCCGAAAAGCGGCACGCCGAGCGGCGCGAGCATCGCCGTCAGCGTCGTCACGAGCTTCCCCTCGCTGTTCGTGCAGAACTCCAGGCAGACCGTATCGAGATTCGCCACGCCGAGCCCGCAGACCTTTCGCTGCACCTCGAGAACGTACTGCACCGGCGCCTCGCTGATGTTTTCGAGCAGCATCGCATCCGCGAGGATGTCCGGATCGTCCTTCCCGAAAAGAAACAGCATCATGCAATCCTCGTCGAGATGGTCGCCGTCAAAGATGCGCACGGACTCGAGCCCGAGCGTCACGCTCTCGGGGAACGCCTTCGCCATGCGCTGCGCCGCCTCCGCGAGGCAGTCCTGCGGCGTCAGGAACAGCACGACCGCCATTCCCTTCGCGCGGCGGTGCGCCCGCATCGAAAACGTCGCCAGCGACTCCCCCCGTCGGCTTCTCATGATTTCCATAGGGCATCCCTCTTTCAACAACATGTTCCCTGTCTTATCAGTTTATCAGGATTCCGGATAAATTACAAGCAATTCAAACAAATTCAGCTAAAAACTCCTATGAAACAATTGTCCCAACCCTTCCTGCCCGCCTGCACCCCCGCTGTCAAGCAAAAATACTTGCATCCCCTCTGCCGTTATGCTATAATACACTCATTGTGTGCGGGAGCCGCGGCTCCCCACCGACAAACTGAAATCAAAACCCAGATTTCAAAGAAAGAAAAGCAAGGAGGTGTACCGACATGGCACATGTTTGCGAAATCTGCAACAAAGGCGAGCTCGCTGGCAACAACGTCAGCCACTCCCACCTGAAGACGAAGCGTTCCTGGAAGCCGAACATCCAGCGCGTCCGCGCGATCGTCGACGGCGAGGTCAAACGCATCAACGTCTGCACGCGCTGCCTCCGTTCCGGCAAGGTCGAGCGCGCTCTCTGATCTTTTGCGCAAAATATCAGAAGCTCAAAAAGGAGCTGCGATACCGAAATGGTGTCGCAGCTCCTTTTGCTTTCCTTGCTTTCCAGATGAGGAAAATCCCTGTTGCAGTTGTACAGCCAATTGTCGCTAGCACTTCGTGCGCATATGTGTCAGATCTACGACACAGCCACCCCATGACAGGCCAACGCCGAACCCCATGAGCAGGACATGATGCAATTCTCTGCCTGCGTTCGCCTGCATCATATCGCAGAGCGCGATGGGAATCGAGCTCGATACTGTATTTCCTATTTCTGCGACATCATTCCAATACGGCAAGCCCTCCAGCCCGCATTCTTGCTGCAGATACTGGAGCATAAATCGATTTGCTTGATGGAAAACATAATAATCGATGTCATTCCTGACAAGATGCGTCTTCGAGAGAATCTCTTCCAAGGCCTTCGGTACGACATCGAGCGCAAAATTCATGATGCTAGAACCGCTCATATAGAGGTTTCGATTCGTTCGGACATTGCCATACTTGTCCTTTGACTCTTCCGTCGGTGTCGTCTCATACGGATGGCGCTGTCCACCGACAGGAACAACGAGATCTTTTGCTCCGCTGCCATCTGTCCCATAGACAAGACCATCAATGCCGGATGAATTTGCATCAACAGCCTCTACAAGCGTCGCTGTTGCACCGTCGCCAAAGAGCGGCAACGTCGCACCGTCTTCAGGATGGATGTACTTGCTATATGTTTCTGATGTCAGGAGAAGCACATGCTCTGCCTGTCCAGACTCAATAAAACCTTTCGCAATGCCGAGACCATAGATATAGCCTGAACAGCCGAGATCGAAATCAAACGCTCCGCACGACTTCCTCAATCTCAATCGATCTTGCAGGACGCAAGCGGTCGGCGGAAGGAAATAATCCGGCGACTGCGTACAGAGAATCAAAAAATCAATGGATTCGCGACAGCCAGTCACAGCAAGCAGTTTTTCTGCTGCCTGATATGCGAGATCACCTGCTGTTTCACAATCCGATGCAATATGCCTTGCAATAATTCCTGTCTTCTTCCGCATGCGCCCCGGCGGATTTTCCACACGTTGCACAGGAATTGCCGTTGCCAATCTCGTAATGTATGCTTTCAAAAAATCGCCCTCGATTTCAAAGAAAATACCATCCCGTTGCTGTTATCTTCCTACAAAGCTCACGCAAGATAACCGCCATCCACGGGAATGCTCGTGCCTGTAATCCAGCGAGCACGGCTGCTCAAAAGAAAGAGCACCATTCCGCTGACATCCTCCGGTTTTCCAAATCCCAATAAGGTCCGTGCGGTCATCAGGTTCATATTTGTCCCATCGGATTTCGCTGCATCCGTCATCGGCGTTTCCACCCATCCAGGCAGGATGCTGTTGACGCGATGGCCTTTCCGGCAAATTTCTTTGGAAACCGCTCGGAGGGCTGCATTCATGGCTTCTTTTGCAGCAACATATGCCATTTCTCCTGCCACAGGTGCTTTCGAAGATACAGAAGAAAACGCCAGACGGTGGTACCCCGTCTGACGTCAAACGCGTGCCACTTCCCTACGCAGGTATTACCCCGACAGGTTCCAAGGGTCGACGAAACGTCTCTCAGCAAAAGCTCCCCTAGTGGAATACATCTTCAATTTTCTTCAGTCTAGCAAAGAATCACGAAAAAAGCAAGCTGAAACATCAGATATCCGCGTCTTGCTTTCTCCACAAAACCCATGTAAAATAAGAATCAGGAAGGGGCGGTGATTCGATGGCAGAAAAGGATATCGCTGAAAAGCAGCTGCTTGCTTATGCTGACGTATTTGCAAACATCCTGAATGTTGGGCTTTTCGAAGGCGACGAGGCCATCCGTCCAGATGAACTGACGGATGTCCTGCCGCGATCGACCTACAATGCAGATGGGCGGCTCCGCGAACAAGAACGCGACGTCGCGAAACTCTGGAAAGGGAACGAGCTCCGGCTCGCGCTCTTCGGACTCGAAAATCAATCCGCTATCGACCAGGTGATGCCGCTCCGCATCATGGGATATGACGGCGCAGCATACAGGAACCAGTTGCCATTAAAAGATGGACAAAAGGCTTATCCCGTCGTTACGGTCGTGCTCTATTTCGGATGGGAGCAACGCTGGAAAAAGCCGCGCCGTTTGAAGGAATGCTTTCAGATCCCGAAACGACTGGAACCCTATGTCAGTGACTACCAAATCAACGTCATCGAGATTGCATGGCTCCCCGATGACGTGATTGCAAAATTTTCAAACCCGTTCCGCATGGTTGCAGAATATTTCAGCCAGATGCGCAAGCAGCAGGAGTACCATCCCAGCGAAGAATACGTCCGGCATGCAAAGGAAATGCTGGAATTGATGGCACTGCTGACCGAAGACATCCGTTTCAAAGAAGCAAAGGAAAACGTAAAGGAAGGAGCGTCGATGACGATGAGATCCATTCTTTTAGATCAGATCGAAGCACGTGGGGAAGCTCGCGGTGAAGCTCGCGGTGAAGCTCGCGGCAGGGCCGAAGGTACAATACAGACCTGGGCAGCATCTGCACGCAACATCATGAAGAACATGAAGCTGACCGCCCAGCAGGCCGTAGAGGCCGTCTCCGTCCCGACGGAGCTCCGTGCAAAAGTGCTGGAACAGCTGTGAGGTCCCTTTCATCGGCAAAGACAACTGCAAAGCGGAAATCTGACCTCGTCCCCGTTGATACCATCTGGTGTCGATGGGGATTTTCTGCGTTGGAAGACATCTTGGTGACGGGCGTGACGGTCAAATCAAAACTTTTTCCTATGCTCCCGTTTTTCTCGCAAAACAAATGCAAATGCCCGTCACGCCCGTCACACGCCAGCAAGAAAAATCCCGTGAAGCCGCGAAAACACTAGGGTTTCGCGGCTTTACGAGTTGTCATCGCCCGACACGTTGACCGTCACCCATGAACAGGTTGACCAACCCCCGCGAAATACAGAATGTCCCCTGTGCTAACAATCTATCTATTTGTGAAAGACATTCATTCATAATCGCCCTCGCTCCGTGAGAACGAAAGAACCTGCCCCGTCTCGTCCGCCCTGACATAGACGCCGTCCTCGGACATCTTCGACAACGCGGAACAGGGCGAGCTACCAATGAATCAGCGTCTTGCCGCCGATGTCGATGAGTGCCTTTGTCTTGCCGAGTCCGAGGCGCGAGCCGATGCCCGCACAGCTCAGGATAACTGACGGAGCTGTCTGCACAAGGCCGCCTCGTCCCATACGAGATGGTCAGCCACGGCCAGCACGCCCGGCACAGGGTCGTGCGTCAGTGCCGAAGCAATCGAAAGATCCGCCACGCGCATGGCCTCGATATCATTGTTGCCGTCGCCGATGAATACGACACGATGACCGAGTTCTTGATAACGCTTCACCACAGTTTCTTTGCAAAGGATATGCCTGAGGCTTGCCACACGGTTGTTCTCGCTGACCGCTTCTGATGCATCGAGAGCGCATCCCAGGCGTGCCGCCAGCTTCTCAATCCATGGCCGGAGGTTCCCTGTCGCGATGCTGCATTGCTCCCTGTGCGTATGAACAAACTGCACGACACCTTCATGCAACAAAACCCGGGCGAGCAGATACGCGACTTCGTCAACAGGAAGCGCCCCCAAGATGCGGACGCGCCAGGCAAGAGATTCTGCAAACGGGATCTTTCCGAGCACCGTCTGCTGCGTCAGCGCTTTGATTTCTTCGGTGACACCGAAATGCTTGGCGATGAGCGGCAAGGTCTCTTCTTGCGTGATGGTACCATCAAGATCGAAGATGAAATGTGTTTCTTTCGTCATCCGCTTACGCCTCCGTCGACTGAGAACAGCGCACCACGCGCCTAACATCTATCACATATGTTAGCACAGCCGTCCTAGCAGGACAAGGCACCCCCTCTCAAAAACAGGCATCTTGCTTTTCAAACAAAATCCCTGTAAAATAAGACGCAAGAAGGGATGGTGAGCCGATGGCAGAAATGCAGATGGTCGGCTCCGCGAACAGGAACGCGACGTCGCGAAGCTCTGGAAAGGAAACGAACTCCGCCTTGCTCTCTTCGGACTGGAAAACCAGTCAGCCATCGATCAGACGATGCCCCTCCGCATCATGGGATATGACGGCGCAGCATACAGGAACCAGCTGCCGTTAAAAGAAGGACAAAATGCGTATCCCGTCGTCACGGTCGTGCTCTATTTCGGATGGGAACAACACTGGAAAAAGCCACTCCGCTTGAAGGAATGCTTTCAGATCCCGAAACGACTGGAACCCTATGTCAGTGACTACCAAATCAACGTCATAGAGATTGCATGGCTCCCCGATGACGTGATTGCAAAATTTTCAAATCCGTTCCGCATGGTTGCGGAATATTTCAGCCAGATGCGCAAGCAGCAAGAGTACCACCCCAGCGAAGAATATGTCCGACATGCAAAGGAAATGCTGGATTTGATGGCTCTCTTGACAGAAGATGTCCGATTCAAAGAAGCAAAAGATGCTATAGGGGAAGGAGCGTCGATGACGATGAGATCAATTCTTTTAGACCAGATTGAAGCACGTGGCGAAGCGCGCGGCAGAGCCGAAGGCGAGGCGCGCGGCAGAGCCGAAGGTGAAGCGCGCGGCAGAGCCGAGGGCACGATACAGACCTGGGCAGCATCTGCACGCAACATCATGAAGAACATGAAGCTGACCGCCCAGCAGGCCGTAGAGGCCGTCTCCGTCCCGATGGAGCTCCGTGCAAAAGTGCTGGAACAGCTGTGAGGTCCCTTTCAACAAGACGAGGTGACTGCCGCATTCCGCTTGGCAGTCACCCCGTCTTGTTTCTATGTACTTTTGTCAAAACTGCAACACTAGCTCAGGGCTGCACGCCGCCATCTATGAGGAGCTGTGCGTAGAGCGTTCCATAGACATTCTCGGCCGCAGTATGGCCGAGCTCGTGATAATAGTCGAGATGCTCTGCAAAGAATGCGGCACGCTCCTCGCGCTTCGTGTCCTTGCCGTCAAGGACGACGTCCCGCAGGAAGCGCTCGATGCCTGCCGTGTCCTTGCCGTCGACCTGGTACAGCATCTCCAGAACCATCTGGCCGAATTCGTCAAATGCCTGCTCCGGCCGACGCAGCTCCAGCATCGGCTTGTTGACGAACAAGTATTCCACCATGAACGAAGCGCTGTCATTGATGATGGCATCCGACTCCTGGAACAGGCGGTGGTAGGGGCCAGACAGCTGGACCGTCGCATTCGGCAGCGCTTCCCACTCGGCCAGATACGCCTCCCACTCCTGCTGGTCGCGGAACACGCCATAGCGGATGGCCTTGATGCCCAGTTGCGGATGCGGCTTGAAAACCCAGACCGTCTCCTTCTGATACTTCTTCGCGAGCTCCAGCATCCAGCGGCCATTCGCTTCGAACGTCGAAAATGTGAGCATGTCTTCCTTGCGCATGGAATGATGCGGCGAATAGATGATCTTCTTCGCCTGCGGCGTGCCATTCTCCTTCAAGAGCTCGTCCCAGGGCGCTTTCTCCCCCGCCTCCGGCACGAAGAAAGCATCCATCTTCGGATAGCCCGTATAGCGGCAGTTCGCATCCCCGCTGAAACAATAGCGCGCCGCCAATGGCCGTGAAGCCTTGCACTCCAAGAAAATCAGCCAGGCGAGATTGTGAAGCTGCTGATTGTAATACGTGGCATCAAATGTATGCTCAGTGTCAGACGTACAAGGATAACCGTAAGGAATCAGCGTATGCAGCGTCGTCAGTGGAAAATTCCAGACGCGCAGGTCGCCCTGAAACAGGAACATCCACGGAAGCAACCAGATACAGATGTCTGGATGGACGGGGAGCTCGTCCCATGTGTATTCTCGTTGCGCCTCAGAATCAAAGTTTTCGACCAGCCGCATGCCTTTCTGCCGGATGTTCTGATTGAAAGCCTCATACGTTTTCTGGTTGACTGGTTCTTCCTTTGGCTGCGTGCGAGCACGTAGAGAAAAGACGTATGGAACGAACGTCTCGGAACGATCCAGCAAATGATAAAGTTCATCCCCGATCCAGACGCTGGACTCCACTCCCATGATGCCCACAACGATCTTCCGATGCAGGCCGACCAGATGATGTGCAATCAGCGTGAACAGCCACTGGCGCAACGCAACATACGCCTCGCTGCTGATGGGCATCTGTGCGGCGAGTTCCTTGAGTTCCAAAAGGTTCAGATACTTGTAGTCTTTCAGCTGTTCCTCCGTGAGTTCACCTGCTGCCAGATGGAACAGCAATTCTACCGAGTTTTTCTGGAGATTCATTACCAACACCTCTTTTAAGATTTCGATTCTGTCTTCATTCGACAAACAGCATAAATCTCCGATCCATACTCTGGAAAATCTTCACTCAGACGATAAAATCCATCCAAAATTTGTTCATTAAGAATCTTATATTTCATGCACGCCGCCATCTGCCGATGCGTAAACGGCTTGATAAAAAAGAATCCCCGCCGAACTCCAGCCGAAGGTGCTGGCGCTGCTATGAGAAGATAGAATAAAAGAACGAGGCTCAGCAACTCTGCCAACTAAACCTAGTTCTTTATTTGCGATTCATCCTTGTTAGGTCAACAACACAGCCGCCCCAAGAAAGCCCGACGCCGAACCCCATCAGCAAGACATGACGCAACGATGTTCCATCATGATTCCGCAAAAGATCAAAAAGTGCAATCGGGATAGAGCTCGATACCGTGTTGCCGACCTCAGCAACATTGTTCCAATAAGGCATCCCCTCTAGATTGCATTCCTGTTGCAAATACCGAAGCATGAATTGATTCGCTTGATGAAAGACATAATAATCGATATCTTCCCTTGCAAGATGCGTCTTCGAGAGAATCTCCTCCAGAGCTTTCGGTACGACATCAAGCGCGAAGTTCATGATACCGGAACCGCTCATAAAAAGGTTTCGATTCGTTCGGACATTGCCATATTTATCCCGCGTCTCTTCTACCTCTGTCGTCGCATGCGGATGGCGCTGTCCGCCAACAGGAACGATGAGGTTTTTTGCTCCGCTACCATCTGTTCCATAGACAATGCCGTCAATTCCGAAAGAATTCGTATCGACAGCCTCGATAAGCGTTGCTGTTGCTCCATCACCAAAAAGCGGCAACGTCGCACTATCTTCAGGATGGATATATTTGCTATACGTCTCCGATGTCAGGAGAAGCACATGCTCCGCTTGTTCCGATTCGATAAGGCCTTTCGCAATACCGAGACCATAGACATAGCCTGAACAGCCAAGATCGAAATCAAATGCTCCACACGACTTTCGCAATCCCAGACGGTCTTGCAAGATACATGCCGTCGGCGGAAGAAAATAATCTGGGGATTGTGTGCAGAGAATCAAAAAATCGATAGCTTCGCGGCAATCGCTCGTACAAAGCAAGTTTTCTGCTGCCCGGTATGCCAGGTCAGCCGCAGTTTCCCCATCGGATGCAATATGCCGCGCTGCAATGCCGGTCTTCTTCCTCAAGCGTCCGGGAGGATTCTCCACGCGCTTTGCGGGGATTGCCGTTGCCAATTTCGTAATGTATGCTTTCAAAAAAACACCTTCGTTTATGCAAGATAACCACCATCTACCGGAATGCATGCTCCTGTCATCCATCTGGCGCGGCTACTCAAAAGAAAGAGCACTATGCCGCTGACGTCTTCTGGTTTTCCGAATCCCAGCAAAGTTCGTCCGGTAATCAGGTCCATATCAGTTCCATCGGATTTTGCTGCATCCGTCATCGGCGTTTCCACCCAGCCTGGCATGACGCTGTTGACACGATGGCCTTTTCGACAAATTTCTTTTGCAACCGCCCTGAGAGCCGCGTTTACTGCTTCCTTCGCTGCCACGTATGCCATTTTCCCGCGCACCGGCGCCTTTGCTGAGACGGAAGAAAACAGGACATTCGAGGATTCGCGATTTCCATATTTCGCTTTTGTCGCGAGTCGTAAAAGCTCCATGCCTGCCCAAAAACTTGTCTCCATAATCCGATGTGCCAGTATAGGATCGTACGACTGGAGTGGCGTATACTCCACGATGCCTGCTGCATGAACGCTGCCATCCAGTTTTCCATGCGATGCAACAAAGGATGCAAGGACGTTTTCGAGTTCTTCACGATGACAGACATCGCAAACCGCAGGATAAATCAATTTCGGCGCATGACTTTGCACATCTGCAAGGCGCTCCTTATTCCGTCCGATTGCAAGCACTTCGGCACCAGCTTCTGCAAGTTCGATTGCTACTTGCCGTCCCATGCCTGATGATGCGCCCGTTACGACATAGCGTTCGCCTGTGAAGTCAAATGCAACATTGTTCATAATACATCTGCTCCTGAAAATTCCGTCTGTGAGAAATCCGTCAGCTACATCCATATGGAAAGACCGACATAAAAAAACACACAATTTGCCGAATATGCACGCTATCGAAAACATGCATTTTCATTCTGCTTCCTTATCAAGAGAGAAGCGAGTATAATTCCTGCACCGTCTGCGCCGACTGAATGCTGGTTTTCTCAATTTTCTTCTCCGTTGTGAGCTTTGCCATCGCGAGGAAGCTCACGAACGCTAGCGAATCCCATTCCTCGATATTCCCAAGCTGGGTCTGCATCGTGATTTCCTCTTCTGTATCCAAGATATCTTCCTTCATCTTTGTCAAAAATTCCTGCTCTGTCATTACTTTTCCTCCCATATGTGCATTTTCATAGATTTATTCTTCATAAAGGATGTCCAGAACGCCCGCAAATTTTTCTTTTTTTATGCATTCATACTCCTGACGCATCCGCATGTATTCAACTTGCGGGCGTGCGTGATTCCCTTTTACAAAAAGTTCTGCCGGATATTGTATTTCCGCCTCATTTGGATGAAATCCAAGCAGACGATTGATATGCAGCGCCTTACGATTTTTTACACCGATGTGCGCATACATGCAATCGACGAATTGATACAGATAGTCGCTATGAAGGAAAAAACTCTCGAGAAGCTGGCCGGAATTTCGATACGCTGGATTTCCAAGCAACAATCGCCCGGAAATGCACTGTCGTCGCTCGAAATCCATATCCGTCCAGCCGAGCGTCCCGAACGGCGTTCCATCTTTCTTGTCTACCATGATGAGAAAGCCTTGCGTTGGATCGTTCAGATATTTCTCATACCATGCTCTTTCCTTTTCCATCGTCAAAATCCATGGTTGATTGAGAAAATGATTCAGCTCGGTGTCGTTGCGCCATCGAATGACCTGCTCGAAATAACAGGGCTGTATTTCTTCCATTCTGACACCGCGCCCTTCGAGACACAATACTTCTTTTCGTTTATCTCGCACTTGTCGTTCTCCTCTTCATATATAAAAAGACAGCCTGCCAGGCTGTCTTCGTCATTGGAACGAGAAAGCAAGAATCCTTTCACACATTGCCGTATAAACTGCGATACTCCCGTCGCAGCATCCCGTACCACAACAGGTCGCATCGCCTTTTGTGCAGGACGATCTGCTCTCTGGCGTCGCCCTCGCGTCGGAATCCCATATGCTCATAGAATCCCACAGCATGCGCGTTCTCTTTCCATACGTTCAGATACACCTTGTGAAGGCCCAGCTCTTCAAAGGCGATGCGGAGGATTTCGCGCGTTGCAAAGCTGGCATAGCCCTTGCCCTAGGCTTGCCGCCGCAGCACGATGGCATACTCCGCCGTGCCATTTTCCATGTCCACCTCCTTCAGGCTGATGGTTCCCTGATAGACATCCTTGTCATCGCAGATGGCATAATGACGGGCAGAAGCATCCTGCCCCCCTGAATGAACGAAAGTGCATTCTCTATGGTCATCTGTGCAAAAGGAGCGCGGAAATACTGATTGACCGCAGAATCATGCATCCATTCGAGCATACCGCTCGCATCATTTTCGCAAAGCGTCCGCAGTTTCATGATGAATCTTCCCTTCATTCCTGATACGCTACCTGCACCTTTTTCCCGCAAAACGCGATGCCGTAGCGATGGACGTTCTCGACGCCTCGCGTGCGGAAATCGGCGAGGTAATCTTTTTCCTCAATCTGTGCGAGGGCTTCCTGCGCCTTGGCTTCGAGTTCCTCTGCGCTTGCCGCTGTCTTGAACTCAAGGAGGAAGCCTGACCGGCCTTTCTCCAGCGGGATTGCTGCGAGATCGTAGCGGCCGCGGCCGGATTCGCGGTTCGAACGCACATCGTACGCTGGAACGAGAATGGCCGTCATGCCGAGAACAAAGCCGTGATAAAAGGCTTCATTCCCCTTCGCAGTGTCGTAGAAACTCGCAAGTTTTTCCAAATAGCTTTCAAATCCATATTGCACGCGTTCCGCGTCACCGCGCAGGAGAGCGCGCATGAGAGCGACGAGCGCCGATTTGCCAAAGCCTTTCTGGTAGCGTTTCACGATTTCCTGACGGAACAGCGTCCGCATTTCGCGGTTTGGCAGGCGCAGGACATATTCGGTCTCGCCTGCAACACTGTCCGTATGGTCGATGGTGAGGTAGCCTGTCGTGCAGAGCATGGTGTAGAGCGCATCCTGATCTTCACCGATGTCGCTGTAGATGACGCCTTCTTCCAAGAAAGCCGATACCGTGCCGCCACGAAGCAGCGTGTCGAGCGTTTCGAAATGCGCGCGATCCGCGCTTTTCATGAGCTCGGCAAGAATGGCGTTACCTGAGGTATTGACCCAGTAAGCCGCAGGCGTACAGGCACGATCGAAATAATTTACGACAGACCAGGGATTGTAAATTTCATGCCCATCGAACCGATAACCATCATACCAGTAGCGGAGTTCCTGCAATTTGTCCGGATGGCCGAGCTCCCCTGCCATCCGTTCCACTTCTGCCAACGTGAAGCCGAACGCTTCCGGATATTGCATCTGGAGGACGCTGTCGACTTTCAGGTTGTTGAGTGCAGAAAAGATGTTCTCTTTTGCGATGCGCAGCACGCCCGTCATGACAGCGAAGTCGAGCGAAAGATTCGTCTTGAGCGCCGCAGAATAGAATTCGCGGAAGAAGTCGATGGCCTCATCATAGTAGCCATGCTCCCAGGCCGACTGGATGGGGACGTCATACTCGTCAAGCAGCAGGACGGGCTTCTTGCCGTAGTGTGCTTCCATGAGGCGAAGCAGGAAGGCGAGCGCATCGGAAAGCGCGGCAAAATCTCCCGTCCTGTCCAGGATTTCTTGGAACTTCCGGCGGTCATACGCTTTGAGATCATCTGCAAGGAGGACATCGTGCGCACTAAAAAGGTCTCCAATCTGCTGCCGCACGCGCACTTGCAGGATGTCCCAGGTCAGCCCTTTCCAGCCTTTGAGCGTGAGGAACAGCACGGGGCGTGTCCCCTGCTCGGCCGTGGCATCAGGGTCGCCTGCGATGGACAGGCCGTCAAAGAGCGGCCGATGTTCCTCTGCGCCTTCGATATCGAGGAAATAGCGCATCATGGAGAGCGTCAGCGTCTTGCCGAAGCGGCGCGGACGCGTGAAGAGGGTGACTTTCGCATGCTTTTTCAGAAATTCGCAGAGAAACGACGTTTTGTCAACGAAATAATAGTTCTTTCGCACTTCTGCAAAATCATCCATACCAATCGGCATTTTCGTATACATGCAACGGCCTCCCTTCGTTCTGCCTACTTGCCAGTCTTCAGCACCCGACTACTCCCCCCGCCGCTCACGCGGCCCGTCCCCCCTCAAAGAGGGGGGCTTGAAATGTGCGTTCTTAATACTTATTCACCATATCAATCACATACTGCACTTCGTCCTCCCGCATGCCATTGAACATCGGCAGGCTTAGGACGCTCTTTGCCATGCGCTCGGCGACGGGGTAGTCGCCTTCTTTGTGGCCGAGGTAGTGGTAGCATTCGGCGAGGTGCGGCGGGATGGGATAGTGGATGACGGTCTGGATGCCGTGGCCTGCGAGATACTGCTGGAAGCTGTCGCGGTCTTCCGTCTCGATGACGAACTGGTGCCAGACGTGGTTCGCATTTTCACGCTGCTTTGGCAGGCGGATGGCGGGATTCTGGATGCCAGAGAGGTACGCTGCCGCGATGCGCTCGCGTTCGGCGATGAGGTCTGCGAGATGGCCGAGCTTCGTACGGAGCAGTGCGGCCTGGAGCTCGTCGAGACGCGAGTTGACACCGAGAATCTTGTTGTGGTATTTCTTTTCGCTGCCGTAATTGCGCAGCATGCGGAGCGTCCCCGCGAGCTCTTCGTCATCCGTCACGACGGCGCCGGCGTCGCCGAAGGCACCGAGATTCTTCGTCGGGTAAAAGCTGAAGCAACCCGCGTCACCGAACGCGCCCGTCATCGTGCCGGAGAACTTCGCGCCATGCGACTGGGCACAGTCTTCGACGAGACGCAGGCCATGCGCCTTCGCGATGCGGCAGATCGCGTCCATCTGCGCGGCCTGGCCGTAGAGATGAACGACCATGATGGCGCGCGTCTTCGGCGTGATGGCCGCTTCGATGCGCGCAGCGTCGAGCGTGAAACAATCATCCGGCTCGACAAAGACCGGCGTCGCACCATTCGCCGTGATGGCGAGGACGGTCGCGATGTAGGTATTGGCAGGCACGATGACTTCGTCCCCTGCCCCGATGCCGAGCGCGCGCACGGAAAGCGTCAGCGCGTCAAGGCCCGAGCCGACGCCGATGCAGTATTTCCGCCCGACATAGGCCGCGAACGCCTGCTCAAACGCCTCGACCTCGGGGCCGAGCACGTACCAGCCGCTCCGCAGCACGCGCAGCGCGGCGGCCTCGTATTCCTCCTGATAGAGCTCGAACTGCCGCCCGAGCACAGCGAGATCAATCTTCATGTGCTTTTTTCACCATCTTCAGAAATTCATCGTAGTCGCGGATATAGTCGTCTTCGTTATAGAGCTCCGAGGCAAGCACCATGAGGACGGCGCCGTCGGAGAAGTCGTACATCTCGCGCCACATGTTGTTTGCTACATAGAGGCCCTCATAGGGCTTTTCGAGCGGCACGATCTTCGTCTCATAGCCGTTGTCGAGCTTGATCTTGCAGCTGCCGTGGATGCAGACGAGGATCTGTTCGAGCGACTTGTGCGCATGCTTGCCGCGCACAACGCCGGGCTGCGTGTCGTACATGTAGTAGACGCGCTTGATGCGGAACGGAATGTCGCGGAACTCTTCGAGCGCGACGAGCTGCCCGCGTTCGTCGCCATGGGACTGGAAAACATATTTATTGACCTGCATAATTCTTCCTCTTTTTCAAGCGTTCCATTGATCGTCCGTACCCTTCAAGAACTCTTTCGGATCCGCCCCTGTCGATGCCATATAGTTGATGCAAAGCTGGATGACGCTTTCGTAATCCTCTCTGCGGATGGCTGCAAGCGCTTGCTGATACACATCCCGTGCTGCTTTCTTCGCAGGCGAAGTCATATTTGCAACAATTCTTTGACATGGCTCGTAGCGCCTTCGCCATTCTTTGCAGCAAGCAACGAACTCTTCTTTCTTGAAGAGATACATCCGATGCAGATACGCAAGTACGAAAAAATTCAGCCAGTCAAGGTAGCAAAGCAACATGGTGTCCGGATGATACGTATTCTGTGCAGGATGGTTGCGAAAGGCACTCAGCACGTCATGGAGAAAGACACATGTATGCCCGTCCCGCAGGAGCTCCATCCATGTCGAGATGTCGCCCATGGATGGATCCGCGTAGCCATAAAAGATGCCAATCTTGTAGTCCTGCCCCCTCCAGAGCAACGACTTGCGCAAGAGGACGGTACTGTGCTCGCCGACGATGTTCGTTTGATAGAGGAGCATCTTGCGGCAGAGCTGCCGCCCACTGAACACCGCATCGTGCGAACCGCCCAGCCCGCCATACACGCCATCGGATCTGCCCTCAGCATCCATGAAGGCACGCCGTGATGTCGCAAAAGCGATTTCTTCATCGATGTCTTCTGCGAAATACGCCATCATCTTCGAGATCTTCGTCGGATAGATGATGTCGTCATGGAACAGCAGGTTGACGAAATCACCATGACATGCGTTGAGCAGGAAATCGATATTCTTCATCGCATCTTCGCCTGGCAGGTTGCCGCGGTAGCTGTACTGGATGTTTTCATGCTGGGCAAGGAGCGGCGCGATGGCCTCATGGACGCGCTGATCCGTGCTGTCATCGCCGATCAGGATCTCAATGCGCGGATAGTCCTGCGCGAGGGCGCTCTCGAGTGCGATGCGGCAGTATTCTGGCTGGTTGTACGCGGGAATCATGATGCTGACGAGCGGCTGGATTATTTCGGCATAGCGCGCCATGAATCTCTGCTGCGCCCGCTCGAATGCCGGGGAATCCGGCCAGAAGTGTGCAGGCAGCTGCGTCGTGATGAACAGCATCTGATGATCCATGAGCACGGGCACGTACGTGCCGAAACGTTGCCGGGCAAGCGCGAGGGCGTGCGCCGTCGCCAGATAGGCCTCATCGACGTCTTCGTCCCACGGCAGGTCGACACATGTCGCGAGGCAGGTGCCATCGACAGCCTGCACGCGCTGGTAGAACGTAGCGGCATCGCCGACCATATGCTTCACATTGCCATTTGCATCCGCCCATGCAACATGCCCATATTGGCGCTTTGCCTTGCGGAAATCACCATCTAACGGCAGGGACGACCCCCAGACCCCGACCATGCCCGCGTGATCCACCAACTCAAATGTACGCATGATAACCTGCAGCAAATCAGGATGCAGATAAATCAGGGAGGTATCCAGATAGACCTTGTACCTTGCCCGGCACTGCCGCATGCCGGCATTGTACGCCGCCGCACGATTGCCATCACCTGCGACCGTGACGATCTCGACTTCTGCCGGACTCCCGGAAATGAATGGAATCTTCAGCGCATTGATCTGCTCCATCAAGAGCTGGTCGTCCGCGTCCTGCTTCTTGTAAATGATCAGCCCGATCTTATTTTCTTCCATGTCGAACGCCTCCTGCCAGCCGACTTCTTTCCTTGAGTATAATGAATCAATTTCCCATGGACACGGCCCCCGCTGATACCATATATTGGCGGCAGAGCTGAATCACTTGAGAAAAATCACCCGCTTCTACTGCCTCCATTTCCTGCAGATAGATATCCAGCAACGGCTGTCGTTCAGCTGAGACATGCTCTTGCAAAAACGCCTGTCGCTGACGGCTGCGCTTGTCCCAGTTGCGACAAGCTTCTCGAAACGCATCCTCATCTCCAAGGTAAACTTGATGGATATGCGCCAAAACCAAGAGGTTCAGCCAGTCTAGATAACTGAGCAAGAACGTGTCTGGCTGATGCGTATTCTGCTGCGGATGATCCCGGAATGCACTAAGGCTCTCATTCAAGAAGACGCACGTACGTCCATCCTTTAGCAATTCCAGCCAGGTCGAGATGTCTCCCATCGAATTTTCTTGATACCCACAAAATCTCCCTACACAGAATGCGTCTTTTTGCCAGAGCAGAGATTTGCGCAATAGGACAGTGCTCATCTCGCCGATAAAATTCTCTTGGTACATAAGCATCTTGCGGCACAGCTTCCAGCTGTTGAATGCGGCATCCTGTACGCCGCCATAGCCCGGAATTTCCCCCAGCGAACCGCCGTCTGCATTGATGAAATCCCTCCGAGAGGTCACGAAAGCAATCTCCTGATCCACGTCCTCTGCGAAATACGCCATCATCTTCGAAATCTTGTTTGGATAAATCAAATCATCATGAAAGAGCAGGTTGACATACTCGCCATGACATTCATTCAATAAAAAATGAACGTTCTTAGAAGCATCCTCCCCTTCCAGATTGCCACGGTAATAATAGTGGATATTGTCATGCGTCTCAATCAGTGGACGAAGTGCTTCATAAACACGCTGATCCGTGCTGTCATCGCCAATCAGGATCTCGGTGTTCGGATAATCCTGCTTCAACGCACTTTCCAAAGCTTCTTTGCAGAACTCTGGCTGGTTGTATGCGGGAATCAGTATGCTGACTAGAGGATAGAGCTGTTTCTGATAACGCGAGAGGAATCCCTTGCGCGCCTGCTCGAAAACTTCCTGTTCCTTGGAAAAGTATGCGGAAGGATGCGTGGCAATGAACGCCATCGATTGTTTCAAACGGACAGGGACATACGTCTCCCAGCCTTTCGCCCGTAACGCGCAGGCATGCGCCGTCGCGAGAAATGCTTCGTCCACTTCCTCGTCCCAAGGAACATCCACGCACGTCGCTAGGCAGGAACCATCCACGGCCTGCACCCGCTGGAACCACACGCCTGGTGCCCCAAACACATGATGGTTTTTTCCATTCTGTGGGTCACGCCAGACATAATGCCCATAGTTTTTCTGCGCATGACGGAAATCACCGTGCAAAGGCAGCGACGATCCCCAGATACCAATCATGCCAGCACGTTCTGTCGTGTCGAATGCTTGCACGATCATCTGCAAAAGTGCAGGATGCAGGAACAGAATATCGTCATCGAGATAAACCTTGTAACGAGCATCGCTCTGCTCCATGGCAGCATTGTAAGCCGCAGCCTTGTTGCCTGTTCCAGCGACCGCAGCGAGTTCGATCGTCAAAAGACGCCCGTGAAGCACTGGCGGCTGCAATAAAGTGATCTGCTTTGCAAGCCGCTGATATGCTGCCTCGTCGTGCTTGTAAACAATGAGTATAATCTTGTTTTCATCCATGGTGAGGTATTTTCTTCCCTTCCTTATCTGTCCATTATAATAGCACACCCCCCCACCCAAAGCAAGACACAGGCACGAAAAATACCAAAATATAAATGACACGTTAGCTAATCATGTCCTTCAATGCATCTTCATCAATGACTTCGATGCCGAGTTCCTGTGCTTTCGCCAGCTTGCTGCCCGCCGCTTCGCCGGCAACGAGGTAGTCGGTCTTCTTTGAGACGGATCCTGTCACGCGGCCGCCGTGGGATTCGATGAGGGCGGCGCATTCCTTGCGGCCGAGCGTGGGGAGCGTGCCGGTGATGACGAACGTCTTGCCGGCGAGTTTTTCGTCCCCTGCCGCCGCTGCCTCGGCTTCCATGCAGACGCCCTGTGCGGCGAGGTCGGCGATTTCGCGCTGGTTTTCTTCGTCGGCGAAAAACCGCGTGATGGCTTTCGCGCTGATCTCGCCCATGTCGCGCACGGCGAGGATGGCCGCTTCCTCAGCCTGCATCAGCGCCGGGATGGAATGGAACGCGCGCATGAGCTCGCGGGCGGCCGCGCGGCCGATGCCCGGGATGCCGAAGCCCGTCACGAGCTGCGCGGGATCATTCTCTTTGCTGGATTCGATCGCGGCGAGCAGCTTGTCCGTGTTCTTCTCCTTGCCGATCAGGCCGCTCTCGATGAGTGCGTCGCGGTGTTCATGCAGATGGTAGATGTCGGCGATGTTACGAAGGTAGCCCTGCTCGATCAGGCCGTGGATGGCCGCCTCGCCAAAGCCTTTGATGTCCATGGCCGTGCGGCCGACGAAGTTCAGCAGATGGTTTTCGAGCTGTGCCGGGCAGTTCGGGTTCTGGCAGCGGATGTCGGCGGTGTCGGCCTCGCGCAGCGCAGGCGAGCCGCAGACAGGACAGGTGTCGCCGATGCGGAATGGCGTCGTGCCCTCCGGCCGCTTCTCCTTGACGACTTCCTTGATTTTCGGGATGATTTCGCCCGATTTGTAGACGCGGACGGTGTCGCCGATGCGCACGTCGAGGCTGTCGATGAAGTCCTGGTTGTGGAGGGTCGCGCGTTCGACGCTCGTGCCGCAGAGACGGATGGGGTCAAAGACGGCCGTCGGCGTGATGCGGCCCGTGCGGCCGACGGAAAGCTCGATCTTGCGGATGACAGTTTCCTTTTCCTCGGGCGGGTATTTGTAGGCGATGGCCCAGCGCGGCACTTTGCTCGTCGCGCCGAGTTTTTCGCGATCCGCGAGGCTGTTGAGCTTCACGACGGCGCCGTCGATGTCGTAGGCGAGGTCGCCGCGGCTCTCGCCGATGGCCTCGATGGCCTGCCAGACTTCGTCAGCCGTGTGGCAGACGCGGTAGTCATGGATGGTCTTGATGCCCTGCGCGTGCATGTAGTCGTAGGCCTCGGTGTGCGTCGAAAACGTCCGCCCCTCGGCCGTCTGGAGGTTGAAAACGAACATGGAAAGGTGGCGTTCCTTCGTGATGCGGCTGTCGAGCTGCCGCAGCGTCCCCGCCGCGCAGTTGCGCGGATTGGCAAACGGCTTGAGGCCCAAAAGCTCCTGCCGCTCGTTGACGCGGTCAAACGCGGCCTTTTCCATATAGACTTCGCCGCGAATCTCGAAATACGGCAACGGATCTGGGAGCTCCTGCCGGACATCGTCGATGACGCGCGCATTCGCGGTGACATCCTCGCCCTGCACGATGCCATCGCCGCGCGTGATGGCGCGTTCGAGCTTGCCGTCTCGATAGCGGAGCGCCATCGAGAGGCCGTCAATCTTTTCTTCGACGACGAATTCCGGATCCTTGAGCGCCTGCTGCAGCTCCTCGACGAACGCATAGATTTCCTCTTTCGAAAAGACGTCGGCGAGCGAGAGCATCGGGACGTCGTGCTTCACGAGGACGCCGGCCGTCCGCATGGCGCGGCCGCCGACCATCTGCGTCGGCGAATTCTTCGTGATGAGCTCGGGGTACTGCTTTTCGAGCGCCTTGAGGCGCAGCATGAGCTGGTCGTATTCGTAGTCCGAGATTTCGGGGTTGTCTTCATTATAATAGAGGTCATTGTGATGGCGGATCTCCTTGCGGAGCTTCGTCAGTTCGCGCTTGACTTCTTTGATGTTCGGTTCCATATGGCTTTCTCAAAGTCCTTCCGTGCAAATTCTAAGTTCTGTCCTCTATGATAGCAGATATGGAGGCGTTTTTCAAAAATTCGCACCCGCGGAAGAATATGACGTGCTAATTGTTTTGCCCTGCAAGGGACTCCCCCTGCCACTTCGTGGCCCTCCCCCCTCTGAGAGGGGGGCTGAGGGTTGGTTTGAAAGGAGATTTTTATGAAATTCAAGTTCGCCCACAACAATTTCAATGTCCTTGATCTCGAAAAGAGCCTCGCGTTCTACAAGGAGGCGCTCGGCTTTACGGAGTCGCACCGCATGGAGACGCCGGGCTTCACGCTCGTCTATCTCAGCGACGGCGGGCAGACGCCGCATGAGCTCGAACTCACGTGGCTCAAGGACCGCAAGGAGCCTTATGACCTCGGCGAAAACGAGTTCCACCTCGCCGTGACGGTCGATGATTTCGACGCTGCGCATGCGCATCACAAGGACATGGGCTGTATCTGCTATGAGAATCTCGCGATGGGAATTTATTTCATCGCCGACCCGGATGGGTACTGGATCGAGATTCTGCCAGGGAAATAAAAAACTAGGCGTGACTTTCGCATCCGCGGAAGTCACGCCTAGTTTTTTTGTTATGATGTGCAGGGGACACCCCCTGCCACTTTGTGGCCCTCCCCCCTCAAAGAGGGGGGCTCGACCTCGAAATTAAAGAGGGGGGCTCGGCCTCGAAATCATGCTTTTTCGAATGTGAACTCTGTCCCGTCGTAACCCATATTGATGGTATCTCCATCCCCGGCTTCGCCGCGGATGATTTCTTTCGAGAGGGCGGTCTCGACTTTGTGGGAGATCAGGCGCTTCAACGGACGGGCGCCGAAGTTCGGGTCGAAGCCCTGATCGGCGAGCGCCGTGAGGGCTGCATCGTCCCACGTGAGCGAGATGTTCGTCTGGCGCTCCATGCGCGCTTTGAGGTCGTTCAGGAGGATACCTGTGATCGCTTTGACCTGCTCTTTCTGGAGGCCGCGGAACATGATGATGTCATCGACGCGGTTCAGGAATTCGGGGCGGAAGTAGTCTTTGAGGATGTCCTTGACGGCGCCTTTCGCCTCGTCGTACGACTTGTTGAGGATTTCGTGCGAGCCGAGGTTGCTCGTCATGATGATGACCGTGTTCTTGAAATTGACGACGCGGCCTTTGCCATCCGTCAGGCGGCCGTCATCGAGGATCTGCAGCAGCACGTTGAAGACGTCGCGGTGCGCTTTCTCGATTTCGTCGAGCAGGATGACGCTGTACGGACGGCGGCGCACAGCCTCGGTCAACTGGCCGCCCTCGTCGTAGCCGACGTAGCCCGGAGGCGCGCCGATGAGGCGCGAGACGGTATGCTTCTCCATGTACTCGGACATGTCGATGCGGATGATGCTGCGCTCGTCGTCAAACAGGGCCTCGGCCAGCGTCTTGGCAAGCTCGGTCTTGCCGACGCCCGTGGGGCCGAGGAAGATGAACGAGCCGATCGGGCGGTTCGGGTCCTTGACGCCCGCACGTGCGCGCAGGATGGCGTCGCTGACGGCCTCGACGGCTTCATCCTGGCCGACGACGCGCTCGTGCAGCACGGTCGGCAGGTGCAGCAGCTTCTCGCGCTCGCCCGTCAGCATCTTTGTGACGGGGATGCCCGTCCAGCGCGACACGACGCTCGCGATGTCCTCTTCGCCGACTTCTTCTTTGAGCAGGCGCTGGTCTTTCGACTTCTTGTTGATTTCCTCTTCCTGCTCGGCGAGCTGCTTCTGGAGTTCGGGCAGCTTGCCGTATTTGAGTTCAGAAAGCTTGTTGAGGTCGTAGGCGCGCTCGGCCGTCTCCATCTCGCTGTTCACGGCGTCGATTTCCTTTTTGATGGCGCGCACGCGCAGGATGCCCTGCTTCTCCTGCTCCCAGGCATCCTTGAGTTCCTTGTCCTTCGCTTCGAGCTCGGCCTTTTCCTGTTCGAGCTTTTCGAGGCGCTCTTTCGAGGCAGCGTCGGTCTCTTTCTTGAGCGCCTGTTCCTCGATGGTCAGCTGCATGAGCTTGCGGCGGACTTCGTCGAGCGGCGCCGGCATGGATTCGATTTCCGTGCGGAGCTTCGCGGCCGCCTCGTCAACGAGGTCGATGGCCTTGTCCGGCAGGAAACGGTCGGAAATGTAGCGGTCCGAGAGCGTCGCGGCCGCGACGAGCGCGGCATCGCGGATGCGGACGCCGTGGTGGACTTCATAGCGCTCTTTGAGGCCGCGCAGGATGGAAATGGTGTCCTCGACGCTTGGCTGGTCGACCATGACGGGCTGGAAGCGGCGCTCGAGCGCGGCGTCTTTTTCGATGTACTTGCGGTACTCGTTGAGCGTCGTCGCGCCGATGCAGCGAAGCTCGCCGCGCGCGAGCATCGGTTTGAGCAAATTGCCCGCGTCCATGGAGCCCTCGGCCGCGCCGGCACCGACGACGGTGTGCACTTCGTCGATGAACAGCAAAATCTGGCCGTCGGACTTGACGATTTCATTGAGGACGGACTTCAGGCGTTCCTCGAATTCGCCGCGGTACTTCGCGCCCGCGACGAGCGCGCCCATGTCGAGCGAGAACAGTGTCTTGTTCTTGAGCGATTCCGGCACGTCGCCCGCGACAATGCGGCGCGCAAGGCCTTCGACGATGGCCGTCTTGCCGACGCCCGGCTCGCCGATCAGCACCGGATTGTTCTTTGTCCGGCGGGAAAGGATTTCAATCGTGCGGCGGATTTCCTCGTCGCGGCCGATGACCGGGTCGAGCTTGCCCGCGCGCGCGGCCGCCGTGAGGTCGCGGCCGAATTTTTCGAGCGACTTGTACCCTTCTTCGGGGTTGTCCGTCGTGACATTCTGCTTGCGGTTCTTCTGGATGGAAGTCTTTATGGCGCTCTTCGTGAGGCCAAAGTCGCGGCAGACCTTCTGCGCGTCCTCGCTGCCGTCCGTCGCGAGCGCGAGCAGCAGGTGCTCCGTGCTGATGTAGTCGTCGTGCATGGCCTGCGCCGTGTCCTGCGCTTTCGCGAGCACGCGCACCATATCCATGCCCATCGTCAGGCGGTCCTGCCCCTTGACGCTCGGAATCTTCGCGAGCTCCTGCTCGAGGCGCGAGCGCAGCATGCCGAGGTCGACGCCGCAGTCATCAAAAATGGTCTGCAGCAGCCCTTCCGGCTCCTTTGCCAGCGCGAACAGCGCGTGCAGCGATGTGATTTCCTGATGGTAGCGCAGGGCCGCAATCTGCTGTGCGCCCTGCAGCGCCGCGAGCGTCCGCGCCGTATATTTTTCTTCTCCCATGATGATTCCCTCCCGTGTTCGAAGTTGTCTTGCGGTTTTCCGTGTTTCTGATTTCATTATACACGATAAAGTCAAAATGTCAAACATTATTTTGATTTTTTGACTTTTAAATTTGAGAGGGAGCCTTCCCGTTACTTTACCACATGGAAGCCGGCGCGCAGTCTCTTTACGCGGTCGGGGTCGGGCGGAGTGGCGACGGAGGCCGCTTCGTTCGAGGCGCGGACGAGGGAGAGATTCGGGCGGTCCCAGCGGACGGTCTGGATGTGCTGGTGCCGCACGAGGATGTCAAGCATGTGCACTTCGGCGAGGTAGCTCTTGAGATACCCTTTGCGCCGCGCATGGCAGATATGATGCTCCAAAAGGTCCGCCGCCGCACGCTCAAGCGGCAGCAGCTTGCCGTGCAGCAGCACCGGGGCGAGGCCGGGCGCGAGATGGATTTCTTCGAGGTATTCCTGCACGCGCCCGTGGAAATACGCATAGCGCAGACGTTCCATGAGCCGCACGCGCGCCGCGCGCAGGATGCTGTCGAGCCGATGGTCGAATCTGCTTTCCTTCATGAACGTCACCTCCAGGTTTTAACGGTTCTAAAAAGTGCGACAATATGGATAACTGACATAATGCAATCTTTTATCTTGTTTCTTTATTCGATATTTGTTCCAAAACTCCTGCTGATTTCTGCAAACAAAAGCGGTTTCTTTCCAAAAAATTCCCGCCTTTTTGTCCGCAGTTCATGGAATTTATGGTAGAATAAGGACAGTTTCTATAAACACAGACATGAAGGAGGAATCCTCTTTGAAGAAACATCTCTGGCCGGCCGCGGTCCTCGCTGCCGCCTTTGTGCTCCCGACAGCTTTGCCCGCCACAGCATTTGCAGAAGATACAGCAGCAGAATCGTCAAACATCCTCGCCGAAACGACGGCGGCTGCGCCAGCCGCAACGCCGGCTGCAACACCAGCCGAACAGCTGCCGAATCCGATGGTGCCGTATACGTCGTATCGCGAGATGCGCCATGTGCTCGGCTTCCGCCCGCTCGTGCTGCCGCGCGCTGAGGGCTATGCGCTGACGGAAGCGTACATCATTGACGGCACGGTCGCCGACATGCGTTACACGTCGCGCTATGGCGACCCGGCGAAGCGGCAGGCCGTCGCCATCCGCACAGCGCTTGCCAGCAGCATTCACGGAGAGGATGCAGAGACCGTCGCGACGGCGCTCTCGGGCATCTATTCCGTCCAGTGGCAGCCGCTGAAGCTCGGCGACGACGTGGCACTGTTTGCAAAAATCAGCGACACCTCGTTCGTCGCCTGCTGGGTGCAGGACAACACGCTCTTTGCCTGCGAGGGCGAGAACTTCAACCAGTGGGACTTCACGCATCGGATTGTGTATGACCTGATGGATGTGACACAGCACTACTATGCGGAAGAGTAACAAAAAATGCGGCTGTTTTTGCGACAGTCGCATTTTTTGTCAGGCTACAGCACCCTACTACTCCTTCAGTCAGCCATTCGGCTGACAGCTCCCTCTGAGAGAGAGCCTTGCAAGGTTGCGAGCTTTGCATCCTATGATTCTTTCCAGATATTCACCAGTTCTTTCGCCGCCCTGCCCGGGGCTTCTGCCCCGGCGACGGCGGAAATGACGAAGAAGCCGGCGACCCCCGTCCCCTTGAGCGCGGGCAGGTCGCTTTTTTTGACGCCGCCGCCCACGACGACGGGGATGGGGCTTTCTGCGGCGAGCGTGCGGAGTTCATCAAGCGTGCGCAGATGGCGCGTGCCGTCAGCGAGGAGGCCGGCGTCAGGCTTCGTATCGGTCGGATGGAGCGGCCCGGCGCCGAGGTAGTCGATCGCGGAGAGGTCGCCGGTATGAATGTACTCCAGAAGCTCCGTGCGCGGCGCTGAAAGGCCGACGATGGCCTCGGGGCCGAGCAGTCTGCGACAAATTTCGGGCGGCACATCGGTCTGCCCGACATGGACGCCATCAACGGGGGTGCCGAGTTCCCTTGCGGCAAGCACGAGGTCGAGCCGGTCGTCAATCAGGAGCGCGACGCGCTCCGTGAGCCCGAGCTCCGCGCGCACTTCGGCACACGCCTGCACGAGCGCGAGCAGTTCCCGCGCCGTCGCGGTTTTTGACCGCACCTGCAGGCAGGTGAAGCCCGCCACCAGCGCCGCGCGGACGATGTCGGGGACGGGGCGGCCATGCGTGTTTTCGGGGCCGATGATGAGATAGGAAGAAATATCGAGGTTCTTTCGCTTCATGCCGACTCCTTTCACGCCTTGAATTTCACCCGCAGCTCGACAATGAACCGCGTCCCCTGCCCCGGCTCGCTTTCGACGCGGATGGTGCCCTGGTGGAGGGCGACGATTTCCTGCGCGATGGAGAGGCCGAGGCCGTTGCCGCCCATTTCGCGCGAACGCGCTTTGTCGACGCGGTAGAAGCGGTCAAAGATTTTTTCCTGATCTTCCTTCGCGATGCCGATGCCCGTGTCCTGGACATAGAAGCGCACGCGGCCCTGCGGGGCTTTTTCAAAGCCGACCGTGACTTTGCCGCCGTCGGGCGTATACTTGACGGCGTTGTCGACGAGGATCAGCATGAGCTGCTTGATTTTCTGTTCGTCGGCCTGGATTTCGTGCTTGCCGAGCGTTTCGGCCGTGACGGTGATGTGCTTCTTTTCAGCGAGCGGCTGCATGACGCGGGCCGTCTGGCCGAGCAGCTCCGCGGCGTCGAATTTCGTCGGTTTGAGCTTCAGCGCCTTGTTGTCGCTGCGCGCCACGAGCAGGAGGTCGCTGACGAGCTTCGTCATCTTCTTGACTTCGTCGCGCACGTCCTCGATGACCTGCTTGAGGAATGGCGACGTGATGGACGGGTCGTTTTCCAAGAGGTCCGCGGACGCCATGACGACGGCGAGCGGCGTGCGGAGCTCGTGCGAGGCGTCGGCGGCGAACTGGCGCTGTTTTTCATACGCCTCTTTGAGCGGCACCATGGCGCGCCCGGAAAGGATATGGCCGAAAACGGTGGCAAGAATCAGTGCGATGACGCCGAGGACGCCCATGGCGTACGTCGATTTCTGCATGCCGTTGTACATGGCCGTGACGTCCTTGCCGACATAGACGGTCTGGATCGTGCCGTCCTCGTCCTGGACTTTTTTCGACGTCATCATGACGCGCGTCTCCTGCCCGTTGTCGTTCTTGCGGCCATAGACGGAGACTTCGTCCTCCTGCCCGTCCCATTTGCTGACGAGGTCGAGGATGAACGGCTCGATGCGGAACGAGGCGCGCGCGAAATTGAGCAGACGCCCGTCCTCGTCAAAGACATAGAAGAACAGACGGTCGTTCGAACTCTTGTAGCCCGTGTCGTCGAGCGTGAGGTCGGGATGCTGGTTGAAATAGACCTGCGCCTCGGCGACGCTGCCGGCCGTATCGAGGAGCTCGCGCGCCTGCTCGGACGTGATCGACCACTCCATCGTCTTGTGCACGACGAAGATCAGCAGCACGAGGAAGACGGCCATGATGGCCGAGTAGAACAGCGTGAGGCGGCGGCGGCCCTGGCCAAAGATGTTCGTGATGTTTGCGGCCATCAGGATTTCGCTGCCTCCGACTCCGTTTTCGGCTCGGGCGCGTCAGCTTCGAGCTTGTAGCCGACGCCGCGCACGGTCTTGATGAGGCTCTTGCCGCCTTCGACATCGAGCTTCTTGCGCAGAATCTTCATATAGGAGTCGATGTTGTTCGAGCTGACGTCGGATTCGAGACCCCAGATGCGGTCGAGGATGATGTCGCGTGGCACGACGATGCCGGCATTCTGCGCGAGCAGGTCAAAGAGCTGGAACTCGCGCGGGGAAAGCTGGATGACCTGGTCGCCGCGCTTGAGGACTTTCGACGTGCGGTTCAGCGTGAAGCCGCCGACTTCGATGATCTCCTGCTGGATTTTCTGCGTGCTGCGGCGGCCGAGGGCGCGCAGGCGCGCGAGGAGCTCGGCAAATTCGAACGGCTTGACGAGGTAGTCGTCAGCGCCGGCATCGAGCCCCGTCACGCGGTCTTCGACGGAGTCGCGCGCCGTCAGCATGAGGATGGCGCGCTCGTAGCCTTCTTTGCGCAGACGGCGGCAGGCGTCGACGCCGCTCTCGCCCGGCATCATCCAGTCGAGGACGAGGATGTCGTAGTCCGTATACGTCGCGTAGTCATAGATTTCGCTGCCGTCTTGCACCCATTCAACCTGGATGTGGTTTTGTTCGAGCATGTATTTGATGAGTTTGCCGAGGCGCTTGTCATCCTCGGCGAGCAGGATGCGCATGATGATTCCTCCTGAAATTGATGATAAAATTATCATACATTTTTCCAATGAAAATTATGTGGGAAAATAAAAACTTCCGCAAAGTGGAGAAAGGAACATGCCGTTCCCTATCGCACCCGCGGAAGTTCATTTTTATGAAATTATTACGCCGTGCAGGGGACTCCCCCAGTCGGCTTCGCCGACAGCCCCCTCTGAGAAGGGGCCTTGCTCAGACGAGATTTCCAGCTCTTAGTTCTGCGCGTTGAACTTGTTGCGCAGGATGACGTCGTGGGAGCCGCCTTCGACGATGGACGTCGCCGAGACGAGCGTGATGCGGGCTTTTTCGCGGAGTTCCGCGAGGGAGAGAGCCCCGCAGTTGCACATGGTCGAGCGGACTTTCGACAGCGTGATATTGACGTTGTCCTTCAGCGAACCAGCGTACGGGACATAGGAGTCGACGCCTTCCTCGAACGACAGCTTCTTTGCGCCGCCAAGGTCGTAGCGCTGCCAGTTGCGCGCACGGTTCGAGCCTTCGCCCCAATACTCCTTGTAGTACGTGCCGTTGATCTTGACCTTGTCCGTCGGGCTCTCGTCGAAGCGCGAGAAGTAGCGGCCGAGCATCAGGAAGTCGGCGCCCATCGCAAGCGCGAGCGTCATGTGATAGTCATGGACGAGGCCGCCGTCGGAGCAGACCGGGACGTAGACGCCCGTCTCCTTGAAATACTCGTCGCGCGCACGGCAGACGTCGATGAGCGCCGTGGCCTGGCCGCGGCCGATGCCCTTCGTCTCGCGCGTGATGCAGATGGAGCCGCCGCCGATGCCGACTTTGACGAAGTCCGCGCCAGCCTCGGCAAGGAAGCGGAAGCCGTCAGCGTCAACGACGTTGCCCGCGCCGACCTTGACATCTTCGCCGAAGTGTTCGTGGATGTAGCGGAGCGTGATGCGCTGCCACTCGGAGAAGCCTTCCGACGAATCGATGCAGAGGACGTCCGCGCCAGCCTTCAGGAGTGCCGGGACGCGCTCAGCGTAGTCGCGCGTATTGATGCCCGCGCCGACGATGTAGCGCTTGCCCGAGTCAATGAGCTCGTTCTGGTTGTCCTTGTTGTCAGTGTAGTCCTTGCGGAAAACCATGTAGCGCAGGCGCTGGTTTTTGTCGACGAGCGGCAGCATGTTGAGCTTCTTGTCCCAGATGATGTCGTTGGCCATCGAGAGCGTCGTCGTGTCAGCGTCGGCATAGACGAGCTTGTCGAACGGCGTCATGAAGTCGCCAGCCTTTTCGTCGAGGCTCATGCGCGAGAGGCGGTAGTCGCGGCTCGTGACGATGCCGACGAGCTTGCCAGTCGGCGTGCCGTCCTCGGTGACGGCCATCGTGGAATGGCCGGTCTTCTTGAGGAGTTCGAGGATTTCGCCGAGCGTCGTCTCCGGCGTGATGTTCGAATCGCTCGTGACGAAGCCGGACTTGTAGTTCTTGACGCGTGCGACCATGGCAGCCTCTTCCTCGATGGTCTGGGAGCCATAGATGAAGGAGACGCCGCCCTCTTTCGCGAGCGCGATGGCCATGGTGTCGTTCGAAACGGCCTGCATGATGGCGGAAACCATCGGGATGTTCATAGAAATCTTTGGCTCTTCGCCCTTCTTGAACTTCACAAGCGGCGTCTTCAGCGAGACGTTCGTCGGAATGCACTTGTCAGAGGAATAGCCCGGGACGAGGAGATACTCGCCAAACGTATGCGATGGTTCAGGATAGTAGTATGCCAATGCAAGCCCCTTTCTCTAGATGGTGGACGCGAAAAAAATTATTTTTACTAGTGTAGCGTATGAGGGACGGTCTGTCAATCAATCAGGAAAAAGAGATGTTACATGTTTACAATTCTTCGACTGCACAATCTTGTAATTTGCGATGGCCTACCTTCGCCACACCCCCAGTCAGCTACGCTGACAGCCCCCTCGGAGAGGGGGCCTTGGGTTGTGTCAAAACTCTATAAAATTGCCGTGGCGGAACACGGGAACCGCGCGACCGTCACTGCGGCGCGTGCCCGTGATGGCGAATTCGCGGCTGCCGACCATGAAGTCCTCATGCAGCAGCGAGTCGTTGACGCCATGCTGCAGCAGCGTGACGCTGTCCATGTCCTCGCCGCCTTTGAGGCAGGTCGGATACGCCTTGCCAAGCGCGAGATGGCAGGCGGCATTCTCGTCAAAAAGCGTGTTGTAGAACAGCAGGCCGCTCTTTGAAATCGGCGAATCATACGGCACGAGCGCGACTTCGCCGAGACGCGCCGAGCCTTCGTCAGTCTTCAGGAGTTCGGCGAGCACGTCCTCCCCCTTTTCGGCATGGAAGCGCACGACTCTGCCGCCCTCGAATTCGAGCCAAAAATGCTCGATCAGGCTGCCCTGATAGACGAGCGGCTTCGAGGCCACGACGCGGCCCGTGACGCCGTCACGCTTCGGCAGCGTGTAGACTTCTTCCGTCGGCAGGTTCGCGACGAACGGCACATGCGTCGCCGCCATCTCCGAGCCGCCCGCCCAGAGATGGCCTTCCGGCAACTCGACCCAGAGGTCGGTGCCGAGCTCGTTTGTATAATGCAGGCTGGCAAAGTCATTGGTATTGAGGAACTTCGCCGCGCGATGCAGATAGTCGATATGGCCGTGCCAGGCGGCAACGACATCCTGCTCCCCGCCGATGCGGACCGTGCGGAAGATTGCGTCCCAGAGCTTTGCAACGGCCTCGTCTTCCGAAGCCTCAGGGAAGACTTTCTTCGCCCAGGCAGCCGTCGGCACAGAGGCGACGCACCAGGTATTCTGGTTCGCCATGAGGCGGGCGCGGTATTCGAGCAGCGCGGCTCCTGCCGCCTGCTGCGCGAGCGTCAGCCGCTCAGGATCGACGCCCGAAAAGATTTCCGGGTCGCGCGCAGCAATCGAGATGAAAGCCGCGCCCTGCTCGGCATAATCCGTATAGAACGCACGCCGCCATTCGGGAAACTCCGAAAAGACGGCCGTCCCGGCCATGTCGTACTTGATGCGGGCTGAGAGCTCATCGCCCCAGCTCATGACGACTTCGTGGGCCCCGGCTTTATAGGCTTCTTTTGCGAGCAAGCGCGCGAATGGCGCGCATTCAATGGGGCTATTGATGACGAGAATCTGGTCGTGCTGGAGGTTGACACCGATGCGCACGACGAGGCGGGCATAGGCCTCCAGCAGGTTCTGTGCTGGCATATATGACATGTTCGCTTGTTCCTTTAGTTTTCCTGACAGCTTCCCGCGCTGCTGGTTCAGCAGACGGAGCTGGCCGCGAGCGGGATGTCTTCGGCAGACGCCTCGTCCGCTTTCTCCGCTTCGCTCGCTTCATCTTCTGCAGCCGCTGCGGCCTTTCCGGCCGTTTCGCGGCTTTCGTCTGCCCCTTCCTCTGCTGCTTCGCCCGCTTCTTCATGCGATTTCATGAAGGCATAGAAGTCCTCCATCGGCATGGGCTTTGCATAGTGGAAGCCCTGCAGGTACGTCGTGTCCATCTGGTCGAGCGCGAGCGCCATGGCCGAGGTCTCCACACCTTCGGCCGTGATGCTGAAGCCGAGCTCGCGGAACGCGCGAATCGTGTCGGGGAGCAGCGTATTCGGCTCCTGGAAATGCGCGCGCACGAAGCTCATATCGAGCTTGATGTTGATGAACGGAATCTTGCGTACCATCATGAGGTTCGAGTAGCCGCTGCCGTAGTCGTCGAGAACGAAGCGGAACCCCTTGGCGCGCATCCGTGCAATCTGCTCCTGCAGCGTCGTGAGGTTGATGATGGATTCTTCCGTGATTTCGAGATGGATTTTTTCAGCCGGGACGCCATACGCCTGCTGGATGCCGATGAATTCCTCGGCGAGGTGCGGATTCATGCACTGCACGGGCGAAAGGTTGACATTGACCCAGTCGAGGCCGAGCTGCTGGATTTCCGGACGGCTCATGAAGTCGCAGGTCTTGCGGAAGACCTGGCGGCCAAGCGCCGAGATGCTGCCGTCCTTCTCGGCAATGGGGATGAAATCTCCCGGCGAAATGTAGCCGAGCTCATCATCAAAGAGGCGTGCGAGGGCCTCGGCACCGACGACGCGCTGCGAGCTCGCATCGACAATCGGCTGCAAAAAGACGCAGACGGAATCGTTTTCCACGGCGCGTTCGAGCGCGCGCTTGACGGCACGTTCCTCATGCAGGCCGCGCACGTACTTGCCATCGACCTGAATGGCCTCCGTCGGTTTCTGCACTTTTTCGTCGAGATGACGGTGCGCCATCGAGATGCAGTTCATGAGGACATGGACGGACGAAACACAGATGGAGCTGTCGAGGAACGCGCAGCCGACATCGAGGAAGCGGTCAGACTCCCCGACGTGCCAGCTCTCGCCAAAGCGCTGCTGGATGCGGTGCGCGGCCGCTTCCTGATCGAGCGGCTGGAACGACTGCAGGATAAAGATGCCATTCCGGAGATAGTAGCTGTTGACGCCGGGGAATGCCTTGCGAAGCCAGCTGCCGATCTGGCTCAGGCAGCGATCCATCTGCTGGGCGCCATAGAGCTCGCGGACATCGGCATAATTGTAGATGCCGAACGAGACGAGCCAGTAGCGGCGGCCGAAGTTCTCCTGCATGACGCCCTCGAACGAGCGGCGGTTGAACAGACCCGTGCGATGCTCGAGGAAGCGCTCGGGATTCTGCGCGCCAAAGAAGCTCCGGATGCCGAAGAGCAAGCTCAGATAGCTTCCAGCGTAAAGCACAGTCAGACCGCTTGCGAGGCTGAGGAACGTCAGGACGATGCCGAGACCGATCACCATGCCAAAGGTGTCACGGCGCCGCAGCGGCGGATACTTCCTCCTGAAGTAGAAAATGACGAGCATCGCCTGGATTGGCAGCAGCGCCAGCGCGATTCCATTCAGATTTTCCAGCATCCAATTCATGCAGTAAATGTCTCCTTTCGCGTCTTCCCTATTCCGCGCGGGAAAACGCTTAAGTCGTTTTTGTTGTTGTTTTAATGATATGTATTATAGCACAGTTCCTCCACTTTGGGGAGGTCATATTTTCATTTTTTACTAAGTTTCATGTTTCGGGACAAAATTCGTCACGAAACACAAAAAAGGCTCCATTTCCCGGGGAGTCAGACCCTTCTTCCCGGAAAGGAGCCTTTTTATGAGGGATGTCCCGCCGCTCTGTGCGGTTCGTCCATCCGATGATACTGTCAGCTTTGCCGCTCCAGCGCGCGATGCGCGATGTCGTGGCGGAACATCTTGTCCTTGAAGTCAATGACGTTAACGCCCTGGTAGGCCTTGTCCACTGCCGCACGGACATCGGCTGCTTCGGCCACGACGCCGAGCACGCGGCCGCCCGCCGTCACGACAGAATCATCCCTCTCTGCCGTGCCAGCGTGGAAGACGTGGCATCCAAGTGCTTCAGCCTTGTCGAGCCCCGTGATTTCATACCCTTTCTGGTACGATTTCGGGTAGCCGCCCGAAGCGAGCACGACGCAGACGGCCGCGCCATCGCTCCACTCGATGTCGAGCTTCCCGAGGCTGCCGTCGCCTTTTGCACAGGCAACCATGATCTGTGCGAGGTCGCTCCTCAAAAGTGGCAGCACGACCTGCGTCTCCGGATCGCCGAAGCGCGCATTGAACTCGACGACCTTCGGGCCGTCCTTCGTGATCATGAGGCCGGCATAGAGGCAGCCCTGATACTTGCGGCCTTCCTGCTTCATCGCAGCGATGACGGGCTTCAGGATTTTTTCCTTCGCCGCCTCGATCATCGCGGGCGTCATGACGGGCGCAGGTGCATACGTGCCCATGCCGCCCGTGTTCGGCCCTTTGTCGCCGTCATAGGCGCGCTTGTGATCCTGCGAGGAAATCATCGGCACGATAGTCTCGCCGTCCGTGAAGCAGAGCAGCGACGCCTCCTCGCCTTCCATGAATTCCTCGATGACGACGCGGTTTCCAGCCGCGCCGAATTCCTGGTCTTCCATGATATCCGAAACAGCGGCGAGCGCCTCGTCAAGTGTCATCGCAACGATGACGCCCTTGCCGGCCGCAAGGCCGTCCGCCTTGATGACGATGGGCGCGCCTTCCTGCTTGACGTAAGCTTTCGCGGCCTCTGCATCCGTGAAGACTTCATACTTCGCCGTCGGAATGCCGTATTTCTTCATGAGGCCCTTCGAAAAGGCTTTCGACCCTTCGAGCTCTGCCGCTTTCTTTCGCGGACCGAACGCGAGGATGCCGGCCGCCTCGCATGCGTCAACGATGCCATTTGTCAGCGGCACTTCGGGGCCGACGACGGCGAGGTCGATGGCATGCTCTTTTGCAAAGGCCACGACAGCTTCACTATCCTCGATGGAGATGCCGCTGACGCACGTCGCGACTGCCGCCATGCCAGGGTTGCCGGGAATGGCGTAGAGCTTTGTCGCCAAAGGAGACTGTGCGAGCTTCCAAGCGAGCGTATGCTCGCGGCCGCCGCCGCCAATGACCAAGATGTTCATGGCTCTCCTCCTCACTTCTCGAGCTGCTGCTTGAGATAGTTCTGAATCATATCGTCATACGCCGCCGTATGTGCAAAGGCCTCCTGTGCGAGCACCATGCGCGTATGGTCGTCGACTTCGCCCGTTTCCTTGACCTGCTTCGCAATCGCGTCATAGCGGCTGGGGTTCGTGACGATGGTGACGAACTTGAAGTTCTTCGCCGCCGCACGGACCATAGCCGGGCCGCCGATGTCGATGTTCTCGATGGCCTCGGCGAGCGTGACGCCCGGCTTCTCAATCGTCGCCTTGAATGGATAGAGGTTGACGGCGACGAGGTCGATGCCCGTGATCTTGTGCTCCTTCATCTCGCGGACGTGCTCAGGATTGTCGCGGACAGCAAGGATGCCGCCATGGATGTACGGATTCAGCGTCTTGACGCGGCCGTCCATGATTTCGGGGAATCCCGTGACATCGCTGACGTAGGTGACAGGAATGCCGGCCTCCTTGATGGCCTTCATCGTGCCGCCCGTCGAAACGATCTCGACGCCTGCTTCATGCAGGGCGCGTGCAAAATCGACGACGCCGGTCTTGTCGGATACGCTGACGAGAGCGCGTTTGATTTTCATGAAAAAAAGACCTCCTGCTGTATTACCTTCAACTGCACAACGTACAGTCTCGTTATGTTCTACCTTCGACACTCCCACCACCGCTTCGCGGTCCCCCTCCCTCTGAGAGGGAGGCAGAAGGGGGGGGAGGTTATTGATCCACGCGGACATGGCGGCCTTCGATGTGGAGGCGGCCTTCGCAGTACCATTCGATGACCTGCGGGTAAAGCTTGTGTTCCTGCTCGAGCACGCGGGCACCGAGCGTGTCCTCGGTGTCATCGTCGAGCACGGGCACAGCGGCCTGCGCGATGATGGGGCCGCTGTCGGTGCCTTCATCGACAAAATGAATCGTGCAGCCGCTGACCTTGACGCCATAGGCCAGAACATCGCGATGCGCATGCGCGCCGGGGAAGCTCGGCAGCAGCGCTGGGTGGATGTTCAGGATGCGGCCTTTGTAATGGCGCACGAAGAGCGGCGTCAGGATGCGCATAAAGCCCGCGAGGACGACGAGGGTCACGCCTTTTTCTTCGAGCGCGGCAATCAGCGCCTCTTCAAACGGCGCGCGGCCGTCATACTGCTTGCGGTCAATGCAGAGTGCCGGGATGCCGGCTTTTTTCGCGCGTTCGAGCGCATAGGCGTCCGGCTTGTCGGAGAGGACGACGCCGATTTTCGCCTTGACTTCTCCCCGCTCCACCGCATCGATGATGGACTGGAGATCCGTGCCGCGGCCTGAGGCGAGGACGCCGAGGACTTGCTGCGTCATCTCAGCCATGGAACACGCCGCCTTTGATTGTGACATCATGGTTGCCTTTGACGACTTTGCCAATCTCATAGACCGTCTCGCCCTCGGCTTCGAGATGCGCTTTCATCTTCGCCGCTTCGTCGGCGCTTGCGATGAGAATCATGCCAATGCCCATGTTGAACGTGCGATACATCTCGGGCCAGTCGACGTTGCCCCACTTCTGCAGCAGCGCGAAAATCGGCGGCATCTCCCAGGCGTCGTCGTTGATTTCCACGGCGAGTTCCTCGGGCAGTGCGCGCGGGATGTTGTCGTAGAAGCCGCCGCCCGTGATGTGAACCATGCCGTGGATGTCGAACTTCTCGATGAGCGGCAGGCAGGTCTTCGGGTAGAGACGCGTCGGGGTGAGCAGCGCTTCGCCGATCGTCGTGCCGAGTTCGTCCATGTACTCGTCGCCTTTCATGCCCTGGCGCTCGAACACGATCTTGCGCACGAGCGAGAAGCCATTCGAATGGACGCCCGTCGACGGCAGACCGAGCAGGACGTCGCCTTCCTTGACGCGTTCGCTCGTGATGAGCTTCGATTTTTCGACAGCGCCGACGCAGAAGCCGGCGATGTCATATTCGCCATTCGGATAGAAGCCTGCCATCTCGGCCGTCTCGCCGCCAATCAGCGCACAGCCGGATTCCTTGCAGGCATTCGCGACGCCCTTCACGACGTCAGCGACCTGCTCAGGGTCGAGCTTGCCGACCGCGAGGTAGTCGAGGAAGAACAACGGCTCTGCCCCCTGCACGAGGATGTCGTTGACGCACATGGCGACGGCATCTTGGCCGACCGTGTCATGCTTGCCGAGCAAAAAGGCGATTTTGAGCTTCGTACCGACGCCGTCCGTGCCGGAGACGAGGACAGGCTCTTTGTATTTTCCATCCTTGCCCGCGTTCAGCGCGAACAGGCCGCCGAAGCCGCCGAGGTCGCCGAGGACTTCGGGACGATACGTCGCGCGCACGCTGTCCTTGATGAGCTTGACGGAAGCATTGCCCGCATCGATGTTGACGCCCGCGTCCTTATAGGTCATTTTTTCTGCCATGGTATTTCAGTATTCCTCCAGATGAAAGGTTGCTCGGAAAAACGGCATGTCAGCACTTGTGGCGCTGCTCGAAAACATACTTGCTGTCGCCCTTCGGCTTTTCGCCCTGCGCGACCGGATAGGCCTGGTTGAAGCAGGCGTAGCACATGGAGTCTGCCGAGACGGCAGAGACGGACTTCTTGAGGCCCTCGAGGCTCAGGAAGTGCAGGCCGTCAGCACCGATGTACTCGCGGATTTCTTCAACGGATTTCGTCGCGGCGATGAGTTCCTTGCGGACGCTCGTATCGATGCCGTAGTAGCAGGGATAACCGATTGGGGGCGAGCTCACGCACATGTAGACGGCCTTGGCACCGGCATTCCTGAGCATCTTGACAATCTTGCCGCTCGTCGTGCCACGCACGATAGAATCATCGACCATGATGACGCGCTTGCCCTCGACAACGGAGCGGATCGGGTTGAGCTTGAGCTTCACAGCCGTGTCGCGCGCCTTCTGCGTCGGCTGGATGAACGTGCGGCCGATGTAGCGGTTCTTGATGAGGCCCTCAACAAACGGCAGGCCGGCTTCATAGGCATAGCCCGTCGCGGCCGTCGTGCCAGAGTCCGGCACGGAAATGACGATGTCGCCTTCGAAGCCCGCCTCACGCGCGAGGATGCGGCCCATCTCGAAGCGGGCAGCATGGACGCTCTGTCCGTCGATGACAGAGTCCGGACGCGCGAAATAGATGTACTCGAAGATGCAGGAGGCGAGCTTTTCGCCATGACCGAACATGTAGGACTTGAGCCCGTCATCGTCGATGACGACCATCTCGCCCGGCTTCACGTCGCGGACGAACTCCGCGCCATTGACGTCGAGGCCGCATGTCTCCGAGGAAAGAATCCACGTGCCGTCCGGGAGCTTGCCGATGCAGAGCGGGCGGAAGCCGTGCGGGTCGCGCGCGCCGATGAGCTTTTCCTCGGTCATGATCGTCAGGCAGTATGCGCCTTTGACCTTCTGGAGGCTTTCGATGATTTTTTCTTCAATCGTTTCCTTGCGCGAACGCGCGATGAGGTTGACGAAGACCTCGGAGTCAATCGAGGTCTGGAAAATCGTGCCAGCCTGCTCGAGCTCGTGGCGGATCTCAGCGGCATTCGTGAGGTTGCCGTTGTGCGCGAGCGCAATCTTGCCACCCGCGTAGTTGACCATCAGAGGCTGCGTGTTCGCGAGGAGGCTCGAGCCCGTCGTGGAGTAGCGCACATGGCCGATGGCGATGTACTGGTTCTCCATGTGCGGCAGCTGGTGGCGGAAGACTTCATTGACGAGGCCCATGCCGCGCGTCACGTCCATCCACGCGCCATCCGTCAGCGCGATGCCGGCGCTCTCCTGCCCGCGGTGCTGCAGGGCATAGAGGCCGAAATACGTCATCTCCGAAACGTTCTCCGTCCGGGAATAGACGCCGTAGACAGCGCACTCCTCTTTCCATTTGTTTGCGATATCGTATTCCACTGGTTTCTGTTTTCTCCCTCTCCTGTCAAAAAAGGATGCCGATACGGTTCAGAGCTGGGCTTTCACGCGGGCGGCCTTCTTGTCGACGCTCTGCACCATCTCGCCGCGGTAGTCAGCGAGCTTCTTCGCGAGATCCTTGTCCGTCACGGCAAAAATCTGAACGGCGAAGATTGCGGCGTTCTTCGCGCCATTGATGGCCATCGTGGCCACCGGAACGCCTGACGGCATCTGCACCGTCGAGAGGAGCGCGTCCATGCCATTGAGTGCTGTCGCATTGATCGGGACACCGATGACCGGCAGCGTCGTGTAGCTCGCGACGACGCCCGCGAGATGCGCGGCAGCGCCGGCCGCGACGATGAAGGCACCGACACCCTGCCCGGGCGCGGCGAGCACGAAATCGCGGACTTTTGCCGGCGTGCGGTGTGCCGAGGCAACCTCGACCTCTGCCTGGATGCCGAACTGTTTCAGAAGCTCGACGGCCGGCTTCAGAATCGGCCAATCAGAATCGCTCCCCATGAGGACTGCTACTTTCATGGAATCATCTTCCTCCCCGTAAGTGTTCACAAGAATTTTCACAAATCACAGTTCCATGATACCGACAAATGCGAGGGATGTCAACAAAAAAGAGACAGTTGTCCTTGCAATCTACGGATAGCCTATACCTGCACAGTCTCGATGCCGAGGCGCGCGGCTTCCTTGAGAAACGCGCGGTCAGCGGCATGGTCGGTCACGATGACATCGACATCCTTGAGGTCGCAGACCTTGAGGAACGACGTGCCGCCAATCTTCGTGTGGTCGATGGCGAGCACTTTCTTGCGCGCGCGCTCGAGGAGCGCCTTCTTGAGCGCCTGCTCGTAAAAGACCGCGCTCATGACGCCGTCCTCGGCGCTGACAGCCGTCACGCCGAAGAATGCGATGTCGATGCGGAACTGGTGAATCATGCGGATGGCGAGATCGCCAAAGAAGCCCTTCGCGTTCGGCTCGTAGATGCCCGGAATCGAAATGAGCTGGATGTTCTTTGCATTCGACAGGATATTAAGCACGGGCAGTGAATGCGAGAGCACGGCGATGTTCTGCTTGCCGAGGAGCGCGTCGGCAATCTCGACCGTCGTCGAACCATTGTCAAGATAGATGGCGCTCCCCTCGGGGATGCGGCGCGCGCAGTATTCCGCGATGGCGCTCTTCTCGCGCTGCATCTGCCGCTCACGCACGGAAAGTGCTGGCAGGTACGCGCTCCCTTCATTGTACACGGCGCCGCCATGCACGAGCGTCACGACGTCATCGTCTGCAAGACGCCGGAGGTCGCGGCGGATCGTCATCGTCGAGACGCCGAGCTCGCCTGCGAGCCCCTCGATCGTAACGCGCCGCTCGTTCATGAGCTTCTGGAGGACGCGTTCCCTCCGTTCCTTTGTCTTCAAATCGTCTGCCTCCCCATTTCTCACAAAAACGCTGTGAATTTCACATCAACAACGTTACTATTTCACAAAACTGACGAAAAACCTCTTTTTTCTTGAAAAAAATCACAGACAGCTCTTGCAGAAATCGTTTTCCTTCGCTAGAATAAGAGCTGTCAAAGGGAAAACAACAAAGAGAAGCACCCCCAAGCATCCGGTCGTTGAACCCCTCCTCGCATCGGATGTGTGCTTCTCGCAATCCTCCATCCCCCTGTAACTTTTGATTCTATTGTGTGTGTAGAAAGACCGCCGCAGGTTCCCCCTGTGGCGGTCTTTCTATATCTTCTTTTTTCAGCGCCGCAGCATCTGCATGAGCAGGCAGGCAGCGAAGACGCCGATGATGGCTGGCAGGGCGAAGATGAGGAGCGAGGATGCGAGGAAGACAAGGGCGCAAACCACGATGACGGCCCCTGCGATGCCGGCGCCGAGCTTCCATTTCCAATAGCGGCCGAGCAGATGTTCGAGAATCGTATTGCGGAGGCCTTTGGCATCCATGCGCTCGAATGTGATATGCGGGCCCGTGCCGCTGCTCCGCTCGAACGTGACGCGCGGGCTTTCTCCCTGCGGCCCGCGAGCACCTGACGCCTCGTACGTCTCCCCGCCCGGCCCCTGCTCGAGCGTGACGCCGTCGTAGCTCTCGCGCTCATGGTCGGTCATCACGCGGACGTTGCCCGCTTCCTGCCCTTCTCTCTCTTCCGTCATTTTTCATTCCTGCCTTTCCAAATCTCTTAGAATCGCGTATACTATATGTTAGTTCCACGCAGATTCCCAGAGGTGTTTTCGTACCATGAATTTACCACTTTCAACTGAAAAGATGCTGGCAATCCTCATCGCCTCGTTCACGCTCGGCGTGGCGGCCATCGGCGGTGCTTCCGTCTCGATTTCCAATCACAACCGCGTCATCATGGGCGTCCAGTCGGACGGCCAGACGCTCGCTGGCATGACGGAAAACGAGGTACGCCATTTCTTTATGGAAAAGGCGCGCGCGAAGCTCAAAAAAGACGCCGTCCTCGTCACAGCGGGCCAGAAGCAATGGAAGATTTCCCCGAAAGACATCGACCTCGCCCCCGACATCGAAGGCGCTGTGCAGGAGGCCTACGGCACGGGGCGCGGCCACTCCCTCTTCCGCAACATGGCCGAGCAGATGAAGCTCGCACTCGTCGGGCAGAACGTCAAGCTCACGGCCACCTACGACGAAGCAAAGCTCCAGCAGAAGTGCGACGCCATCGCAGGCGAGCTCGCGGCACAGCCGGCAAATGCCAGCCTCTCGCTTGCAGCAAACGGCGTCATCGAGCGCCACGCAGCGGTCATCGGGCGCAAAGCTGATGCCGACGCCGTCGTCGCCGAGGCGGGGCCGAAGCTCCAGTCCCTCGCGCTGACCGTGCACGCTGAAATCCCCATCGAAGAGGCGCAGCCGCCTGTTACAGATGCCGATCTTGCGAGCGTTGACAGCATCCTTGGAGAGTACTCGACACACTACTACCCCGGTGCGCGCGGGCAGAACATCGCCATCGCAGCGGGAAAGCTCAATGGCGCCTTCATCCGCAGCACGGGCACGTTCTCATTCAATGATACGGTCGGCGCGCGCACACGCGATGCCGGCTACCAGACCGCAGGCGTCATCCTCGACGGACGGCCCGCGCAGGACATTGGCGGCGGCGTCTGTCAGGTCAGCTCGACGCTCTACAATGCCGTGCTGCTCGCAGGCCTCAAGCCAACCGTGCGCACATCGCATGCGATGCCATCCACCTACTGCCCGCCAGGCCGCGATGCGACCGTCGCTGACGGCCTCCTGGACTTCCAGTTCCAGAACCAGCTCGCGCATGGCGTCTACCTGCTCGCGAGTGCGAATGGCAGCGACCTGACGGTCTACGTGCTCGGCACGAAGGCCGACCTCGGCGGCAAGACCGTCCAGCTCGAGAGCGACGGCAGCCGCCTGCACCCGAGCGTCTACCGCCTCTACCTTGCAGGCGGACAGGTCGTAGAAAAAGAATTTCTTCATACGGACAGCTACTCGACGTAAATCGTCAGAAAAAATGGCCGCCTCGTCTCGAAAGACGCAGGCGGCTATTTTCTGCTCTCAGCTGTTCAGTTCGCGGTAGATGTCCTTCTCTTCCTTGCCGATGACCCAGCCGAGCGCCTTGGCCTCAGCGTAGACCATCGAAATCTGCTCGTGGTCGACGTTATCCATCGACCGGAGGTTCTTGTACTGCTCGCACTTCTGGTGGTAGCGCGCCGTCGTCTCCTGGACGCTGCGCGGCTTGCCGTAGTTCTTCTTGTTGTAGTGCGCGACGATTTCTTTCATTTCCTGCTGGTTCATGAAATATCAGCCCCTTTCTATGTTCCATAGACTTTGCCCTTCAAAAACTCCTGCACAGTCCGATAGTAGAGCTCGTGATCCTGCTGGCTCGCAGCGGAGTGGATGGCGTCCTGCACGAGCAGGAGCTTCTTCTCCGTCGTGCAGGCGGCATAGAGCTCCTCTGCCATCACGGGCGGGACGAGGGTGTCCTTCGTGCCGTGGATGAAGAGAATCGGCACCTTGGCGCGGCGGACGGCCTCAGCGGGCGCGGCCGCGTGGAGTGAAAAGCCCGCGCGCTTCTCGCAGCGCCAGTCGAGGAGATTCATGCCCGGAAATGACGGCAGGCGGAACGATTCCTCCATCTGGTATGCGAGAAGGTCGTAGGCGCTCGTGTAGCCGCAGTCCTCGACCGTTGCAACGACAGCCGATGGCAGATCGCTCGCAGCGCTCGCCATCATGACGGTCGCCGCGCCCATCGAGACGCCATGCAGCACGATGCGCGCTTTTGGCTGCGCGTCCGCGATGCGCCGTGCCCAGTGAACGATGTCCTCGCTCTCCTTGAGGCCCATCGTGACGAACGTGCCCTGGCTCTTGCCCGAGCTCCGGAGATCCGGCGTCAGCACGTCATATCCCATCGCAAGGTAATTCGCGGCGATGTAATACGAATTTTCCTGCGTGCAGCCATAGCCGTGCGCGACGATGACCCAGTTGCCCGTCGGATGCGCGGGCGTAAAGTGCGTTGCGACGAGGCGCAGGCCGTCGTCTGACTCAAGCGTCCATTCCTCCGAAGGCGCGTCTGGGCGCGTGTAGCTCCAGGTGCCCGGCGGCATCAGGAGCGCGTAGGCGCGCGGCGGTGCCATCGGATTCTCTGCCGTGCCGCGCACAAGGCCGAAGCCGACGAGGTAATTGCCGAGGTAGTACCCTGCCGCGAGGATGCAGCCCGAAACGGCGAGAAATGCCGTCAGCACGAACGTCGCAAGCACCTTCTTCATTTCATCGCCATCCTTCCAACATTTCTATTATACACAGAAAGCATGAAAGAACGAAGAAAAAAAGAAAAAGCGCCCAGGCCAGCCTCCCTCTCAGAGGGAGGACAGGCGCGAAGCGCCAGGTGGGAGTCGCCTGCACGGCCTGACAGTCTGCACGTCATACCTTATCGTCGGTACGCGCACGCCCCTCAGAGCCCGCCGCCGAACAGCGACGTCGCGACAAGGTACGACACGGCCCCCATGACCGCCGTACACGGAATCGTCATGACCCAGGCCGTCACCATCGAGCGCGCGACATCCCAATGCACCGCTTTCACGCGCTGCGCCGAGCCGACGCCCATGATCGAGCCAGAAACGACATGCGTCGTCGAGACCGGCAGATGCAGCATCGTCGCCGTCAGGATGACGACGGCTGAATTGAGGTCGGCCGCAAAGCCGTGAATCGGATGCATCTTGAAAATCTTGCCGCCGACCGTGCGGATGATCTTCCAGCCGCCGACGCTCGTGCCGAGCGCCATGGCCGCCGCGCAGAGGAGCTTCACGATTGTCGGCACCTCGAGCGTCCCGATGACGCCACCCGAAACGAGCGCGAGCGTGATGATGCCCATCGACTTCTGCGCGTCATTCGAGCCGTGCGAAAACGCCATGAGCGCCGCCGAGACAATCTGCAGCCGGTTCGCCGTCAGATTCACACGCGCGGGCTTGTACGAATGGCAGATGGCGAAAATGAGCTTCATGATGACGAAGCCCACGACCATTGCCGAAATCGGAGAGAGGATCAGCGACAGCACGATCTTGATGATGCCCCAGTCATTGAGTGCCGCCGTACCCGCTGAAATCACGACAGCCCCGATCATGCCGCCGATCAGCGCATGGGACGAACTCGACGGCATCCCGAACCACCACGTCACGATGTTCCAGATGATGGCACCGATCAGACCCGAAATGATGACCATTTCATTGATGAGATCCGGACTCATGACGATGTCGCCGCCGATGGTCTTTGCGACGCCCGTCGAAATCATGGCACCGATGAAGTTCAGAATCGCCGTGCCGATGATGGCGACGCCCGGCCGGATGGCACGCGTCGAAACGCACGTCGCAATCGCATTCGCCGTATCGTGGAAGCCGTTGATGAAATCGAACGTCAGCGCGAGGATGACGACGACGAGGATGAGAGACATGTCAGGCATACTTCATCGTCACCTCTTTGATGATGTCGCCGAGGTCCTCCACCTCGTCCGCCGTGTCCTCCATTGTGCCGAGGATGTCCTTCCAGCGGATCACGTCGAAAAGATCCTGCGTGCCATCGAACAGCCGCGAAATCTCCTTGCGGTAGAGCTTGTCCACATCCGACTCCTGCCGGCTCAGCCGCTCCGCGCGTTCGAGGAGCTGCCCCTCGTTGCGGCTGATGTCCTTGAGGAGCGCAAAGATTTCCTTGAGTTCCCCTGACATCAAGACAATCTTGTCCATGATGTCCATCGACGCCTGCGACGGCTGGCTGATATGGTACGTGTCGAGGCGCGTGATCGCTCCCTGCAAATGATCGATGCAGCTCTCGAGCTGGCACGAAAGGCGGTAGAAATCCTCGCGATCGATTGGCGTGATGAAGATGACGGAAAGCTTGCGGATGACCTCGGCATTCGTCGCGTCGGCCTTGTGTTCGAGGTCGATGACCTCCTGCAAGTGCTGGTCGAGTTTCGAGAGGTCTTTCAACGCCCCCTGCGCCAGCAACGCGCCCTTGTGGAAGATCTCCGCGTTGCTGATGAGGTAATCGAAGAACTCCTCGTGCTTGTTGCTGATATTGAACATATCGGTTCCTCCTCGGCTGGTTCGAATGTACTAGTTTCAGTATACAGGACAGCCGCGGAGAGCATGTGAAGTTTTTGTAAATTTTAGGTAAAGCATTCAGTTCTATAAATCAAGCAATTACGCGGGGTTACAAGATTTTTGCAAGTAACGTGTATGTTTCTTGCAGGTACCTCGTCAACGGCATGCAAAATTAACAACGTCCATCCACCACAAACAAAGAAGGGGCCTCCGCTTGGGAAGCCCCTTCTTGTGATACATAGGTTTCGATTCTTAGAACTTGAAACCTCAAAAATAGGCTCTTCACCCATAAGTGTGGGTGAAAGATTAGCATCAGCATCGCCTCAAGCCGCGTGATTCGTGGCTCGAGGACGATTCGGCAATGGTACGACAATATCGGAACATCCGAGCATGACCAAATCAATCATGT
>JALEZZ010000068.1 GCA_022773585.1 Selenomonas sp. | reverse complement strand
ACTCTTCGATGCCCGCGTAAGATGCAATCGTATATCTCACACGCCCATCTTGTGAGACTCCCTCAGTCAGCCATTCGGCTGACAGCTCCCTCTCAGAGGGCGCCAACGCACATCGAATTCCTTAACTTAATGACATTGCTTCTCAAAGGGGGCTGTCGCCGATAGGCGACTGGGGGAGTCCCCTGCACGACTGGTGAAAAGGCTGAATACAACTTTCGCGGGTGCGCATAAAAATTTCACCATCGCACCCGCGGAAGTTCTGTCTCTTTCCTCACACAATCCTACAAGGGACTCCCCCCGCCGCTCACGCGGCCCGTCCCCCCTCTGGGAGGGGGGCTCCTGTATAAGATATGCTCATTCGCCCTTGGAAGGGCTTCTGTATTTCATTACTTTCCTGCATCTGCGTCCAGCAATCCGACCGCGAGTTCCGCGCTCCGCTCTGCGAGGCCCCGCTGTTTTTTGAGCAGCGCCGCCGTGTGCTGGCGGATGGCTTTGCGGTGTTCCCATTTGTCCTGCACGGCGGCGAGGAGCTCGTCCGGCGTGACGGTTTCGAGGCTGCCAACGGGCGATTCGCCGATGGAGTCGAGGAAGCGGTCAATCTTCGGATCATACGAGATGCCGATCATCGGCACGCCCATGACGCCCGCAAAGATCAGCGCATGGAGGCGGATGGCAATCATGAGATCCATGTTGCCGACGAGCGAAAGGAGTTCGTGCGTGCGGTATTCGCCGGGCAGCACAGTCACCTGCGCTTTCGCCGCACCCTCGATGCGTTCCACGATGCTCTCGGCCGCGCGGACGTCCTCGGGGTACTGCATCGGCAGGAACACGACGCGCGCATCATAGCGCGTGACGACTTCCTGCGCGACGCTTGCGAGCACGTCCTTGTAATGCGTCCAGCCGCACCACTCGCGCACGGAGATGCCGATGACGGGCTTTGCGCCTTCGGCACCGGCCTCCGTCAGGATGTGGCGGCCCGCCTCCTTGTCGACGGGATGAATCGCGAGCACGGCATCGGCCGTCGCCTCGATGCGCGGCTTCCGGATGCCGAGGCGCGCGAGTTCTTCGAGCGAGCCATGGTCGCGCACGGTGATGAGCTTCGTGCGGTTCACGATTTTTTTCATGAGCCAGCGCGCGAGACCGCCCTCGATGGGGCCGATGCCCTGCGCGTAGAGCATGACCGGCGTGTGCACGGCAAGCGCGAGGAAGATGATGCCGAGATAGTAGTAGAGGCTCCGGCGGCTCGTGACATTCTGCAGCAGGCTGCCGCCGCCCGAGATCAGGAGGTCGGCATGGCCTAAAAGCTGCAGGATGGATGTGATGTCGAGCCAGCCCACGGCATCGACGCCGTGGCGCTCCCTCGTGTCCTCCGGATCCGCCGAGATGACCGTGATATGCAGTTTTGGGTCGAGGTCGGATAGGACTTCCAGCATCGCCGCGAGCATCGCTTCGTCGCCCGCGTTCTTCGAGCCGTAGTATCCGGATACCACAAGGTTCCTCATAGGCCTTTCAAAATCTCCTTTGCAGGATACTGCTTATTTTTTCGTCGCCGTCACTCTCGCGAGCAGGCGCTGCCAGAGCTCGATGAGCACCATGCAGACGGCACCGATGCCGGCGCCGAGCGCGATGCCGCCGATGCCGCGCATGAACGACATGTAGATCGGCGTGCGCATGTGCGCGAACGTCTCGACCATCGAGCCCTGCCCGATCGTCGCGACGAGCACGAGCGCGAAGAACACCATCGTCGGCCACTTGCGCCAGAACGCCATGACGGCGAGCATGAACGCCGGATGGCCGATCAGGAGCTCTTTCGTGCGCGGACGCGCATAGAACGCCTGCTCGAGCACGGCACGGAAATGGAGCTCCGTCTGCGAGACAGGCATGCCGCTCGTATGGCCGCTGCGCGCGACAAAGACGATGGCGGCAGCGCCGACGATGGCGAGGCCGATCAGCGTCTTGATACGCACGGGCATGTCGAGGATGCGCTTCAGCTGCTCCATGACGCCCTGCGTGTCGTCCATGCGGCCGTCGAAGATGTCGAAGCGCTGCAGGAACGCAATGCCGACGAGTACGAGCGGCAGCACGAATGTCAGCTTGATGCCGCGGAAAATCTGGAATTCGAGCAGATACTCCGTATCAGCGAGCGAGCCCGAGAGGTACGCCGCGCCGATGTACGAGAGTGCGCCCGTGACGACGAGCGCGACCGCCGCCGTCACAATCAGCACGGGCAGGCTCTTGCCTGCCTCGGCTTTCTTCGCGCGGATGCGGTCGAGCTGCCAGATGACGGCGAGCGACGGGAAGACATTCGCGCTCGCAAACGCTGCGAGCACGCGAATCTTCGAGCCCGCGCCCATAAAGACCGGCACGGCCGCGAGTGCGCCGAAGATGACGAAGAGGATCAGCTGCCACTTCATCGACGCATTGAGCCGCGGAATAATCAGCGAGAGATAGAGCACGCCTGCCGCCGCAACGCCGAGCATCAAGATGCCGCGCAGGACTTTCGATGGGTAGAACTTCTGGAACGTGTCGGACGGGCCGACCGTGAAGCCGTGCGCGACGATCGCATCGTGCGTGTCGCGGAAATACTTCATGTTCGTTTCCAAGAGCGTCATGCCCGGTACCGGCGTGTCATAGATGCGCAGGAGGTCGATGCGGATGTTGCGCTCCATGTCCGTATTCGCCCAGCGCTCGACGGCCGTGGCCGCTTTGAGCTTCGGCTGCTCGTCCTTCGGGATGGAGTAGAGGCGCGCGACATGATCGTAGCCGAGCCCTTTCGCGAGCTCCTCCATGCCCGTCTGCTTGTAAAACTGGAGCTGCGTGACATCCTCGATCAGGCCGAGGTTGATCTGGCGCTCGCGCATCTCGTCAATCGTCGCCTGGATCGCTTCCGTCGTGCTTGACGAACCGAGCGTCTGCTTGCCCGAAAACACGATTTCAGAGATCTGGAATCCGTCGAGACGGTCAAACACGGCCTTGACATCATCCGGCGTGCACTTCTCGTAATTGCTCGGACGCGCGAGGACGTAGAAGCCTGCATCATTGACGGCCTTCATCTCGTCCGTCGGCATGCCGAGGTTCATCTTCAGCAACGATTCATAGTGCGCCTTGACGGCGAGCACTTCCTGCCCGCCAGCCTGGAGCACCGTCACGCGGTCCGCACCGAGGCGGCGCACGAGGTCTTCCTTGACCTCCTTGTACGTCTGGGCGTCATGACCCGTGACATAGGCTTCCGTGCCGACGATCCTGCCACTCTCGACGAGCGCGCGCCAGGCGGGATCCGTCAGCGTGCCATTATGGTAGCCTTCAAGGATGCGGGAACCCGCGACGACCGTCGTCTTGCCGTTGTCGTTGAGCTTCTTGAACGTCATCTCGTAGACGGCGAGCGATGTGATGCCCGCTTCTTTCGCCCGTGCGAGGACGTCTTTCTCGGGCAGGCCCTCGCGCTGTGCGAGCTCCTGCAAGCCCTCGTAGTCAATCGCCATGTCGACGCGCGTGTTCGCCGTCTCGACATGGTGGCGCTGCACGTCAATCATGAGCGCTGCGACGAGGCCGATGACGATGACGGCAATCAGGAATCTGCTGTATTTGAAAACTTTCATTCGAAATGTTTCCTTCTTCAATCACTCATTCATAATACGGTGCGAGCACGTCGGAGCTGCCGGCGTTCGCATCGTACGTCGCCGTGATGACGACTTTGCCCGCCTGCATCTTCGTGTCCGTCACGCGCAGGCCGAACGGCATCTTGCCGCGCCCCACGAGCGGGATGTCGCCGAACAAGCTGCCGAGGCTCGCCTTGCCGAATGGCGCATTCGAGAGCGTCAGGCTCGTCATGTGGAACATGAGCTGGCCGCTGTCATCGACGACCGTGCCTGTGAGTTCGGCATCGGCCATGCGGCCGAAGACCTTGACATTCGCCTGGATTGTCACGCCATCCGGCGTGATGGAGACTTCCGCGTTCTCGAGCTTGTCGGCCTTGCGCGAGAGGAGCTCCTTGAGGTTATCCTCCGTCACGATGCCCGTGAGCTTGAGCTCGCCCGCGCTCTTGATGCTGACATCCTCGCTGCTGACGAGTTCCGGCACGTCGAGGCGCACATCCGAGCCATCGAGCGCGAGTTCGCTAACGAGCACTTCGCCGAGACGCCCCTGGTGCACGACAGCATGGACGTGGTCGATCTGCCCGAGCAGCATGAGGAAGCGCGGCGTCGAGGAAAACTGCACCATGACATCCTGCGAACCCGTCTTCGCCGTGATACGATGCGCGACCGTGCTCTCGGCAAGCGCCGGAGCCACGACCTCGCCAAACGCAAGCACGATGGCGAGCAACAGGATAACGGCAATCGAAATCTTAGATTTCATGGTTTGCCTTGGCAGAGAGGTAGGCGCGGATGAACGGGTCGAGATCGCCGTCCATGACGGCCTGCACGTTGCCCGTCTCCTCGTTCGTGCGATGATCTTTCACCATCGTGTACGGCTGGAAAACGTAAGAGCGGATCTGGCTGCCCCACTCGATCTTCTGCTGGTCGCCCTCGAGTTTGGCAAGCTCCTTCTCCTTCTTCTCCTGTTCGAGCTCGAAGAGCTTGGCGCGGAGCATCTTGAGGCACTGCTCACGGTTCTGGAGCTGCGAACGCTCGTTCTGGCACTGCACGACGATGCCCGTCGGCTCATGCGTCATGCGCACGGCGGACGATGTCTTGTTGATGTGCTGGCCGCCAGCGCCAGAAGCGCGGTACGTATCGACGCGGACGTCCGCCATGTTGATATCGACCTCGACGGCGTCATCGATTTCCGGCATGATGTCGCAGGCCGCAAACGACGTATGGCGGCGCGCATTCGCATCGAACGGCGAAATGCGCACAAGGCGGTGGATGCCCTTCTCGGACTTCAAGAAGCCATAGGCATTGTGGCCCTTGATGAAGAGCGTCGCCGATTTGACGCCGGCCTCATCACCGGGCAAGAGGTCTGCCGTCTCGACCGTGAAGCCGTGGCGCTCGGCCCAGCGGCCATACATGCGCAGCAGCATCTGCGTCCAGTCCTGCGCTTCCGTTCCGCCCGCGCCCGCATGGAGCGTGAGGATGGCGTTGTTCGCGTCATAAGGCCCGGAGAGCAGCACTTCGAGCTGGAGGTTTTCGAGGCCTTCGGCGACGTTGTCGAGATCGCCGCTGATTTCGTCTTCGAGCGACTCGTCCTCGTCCTCGACCGCCATTTCCCAGAGCGTCTGGGCATCTTCAAATTTCGTCTTGAGATTCTTGTACTTGTCGACGCTGATCTTGACGTCATTGAGTTCCTGGTTGATCTTCTGCGCCTCTTCGGCGTCATCCCAGAACGTCGGCTCGCCCATCTTGTACTCGAGCTCGGCAATCTTCTCTTCCTTTGCCGGGACTTCGAGCGACTGCTCCATCTGGTCGAGCTTTTCCTGGAGTTCCCCGAGACGGGGCTTGATATCTTCTAACATTCTAGTCCTTTCAATTTTTCGTACCTTCGCAGGCAGCAATCGATAGAATTGCTGTGCCCTACCTCCGACACTCCCTCAGGCCCTTCGGGCCAGCTCCCTCTGAGAGGGAGCCTGGGGGTGCGGTCAATGACGGTTCTTGCGTTTCTTTGTCGATTCGGCTGCGCTGACCTCTTCACCATGCGCTGCCATGGCGCTCTTGAGGTGGTCGGAGAGCTGGCTCTTCTGCTTTTCGATTTCCTGCTCGGCGCGGCGCTTCTGCGCCTCAGCCTGCATGGCCTCCTGCTGCTCCGGCGTCACGATGCTGACGTGGTACATGAGCGAGGCAATCTGGTCCATGATGGCACCTTCCATCTCCTCGAACATGTTGAGCGCTTCGATCTTGTACTCGGCGAGCGGGTTGCGCTGGCCGTAGGCGCGCAGGTTGATGCCGTCACGCAGCATGTCCATGTGGTCGAGGTGTTCCATCCACTTCGTATCGACGACGCGCAGCATGACGACTTTCTCGAGCTCGCGCATGTTCTCTTCGCCGAACAGCAGCTCGCGCTGATTGTAGCCTTCGAGCGCCGTCTTTTCGAGCGTCTCCTTGAGGCCGTCGCGGCTCATCTCGGCGAGCTCTTCCTTCTTGAGCTTGCCCTGCGGCGCATAGATCTTTTCGGCGTCTTCGATGAGGCCGTCGAGCGTCCATTCTTCCGGATAGAGCTTTTCGTTCGCGTACTGATCCATTTCCGTCTTGATGATGTGGTTGACCATCGAGAGGATGTTTTCCTTGAGGTTCTCGCCCGTCAGGATCTTGCGGCGCTCGCCGTACATGACCTCGCGCTGCTGGTTCATGACATCGTCGTACTCGAGGACGTGCTTGCGGATGTCGAAGTTGCGTGCCTCGACCTTCTTCTGTGCGTGCTCGATGGAGTTCGTGATGAGCTTGTGCTCGATCGGCTCGTCCTCTTCCATGCCGAGCTTGTCCATGATTTTCGTCACGCGATCGGACGCGAAGAGGCGCAGCAGGTCGTCTTCGAGCGAGAGGTAGAAGCGCGATGCGCCCGGGTCGCCCTGGCGACCGGCACGGCCGCGCAGCTGGTTGTCGATGCGGCGGGACTCGTGGCGCTCCGTGCCGACGATGAACAGGCCGCCGAGCTCCTCGACGCCCTCGCCGAGCTTGATGTCCGTGCCGCGGCCTGCCATGTTCGTCGCAATCGTCACAGCGCCCTTCTGGCCTGCATCGGCGACAATCTGCGCCTCACGCTCATGATTCTTCGCATTGAGCACGTTGTGCTCGATGCCGAGATGCTTGAGGATTGTGCTGAGCTCCTCCGACTGCGTGATGGACGTCGTGCCGATCAGCACCGGCTGGCCTTTCGCGTGGATTTCTGCCACGGCCTTGCCAACGGCCTTGTACTTGGCGCGTTTTGTCTTGTAGATGACATCCGGATAGTCGACGCGGCGCACGGGCTTGTTCGTCGGGACGACGACGACGGGCAGGTTGTAAATCTTGAGGAACTCGTCCTCCTCCGTCTTCGCCGTGCCCGTCATGCCCGCGAGCTTGTCGTACATGCGGAAATAATTCTGGAACGTGATGGTCGCGAGCGTCTGGCTCTCGCGCTGCACCTTGACGCCTTCCTTTGCCTCGATGGCCTGATGCAGGCCGTCGCTGAAACGGCGTCCCGGCATGATGCGGCCCGTAAACTCGTCGACGATGATGACTTCGCCGTCCTTGACGATGTAGTCGCGGTCGCGCTTCATGAGCGCCTTTGCGCGCAGGGCGGCCGTGAAGCAGTGCGAGTATTCGATGTTCTCCGGCGCATAGAGGTTCTGCACGCCGATGAGCTTCTCGACTTTTGGCACGGCGCTGTCGGCCGGCGAAATCGTCTTCTGCTTTTCATCGACCTTGTAATCGACGCCCTCTTTGAGGCCCGCGACGGCATGCGCCATCTTGACGTAGATGTCCGTCGATTTCTGGCCTGGGCCAGAAATGATCAGCGGCGTGCGCGCCTCGTCAATCAGGATGGAGTCCACCTCGTCGACGATGGCATAGTGGAGCGGACGCTGCACCATCTGGCGCTCGTCGATGACCATGTTGTCGCGCAGGTAATCGAAACCGAACTCGTTGTTCGTGCCGAACGTGACATCGCAGCTGTAAGCGAACTTGCGCTCCGGGAAGTCCATGTCGTGCGCAATCAGGCCGACCGAGAGGCCGAGGAAGCGGTAGAGGCGGCCCATCCACTCCGAGTCGCGCTTTGCGAGGTAATCGTTGACCGTGACCATGTGGACGCCCTTGCCCGTCAGTGCATTGAGATAGACCGGCAGCGTCGCGACGAGCGTCTTGCCTTCGCCCGTGCGCATCTCGGCGATGCGGCCGTCATGCAGGCACATGCCGCCAATCAGCTGCACGTCGAAATGGCGCATGCCGAGCACGCGCCGCGAGCCCTCGCGCACGACTGCAAATGCCTCGGGCAGGATGTCATCAAGCGTCTCGCCCTTTGCGAGCCGCTCGCGGAACTCGTCCGTCTTGCCCGTGAGCTTGGCGTCCGTGAGCCCCTGCATCTCCGGCTCAAGTGCATTGATCTTCTCGACGACCTTCTGATAGGCCGCGATGTACTGGTCGTTGTTGTCACCCAGGAATCGTTTCAGAAAACCCAGCAAATGTATCCACTCCTCGAAGGAATCTATTCTATGGGAAATTTTATCCGCTCTGCGTTGTAAAATCTACCGATTAATTCTATCAAACCGTTCCTTATAAGTCAACAAAAGCCCCTGCATCATGCATCACGCAGCATCGCCTGATAGGCTTGCCAAAGGCCTGTTCCCGTGTCTTCCCCTGCTTCAAGCGCCTGCGTGAGGAGCTGGATGCCGTTCCTACGGAATCGCTCTTCTGCCTCGCCGCGCTGCTTCTCAGAAAGATCCTGGCCTTCTTCTTGCAAGAATCTGCCCCAGACAAGCTGGTGAAGCGCCTGCTCTGGAAGCGTCATCTTTGGCGATGGGCCATGATAGCAGCTGACCATCACTCCCACAAAATCATAATCCTTGATGGCAGGGCTCAGCAAGAGCGCGCGAAACATCGAGAACAAAACAGGATGCCCATCCATCATGCACGAGCGAAACCACTGGCAATCATCCATGTGCTCCCTGCGCAGCAGCAACGCACTCATGCCGCCCTGCGGCACCACGCCATAGTGAAGCATCCACTGATAACAAACCGCCGTCGTGATGCGCGCGACATTATCTTCCAGGGTGGCGCCGAGCGAGTGATAGGGCGGCACGGCAGCCGCTGCTTCCTCCGCCCCGTCCGAAATATAAAACGCCAGCGCCTCATCTTGCAGCAAGATGCTCGCCACCATCGCGCGGAGCTTCTGTGGCACGACCGTTTCGCCGGGCAGCACCCATTCCACAAAATCTCCGGTCGCCCGCGTTTGCAGCGCATCAAAAATATCACCACCGGTCAGCCGTGCATCTCCGAGGATGGAAATCTTTCCCGCAGCGGCCAGGCGCATGAGCGACTTCGCAAGAGACGGAGAAAGCGCCCCTGCCATCACGGGAACAAGAATTTCATGACGCGGGAACACCTCGTCGCAAACGGATGACAAACTCTTCCGGAACGGTGCTTCCTCTCCAAAGAACGGCACGACAGACGTCACGCGTGCCTGTTTTTCTTCCGCCTGCAAGATGGCATAATTCTCTGCGAGCACATTTCCAGCCGCGACGAGATTCTGGAATGCATCTGGCCGCGTCCCATCGCTGTAGCGGAGCGCCTGCATCTTTGCATATCCCTGGAGATTCGCTGGTTCCGTGACCGGATAGCGTTCCTGCCACGATGGTGTTTTTCCCGCCGCCGCCTTTGCCGAAATCGCCCGGTATCCTCCCCCGGCAACCGCATCAACAGAATACTTCGCAGCGATGTTCATCCATGCGACGACAGCTTTCGCGCGGAACTGCTCCTCGCTTCGCCAGTAAAAATGCGCCAGCGTCCCATCGAAGCGCTCCATCGGGACCGACCAGTGATGCGGGTCGTCACGTTTGTAAGCGGAATGGCTCCCCTCGACCAGGCACAGCCGCTCCCGCCGCGCTGCTGCACCGCCCACGATGCACTTGAAACATTCATCTTCTCCCGGCACGCGGCGCAACGGACGCGTCAGCAAGAACTCCGCCTCTGTTCCGCCAACCGGCACATAAAATTGCCAGTTCACGCTGTAAACACCTTCTGGCGAAAGCGCCTCGAGGGACGCACGAACGTCGCCTGGCGTTTTCGGCAGCAGGAACTCATCGGCATCGAGCGGCACGATGAGGTCGGCGCCACGCTCTTCCGCCGCTTCGCGGAGGAAGTTGCTCATGACCTCTGCCTGCACATGTGCCGCCCGATACTCCGTGCGGATGTCGAGCGGCAAACCCTCGGCACGAAGTTTTTCCAAGATGTCCCGCGTCGCATCCGTGCTCTGATGGTCGCAAATCAAAAGCTCATCTGCAAAACTCAGCGTATGCCGCACGAAGCTCTCGATGATGTCCATTTCATTTTTCACCATCGAGATGGCGATGATTTTCATGATGACGAATCCTCCCCTGCCCGTACTGCATCAAGTACATGGAAAACAAAAAAGGGCTGCCGCACGCTCCTGCGCGGGCAGTCCCTTGCGAATCTTCGATTATCTCAGCCCGTCAATCCGTCTCAGTTGCCGGACTCGATCAGGCCGTAGTTGCCGTCCGTGCGGCGATAGACGACGTTAACTTCCTCCGTCTCGCTGTCGCGGAACACGAAGAAATTATGATCGAGGAGGTTCATCTGCATGATGGCTTCCTGGACGTCCATCGGCTTCACGACGAAGCGCTTCGTCTTGACGACCGGATACTCGGCGCTCTCATCGCGCTTGTCCACGGGATGCTCTTTCTCCTGCTCCTCGATGACTTCGGCCTTGAATCCGCCGCTGCGGAACCGGCGCGCGAGCTTCGTCTTCTGCTTGTGAATCTGGCGCTCGAGCTTCTCGACGACCAGATCGATGGATGTATACATGTCCATGGTGGCTTCCTCGCCGCGCAGGACGATGCCGCCCTGGATGGGGACCGTCACCTCGACGATATGACGCCCTTTCGAGACGGTGAGGAGCACAGTGATCTCACCGACTTTTTCAAAGTATTTCGTTACTTTGCCGACGCGCTTTTCCACGTACTCACGGAGCGAAGGAGTGATTTCGATATTTTTGCCTCTGATTGTGAATGTTGCCATAAGACACATCCCCTTTCTCATGTTCCTGTGCTTGTACTTGTAGTATTCGATAGCGCCATGCAAAATCCTTCCTGTATCAAAAAAAATTCTGAATATATGGAAGCAATGATGAATCGCAGGAAAACAAAAGACCTTCCCGAGCTGCCTCGGGAAGGCCGTGACTTTCTGCTTGTACCTCAGGCCGTCTTGACGACATTGGCTGCCTGCGGGCCGCGTGCGCCCTCGACGATGTCGAACTCGACGTCCTGACCCTCGTTGAGCGTCTTGAAACCTTCATCCTGGATCGCGGAGAAATGAACGAATACATCGTCGCCGTCCTCGCGTGCGATGAATCCATATCCCTTTTCTGCGCTGAACCATTTTACTTTGCCGACCATGGTGATTCCTCCTAAAATGCAATATGTGACCGCGTGTGCCGGTCACATATCCATTATACTTTTTCTCCACGGCGGTGTCAATGAGCGGTTTCGTTGTTCTTTCGTTCGCGAAATTTTCGAAAATGAATTTCAGAGGACTTTCGAGAGGAAATCCTGCGTGCGCTTCTCCTTCGGATGGTTGAAGACCTCGTCCGGCGTGCCCTGCTCGAGAATCTGGCCGCCATCGACGAACAGCACGCGGTCGCCGACTTCGCGCGCAAAGCCCATCTCGTGCGTGACGATGACCATCGTCATGCCCTCTTCGGCGAGGCGCTTCATGACGTCGAGGACTTCGCCGACCATCTCAGGATCGAGTGCCGACGTCGGCTCGTCGAACAGCATGACCTTCGGCTTCATCGCAAGCGCGCGCGCAATCGCGACGCGCTGCTGCTGGCCGCCCGAAAGTTGCGGCGGATAGCTGTCGGCCTTGTCGGCGAGGCCGACGCGCGCGAGGAGCTGCTTTGCCGTCTGCTCGGCTTCTTCCTTTGCGATGTGGCGCACCTTCATCGGCGCGAGCATGATGTTTTGAAGCACCGTCATGTGCGGGAACAGGTTGAAGCGCTGGAACACCATGCCGACTTCCTTGCGGACATCGTTGATGTTCGCCTCGCCATTCAGCAGGATGCCGTCAACAGCCACCGTGCCCTCCGTCGGCACTTCGAGGAAGTTGATGCACCGCAGCAGCGTGCTCTTGCCTGAGCCCGACGGGCCGATGATGACGACGACTTCCTTTTCCTTGATATGGAGGTCGATGCCCTTCAAAATATGGGCGTCGCCATACGATTTATGCAGGTTCTCAATGTCGATCATCGGGGTTGTACCTCTTTTCCAGGAATGCCACGAAACGGGAAATCGTCAGCGTCATCGCGAGATAGATGATGGCGACGCTGAACCAGATTTCAAGCGAGCCGTATGTCTTTGCAATGATGAGCTGGCCGCGGCGCGTGAGTTCCTCGAAGCCGATGACGGAGACGAGGGACGAGTCTTTGAGCAGTGCGATGAACTCGTTGCCGAGCGGCGGAATGACGCGCTTCATGGCCTGCGGCACGATGATGTAGCGCATTGTCTGCGCCCATGTCATGCCGAGCGAGCGGCCCGCCTCCATCTGGCCTTCGTCAATCGACTGGATGCCGGCGCGGACGATTTCGGCAATATACGCGCCCGAGTTGATGCCGCACGAGCCGACGGCCGCGACATACGGATCGATGCGCTGGCCCGTGATGACCGGCACGGCGAAGTAGAACAGGAAGATCTGGACGAGCAGCGGCGTGCCGCGGAAGAAGTCGACATAGACGGCCGAAATCCACCGCAATGGCTTCACGCGGCAGATGCGCGCGATGCCGGCGAACAGGCCGATGACGATGCCGAGCGCGACAGACATGGCCGTAATCTTGACCGTGATGACCGCTCCCAGAAGCAGCAGCGGGAACGAGTTGACGATGAGGTCGAAATTGAAATTCATAGATTCCACCAAGTTTCGATTTTATAATTATGCGCGATTCACAGTTTTTTATTCTAGTACACGAGAACGTCCATGTCAACGAAAAAGAGCTTGAATCGAGAATCTCAAACGGCGCTACCCTCTCCGCCTCGCATATGCTCGGCACCTCCCCCAAAAAGGGGATGCATATATTCGGCTCCCCCCTTGGGGGAGCTGGCGCGCGCAGCGCGACTGAGAGGGTAACGCCGTAACTTTTTATTCTCTTAACAGCGGGAACGTCATGCAGTGCGGGCCGCCGCCGGCCTTGAGAATCTCCGTCACGGGGAGCTCGATGACCGTCATGCCGCGCTTCCGAAGCTCTTCGTTGACGCGCGTATTGCGCGCGAGCGAGAGCACGCGATGGTCGCCGATGGCCTGGAGGTTGCAGCCATGCGCGAAGATGGCTTCTTCGGGCACGGGCACGATCTCAATCTCGCGCTTTGCGAGTTCTTTTTTGAAGTCCTCCGTCAATGCGCCGGGATACGCCACGGCGATGTGATCATCGACGAGGTTGAAGCACATGTCGAGATGGAGGTACGCCTCCGGACCCGGCACGGGCAGCACCTCGTAGCCATAGGGCGCGAGCCCCGCCTTGATTTCCTCGAAGCCCTTCTCGTCCGTGCGCGCGAACATGCCGAGCGCAATCGTGTGCTCGTCGAGGAACATGAAGTCGCCGCCCTCGAAAAGGCCTTCTTTGACTTCGACGATGACAGGCACGCCGAGCTCTTTCATGCGTCGCTCGTAATCCGTATGCTCCTGGAATCGCAGCGGCTCGCGGAAGCGGCCGAGGATGTAGCCTTCGCGCACGCAGCCGCCGAAGTCGCGGGCGAAGACGGAATTCGGCCGATTCGCATCCGGCTCCAAAAACTCCGTCTCGACGCCAGCGTCATGATAGGCCTTGACGACGAGCTCGTGCTCATGGAGCATCTTCTCCACATCGAGCTCCAGTGCCCACTTGCGCGCGATCTCATTGATGGGAGCAGCTTTGAGGTATTGCGGTTTTGAAAGGAGGACGCGCTTCAGGACGCCCGTGCCGTTTTTGACAAACATATTGTATCGCTTCTTTCTATTTTAGTACATCAAATTAGATGACCGTCACTTCCATGCAAGGCTCCCTCCCAGAGGGAGCTGTCAGCCGAATGGCTGACTGAGGGAGTCTCACAAGATTGGAGAATGAGATTCTGGATTGTTTTTTACGCGGGCTGTGAAGTTGCTTCTTTTGACGCCCGCATAAAAAACAATCGTGCATCTCCTGCTTCCTGCTTGTGAGACTCCCTCCGCCCTTCGGGCACCTCCCTCTGAGAGGGAGGCTTAAGGCTAGAGGAACTCCGCTACTGCCTTGAGGATCAGCTTTGGCAGCACGCCGAACGTATAGGGCTTGTACATGCGCTCCGTCCACTTGTGCGCGTCTTTGCCATAGCAGCCGAAATCGACGGCCGGGATGGAGAGGCTGCGGATGCGCTCGGTCGGGACGGGCGAGACCGTCTTGCCTCCTGGGAGGTTCTGGTAGAGCGTAGCGACGGATTCCGGCGTGTCGTCAATCTTGAGGTAGCTCGAGTCCGAAAGGCTCGGGAAGAACTGCAGAATCTTGTACTGCTCGCCCGTTTCTTCGCCGAACGATGATACAAGGCTTTCGAGCTGATCGTAAAGCTTCTTCTCCCCCGCCACTTCCTGCCGCAGCGTGTTTGCCGGGCAGTAGGGCGCGGCGAAGAACAGAATGGCCAGCGGACGCGTCGGATGGAGCTCTCGCACGAGCTCACGCACGATGGCCAGCGAGATTTCGCGCAGGTCGCGCCCTTTGGCGCGCAACTTGTGCGCCATCGCGGCGAGTTCGTCGTCGAGTGCCGTCTCCTTTGCTTCCGCGGCCGCCCGCTTCTCCCGCACGGCCGCGACGAGCTCGTCATAGCTCATGACCTCGGGCTGGAAGTTCGGCGGCACGACGGGCTGCTGGGCGAGCTTTGCATATTTTTCCGCCTCGGCATCAATGCGCCCGGCAATCTCATCCATGCTGTCTTTCACGATGCCCTTGAGGACTGCGAGGATGTCCGCCACGCTGGCCGCATGGACGAAGTAGTTGAAATATGTCCAGGCCTCCTGCGCCGTCTGGACGTTGTAGGCAGGCTTGAGGTCAGCGAGCTTCAGCACGGACGGCGGCAGCGTATACTCGCCGCGATAACCGTCGCAGAGCGCCGTATTGTAATTGATGCGCCGCACGACCTCGGCGGCCGCAACACTCGCATCGAAGCCTTCGAAGCACTGGCCGACATGCGTCTCGCAGCCGTGGATGTAGACGCACGGCAGGAGCTTGCCGACCGCGCCCGCATAGAGATAGCGGTGCGGATCGCCGTCATAGAGCGGGCAGATGTAGTCATTGTTGATGGCAAAGAGGTATTCGAGCCCTTCGCGCTCCTTGAGTTCGTCGAGCACATCGAGGCCATGCAGGATGCCCGTATGCTCGTTTTCTTCGACGCAGTTCAAGGAAAGCACGATCGTGCCGGAAAATGCGTCCGTATGCTCGCTGAGATACGTCAGCAGTACGAGGAAGACGGCATCGCCGCTCTTCATATCGCAGGCGCCGCGGCCGGGCATCCAGTCGCCCGTCGCGAGGTCTTCGCGCACGGCATCGGGCAGGTCGGGTTCCGCGAGGAGCTTTTCGAGCAGCGCATCCGGGTCGTTCGCCCACGGCTCGAGCGCTCCGAAATCCTCCGTACCGACCGTATCGATATGGCCGTGCCAGACGAGCGTCTTGCGCGGGCCTGTCCCCGCTTCCTTCGTGCCATGCACATAGGCAAAGACATTTTCGCGCCCGAGCCCGTCGCCCGGGATTTCCTGTGCGAACGCCCGCTCAGGATGCGTCGTGAAATACGGAAAAGAGCGCAGCCAGCGGAGAATGAACTCCGCGACTTCGCGCTCCCCTGCCGTTCCATTGACGCTGCGGATGCCGACGAGATCCTTCGTCAGGGCTTCCATTTCCTTGGAAAAATCAACGCTCGCGTCCATCATGCCGCGCCTCCTTCGACTGCCGTTTCCTTTTTTGCCGCCAGATTCTTGACGGGCTTTCCCGCGAAGAAATCAAGGATGTTCTGCACGGCCCGCGCCGCGAGTTCCTGATGCGATTCTTCGGAATAGAACGCCGCATGCGGCGTCAGGATGACGTTTGGGCGGCCGATCAGCGGGCTGTGGGCGAGGTCGGGATTCTCGGTCTGCAGGACGTCGAGCCCCGCACCTGCAATCTTTCCCGCATCGAGTGCTTCGACGAGCGCCGCCTCATCGACGGCGCTGCCGCGCCCGACGTTGAGAAAAATCGGCGTGCGCTTCATGGCATCGAATGCCTCGCGCCGGAAGAAATGGTAGTTCTCGCGCGCTTCGGCCATATGATTGGAAAGGATGTCGCCTTCCGCGAACGCCTCTTCCTTCGTGACGCTGCGGACGCCGGCCGTCCTCGCAGCGTCATCCGTCAGATGATGCGAGACGACGCCGACCTCCATGCCGAACGCCTGCGCAAATTGCGCGACCCTGCGGCTGATGCGCCCCCAGCCGAACAGCATGAGGTGCCGCCCGCAAAGGCGGTGCAGCCCCTTTTCCGACTCGAACTGCCACGAAAAGCCTTCATTTACATGGTGGTCGTATGCTTTCAGATGGCGCGCGAGCGCGAGCATCAATGCCATCGTGTGCTCAGCGACTTCTTCCGTGCAGTAATCGGCCACATGCGTGACTGCGATGCCGAGGTCGCGCGCGGCATCGACATTGACATTTCCGTATCCCGTCGCATGGACGGACACGATGCGCAGGCGCGGCGCGGCCGTGAGCACTTCGCGCGTCAGCGGCAGGAATGCCGTCACGAGCGCATCAGCCTTTGCGAGCTCCGCGCGCAGCTGCTGCGGAGAGGCGTAGGACACGACCCGGACATCCGCGTCCGGATAGGCCCGCAGAATCTCCTCGCGCTGCCAGGCATAGCTTTCATCCATCGCCTGCGGGTAATCGCAGAAAAGGACTTTTTTCTTCATAAATATCTCCTCACGCCGCCAGGCACAGCAGGATCGAGCGCGTCGCAGCGACGACAGCCTGCATCTCTTCGAGCGTGCCGATCGTGATGCGCACATAGTTTTCCGCGCGCTTCATCGACGGATAGCGGCGCACGAGGATGCCGTGCTCGCGCAGCTCGCGCACGTATTCTTCGCCCGAAAGATACGGATGCTCGAGGAAGATGAAGTTCGTACGCGAATCGAGCACCTTGAAGCCGAGTTCCCGAAGCTCCGTCGTCGTGTATTCGCGTGCTTCTTCGACATCGCGCACATGCGCCTCGAGATACGCCTGGTCGCGCAGTGCCGCGCAGCCGACGGCCATCGTGATGTCGCTGATGTTGTAAGGATTCATGACACCGCGCATGCAGTCGAGATCGCGGATGAGATCCTGGCAGCCGTAGGCGAAACCGATATGTGCGCCTGCGAGCGCGTAGGCTTTCGACATCGTATGCACGACGATGAGGTTGTCGTACTTGCGGATGAGCGGCATGCAGCTCTCGTTGTGGAACTGGATGTAGGCTTCGTCGACGACGACGATGCGGTTCGGATCGGCCGCGACGATGCGCTCGATGTCTTCGACTGGCACCATGTGGCCCGTCGGCGCATTCGGATTCGCGATGACGATGTTACTCTTCTCATGGCAGAGCGCTTCGACGTCGAGCGTGAAGTCGTCCTTCAGCGGCACTTCGTGATGCTCGATGCCGAGGCCGACGGCCAGGCTCTCGTAGAAGCTGTACGTGATGTCGGGATAGCAGACGCTCGCGTCCATGAAGAACGTCTGGAAGATCCAGCCGAGGATCTCGTCCGAGCCGTTGCCTGCGAGCACTTCCTCCGGACGGACGCCGCAGAGCGTCGCGGCGAGGCGGCGCATCTCGAGCGCCGTCGGCTCCGTGTAGCGGCCGAGGTTTCGCATGCGCGAGCTCTCGAGCACGCGTCGCACGCCAGGCGCCGGCTCGCACGACGTCTCGTTCGCGTTGAGCTTGATGTAGAGGCGGTCTTTCGGCTGCTCGCCAGGAATGTACGGGGTGATATCTTTGTAACGTTTGCTGATGAAGCGGCTCATAATGAATTCCTCCTTAAGATAGCCGTTAGCGCTTCAGCGCTTACGGATGTCTTAGCCATTTGCCGTCAGGCAAATAGCCTCCAAAAACAAACGCGCCGTCTGGAAACACATCTCATAAATGAGAAAGTTTCCAGGCGACGCTGCCTGCTGTTCGTTTGCTATGTCCTTTTGATGTCTCTAGTATAATCGAACAGCGTCGCTACGTCTATGTACAAATCACCAAAAATCTGATCCTTTTTTTGCGATTTCTCCAAGATTTTCGAAAATCTGCTTGTCGAAAACGCGAAAACGTCCTATCATAGAGGAAACATTTCCCTTTGGAAAGGAATGGTCTCCATGATCCGCCTCAAAGAACTCCTCGAGCTCCCGATCTTTCAGAACTTCCGCCTCGTCGCCGGGCTCACGGGCCTCTCGCGCGAGGTCCGCAACGTCGACATCCTCGAATACGAATGGATGAGCCGCAACTTCGACGTCTTCCACCCTGACGACCTCGTGCTGACGTCGCTGTTCTTCGCCAAGGACGATCCATCGCTGATCGAGAAGAGCTTTGAAAAGCTCGCGGCCCGCGCCGTCACAGCCATCGCCGTCAAGACCGTCTTCTACACGGAACTGCCCGGCGAAGTGCTTTCGTTCTGCGACGCGCACGACCTGCCGCTCTTCCTCTTCGATGGCGCCTTCATGGAAGACATCATCGTCAACTTCAACGACGTCCTGAAACTCCAGCAGAGCCACCTCCAGAGCGAGCAGCAGATTCACGACCTGCTGGCCCTGCTCGCCCCCGCCCGCTCGCCCTACGCCGTCGAGGCCGCCGTGCGCGAGATCAATCCGGCGTTCCAGAGCTACGTGACCGCGTTCTACCTCATCCACCGCCGCTATCCCGGCTCGCCGCGCGAAGTCGCCGCCTTCCTCGCGCGCACGACGTACAAGCAGTACAGTGGCCAGGCGCTCGACAACGTCACGTACCGCAAATACCAGAACGGCCTGCTCGTGCTCTACACGTCCCGCGAGCACGAGCTCCCTTCTGCGCCCGAAGTCTTCTGCCAGCGGCTTCTCTCGCGCTATGACACGCGGCTCGAAGAATTTTTCTGCGGCAGCAGCGAGACGCTGCCGACGTTCCGCGCGCTGCCGACGGCCATCCAGCAGAGCATCGACGCCTGCCAGATGGCGCGCGAAAGGGAGACGCCCACGGGCTACGGCAGCCTCGGCATCCACCGCCTGCTCTTCCCCATGAGCCGCGACGAAACGCTCCGCGCCATCGCCCGCGAAGCCGTCGCCATCCTCGAGGCGTATGACGAAAAATATACCTCGAGCCTCCTCGACACCTGCCGCGCCTATGTCGCGCACCACGGCGAAATCTCAAAAACCGCCGCCGCGCTCTACCAGCACCCGAACACCATCCGCTACCGTCTCAAGAAAGCCGAAAGCCTCTTGGAACCCGTCATCGGCACAGAAGACGTCTACGAGCAGCTCTACTTCCTGCTGCGCCTCTACGAGCTCGGACGATAAAAGACATCCGTCTCTTGATTCTAAGAAAACAATCATTAAAATATCGTATACTTTTCTTGTTCAATATCAGAGAGGCCATGAGCGTCATGGGCAGATTTCTGAGGGGACACAGAAAACGGAAATCCCTGTTGGGAATGTATAGTGGGAAAGGAAGATTCACGATGAAGAAAACGACGCTTGCCCTGGCGCTTGCTATGAGTGCGGTTGCCGCCACCGCATCGGCTGCGCCAAGTGCAGAACCTGCAGTTGAGGCAGAAACGGCCGACACGGCAGCTGCCGAAGACGCCATCTTTGATGGCGCTGAAACAACGGCTGTCGAAACGCCAGTTTCCTATGAAAATCCGAAGCTTTTCGATGATGGCAGCCATTCTGACCAGCAACTTACGGTCTCCGCGCGCTACTTCCGCCCGAAGCTCACAGCGAAAGTCAAATCGGACGACATCCAGCAATACTACACGGGCAAGCAGGTCGACCTCGTCGATACGCTGAACATCGACGACACGTCGAGCGCCCCGGAGCTCATCTTCTCGTTCCGCAACATGAAGCTCGACTACATCCACTTCAGCACGGACGGCAAGGCAAACCTCGCAAGCGAGCCGATCAAGGTCAATGACTACGAATTCAACGGCGGCGCCAAGACCGATCTCGACTTCGACTACCTGAAATTCGACATCACGAACCCGCTCCTCCATACGCCGAATTTCCATCTCGACTGGAGCTACGGCCTCACGGGCATGCGCTGGAAAGCAAAAGTCCAGGGCGACGCCACGGTGAAGAAGAGCGGCCAGACGGCATACAGCGAGCATCGCAGCGAGAGCGTCGACTTCGCGGCACCAATCCCGATGATCGGCCTCAAAGCGTCGGCCGCCATCGGCAGCAACTTCTCGGCTCATGCCGCCATTTCCGGCCTGCCGCTCGGCAGCTACGGCCACATCTTCGACAGCGAGCTCGGCATCGCCTACTTCCCGGCCGACAACGTCGACATCCAGGCAGGCTACCGTATCATCGACCTCAAAATCGACCATGACGACGACTACGGCCAGTTCAAGCTTGCAGGCCCCTGGGCTGGCGTGCGCGTCTGGTTCTGACCACAAAACAAAATAATATCCAAAACGAACAAACGACCATGCTTGGTGCGATTTCCAAGCATGGTCGTTTGTTTTCCGTTTCACTCGATCAGGCCGAAGTGCTCGAACGCATGATAGAGCCCATCCTGATCGACATCATCCGTCACGTAATCCGCTGCAGCCCGGATCTCGGGCCCGCCATTGCCCATGGCGATTCCAACGGCACATTTCTCCAGCATCGGCAGATCGACTTTCGCATCGCCAAATGCATACGTATCCTTGACATCAGCGCCGATGTGCTGCAGGAGTGCGTCCACGGAAACGCCTTTGTCGATATCCTTGACGCCGACATCGCCGAACAGGGCTGTTTCGCCAGCACCACCCCATGTGCCGACCTTGAATCCCTGAAACTCTTTCACCGCGTCCAGATAATCCTGATAGCTGCGGAGCAAAAAGCTGATCTTGTTGACATCGTCGCGGTAAAGCTTGGCACCGAAGATCATCTCCGGGAACACATCGCGCACTGTTGTATGGCTGCTGTCCCTGCCCTTTCTTCCCACATATTCCTTGATGGACGGCTCTGCCGCCGTTTCGAACTTCTCCGAACCGTACAGGCCGCTGTTCGCTTCAAGGTAAAACTCCAGGCCTCTCTCGTGCAGCCAGTCGACAATGTGCCGGCAGTCCTCTGCGGAAAGATGATTCCAGAGAATCACCTCGTCACCATCCTTCACATAACTGCCATTCGCGCCAATCAGGCCGTCCACACCGATGTCCCAGATTTCGTCGTACACCTCCGCTTCCGAGCGCCCCGTGCAGAGATACACCCGGTTGCCGGCCGCCCGCGCCCTGCGGACAGCCGCTGCCGCCGTCTCCGGAATCTTGTTTTCGTACGTCACAAGCGTCCCATCGATATCCAGAAAAATAACCTTGTTCATCGTATTTCCCCTCGTTTCATCATCATCTTTCCATATAAATATACCATACATTCGAACGCCTGTCTCTGGATATCTCATCTGTTTTCTACAATAACTCGCCAAAATAAGATAAAAACAGCGGCATGCCTCTCCCAAAAGAAAGGCATGCCGCCGTTTGTTCCTGCATTCGTCCGCTGCGCGTTATTTCTTTGCGCCGCCGAACCATTTTGCATAGATCTTGTCGTATTCGCCATTTTCCTTGAGCTTCTTGAGCGCTGCGTTGATCTTGCCCGCGAGCTCCGTGTTGTCCTTGGCAACGGCGATGCCGTAGTTCTCGGACGTGAGCTTCTCTTCGAGCTCCTTGACGCCCGTCTGGCCGCTCTTCGTGATGAAGTAGTCATTGACCGGGCGGTCGTTGATGACGGCGTCCGCACCGCCGGACTTCAGCTCCATGAAGCAATCAGCCGGCGTGTTGAACTCCTTGACCTCGACACCCTCGATCTTCTTGACTTCCTTCGCACTCGTCGTGCCGATCTGGACGGCGACCTTGTGGCCCTTGAGGTCCTGGAAGCTCTTGATGTTCTGCTCATCCTCGCGGACGACCATCGTCAGGCCGGATTCATAGTACGGATCGGAGAACGTGACATTCTGCTTGCGCTCGTCGTTGATCGTCATGCCGGAAATCAGCACATCGACCGTCTTGGCCTGCAGTGCCGGGATCAGGCCGTCAAAGCCGATGTTCTGAATCTCGACCTCGACGCCCATCTCCTTGGCAATCGCGCGGATGAGGTCCATGTCGAAGCCCTGGTACTCGGCCTGGCCTTCATCCTGGAACTCGAACGGTGCGAAATCAACGGCCGAGCCGACCTTGATGGTCTGCGCCGCAGACGAGCTCGCGCTCGAAGACGACGAAGAGGACGACGTCGCGGCCTGCTGGCCGCCGCAGCCGGCAAGCGTCATGACCGACGCGATGCAGAGCGCGCCGACGGTGAGAAGTTTCTTCCATTGGAACATAAGATCCCCGCTTTCTCTTGTACACAACATCATTTTACACAAAAGAGCCCACGGAATACATCCTGGGCTCCTTTGCTCATCTACAGGCACTATTATAGCACAAAAATCTTTTTGTGCAAGACAGTGCGTTCATTATTTCGGACAAAATTTTTATCTCTGTTTTCCATCATCGAGCTGGATGTTCGTGATGATGCGGCCGAGGCGCAGGCCGGAGAACAGGTTCCAGAACCACTTGAGGCAGACCGTGATGTTCGTGTGCGCGCCCGAGAGGCGGAGCAGATGGACGAACATCCAGGCAACCCACGCGAAGAACCCCTTCATCTTGAAGCTGCCGTTCTGCACGACGGCGCGGCCGCGGCCGATCGTCGCCATCGTGCCGAGATCGTGGTACTCGAATTTTTCGAGTGCTTCGCCGCGCACGGCATGCATGATGTTGCGCGCGCAGACGAGCGCGCCTTGGGTCGCGACCGGCGCGATCGTCGCGAGCGGGCGCTTCATGCCCTCGAGCTGGAAGTGCGCGCAGTCGCCGATGGCGAAGACGCGTTCGCTGCCCTTGACGCGCAAGTTTTCATCTGTGATGATGCGGCCGCCGCGGTCGACGTCCCCGCCGCAATCCGCGATGAACGGCACCGCCTTGACACCGGCCGCCCAGATGACGGTCTTCGTCGGGATGACCTCGCCGCTCTTGAGCTTCAGGTTGTTGCCATCGTTGTCGACCACCTGCGTGTCGAGCAGGACTTCCACGCCCTTGCTCCTGAGCACGCGGACAACCTCGTCCTGCAGATCCTGCGTCAGCATCGGCAGGACATGCGGCGTCGCCTCGATGAGCTTGACGCTGACCTCATTGAAATCGAGGTGATGGAACTCTTTCCTCTGGATGTCGACGAGCTCTGCAATCGCGCCCGCTTCCTCGATGCCCGTCGGGCCGCCGCCGACGACGACGAACGTCAGCATGCGGCGGCGCTCCTCCTCGCTGTCCTCGCGCTTGTTCGCGCGCTCGAACATGTGGAGCACATGGTTGCGGATGTGCAGCGCTTCCTGCAGCGTCTTCATGCCGTACGAGTTGCGCTCGACGCTCTCCATGCCGAAGAAGTTCGTCGTCGAGCCGGCTGCCAGCACGAGATAGTCATACGGAATCTCGCCGTGGTTCGTCAGCAGCACGCGGCGCGCCTGATCGACGCCCTCGGCCTTTGCCATGAAGAACTCGACATTCGAATAGTTGCGGAAGAACGCGCGAACCGGATACGCGATTTCATCCTCGGACAGGACGGCCGTCGAGACCTGGTACAGCAGCGGCTGGAATAGTTGGAAGTTGTGGCGGTCGACGAGCGTGATCTCGACGTTTTCTTTTCCGAGCGTTTTCGCGAGCTTGATGCCGCCGAATCCGGCACCGACGATGACGACATGTGGTTTCTTCTCTGGCATGAAAAACATCTCCTGCAATCTAATTACCTGCATCCCTTGTGAAATCTGTCACGTGAATTCTTTAACGTGAATTCCGTAACTTTCTCTTGACGCGTCCTATCATACACAGGTATCTCCAGAAAAGCAAGTGAAAAGTGACACTTTATTGAAAACTTATTGTTTTATAGGTGGAAATGTGTAAACCTAACGTCGAGCAAGTGAAAAGAAGAACAAGGAGGATGGTCATAAAAAAGCAGCCGCACGCAAAGTCGTGCAGCTGCTCTTGGAAGCTTCATGGAGTTTATGGATATTGCATGTTGCGGAATTCAGTACCGTTTTCGCTTGACCGACGACGGGATGCCGAGCTGTTCGCGGTATTTGACGACGGTGCGACGGGAGATTTCGAGACCTTTGTCCGCAAGGAGCTTCGCGAGTTTCGCGTCGGAAAGCGGCTTTTTCGGGTCTTCGGCCGCGACGAGGGCGGCGAGCGCGTCCTGCACCTGGCGGGCGCCGTAGGCCTCCCCTGCCCCGGCTGCGAGGTTTGCCGTGAAGAAGGCTTTCATCGGGTAGATGCCGCTCGGCATCTCGATGTACTTGCCCTGCACGGCGCGGCTGACAGTCGATTCGTGGACGTCTGCCGCCTCGGCGACGTCCTGCATCGTCATAGGGACGAGGCGCGAGAGGCCGTCTGTCAGCACGGGGCGCTGGCGGCGCACGATTTCCTCGGCGACGCGGCGGATGGTCTCGCGGCGCGTCTCGATGTTCTTGATGAGCCACGCCGCCGCGCTCAGGCGGCCGCGGATGTACGACTGCGTCTCCTCATCATAACCCGCCGCCTCCTGATAGAGACGCGAGATATGGAGGCCGGGCACGCCGCCGCTCGTGAGCTCGATGCGCCAGCCTGCGCCGTACGGCCGCACGATGACGTCGGGCGTGATGTAGCCGGGGTCATCTGAGCCATAGGCCGCGCCGGGCTTCGGCGTCAGCGTGCGCACGATGTCGACGGCCATCTGGACGTCAGACGGGCGCACGCCTTCGGCGGACGCGATTTCCTTGAGATGGGAACCCGCGACGTCCTCGAGGTGCGCGTCGATGATGCGCGCGACAAGACCCTCGTAGATGCCGCGCCGCTTCGCCTGCAGGCGCAGGCATTCTGCGAGCGTGCGCGCACCGACGCCAGCGGGCTCGAAGGACTGGATGGTGGCGAGCACTTTTGCGGCCTCTGCCTCCGTCGTGCCGGTCGCGCGGGCGGCCTCGGAAAGCGGCACGGCGAGGTAGCCGCGCTCATCAATGGAGCCGACGAGGAAGACGGCGAGCGCCTTTTCTTTCTCGCGTCCCGCAGGATAAGCGAACTCGACCTGCTCAAGCAGTTCTTCTTCGAGCGTGCGGCTCACGGGCTTCGCCTGCTCGAACGCACGGTTCTCGCGGGTCTCTCGGCTCTCGCCGCCGCTCCAGCCGTCATCGCGCTCCGGGCTGCCGAGGTAGCTCGCGAGCGCCGAGATGTCCTCGGCGCGATACGCCTGCTCGCGCTCTTCGCGCGCCATGTCCGGTGCTCCCGCTGTTTCCTCAAAAGAAAGCGCCGCATGGTCGTAGTCGATTTCGAGCGCTGGATTTTCCAGATACTCCTTTTCAATCAAGCCGCGCAGCTCCTGCGCGGGGAGCGCGAGAATCTTGATGGCCTGCTGCATCTTCATCGTCATGGCGAGATGCTGAGAGAGGTTCTGGGTGAGCGCTTGTGACTGTTCCATGCGGCTGTTTCCTTCAGTGATGCTTTATTGATTGGCTAGAGAATATCGTTACGACGCTACTCCCCCCGCCCTTCGGGCCCATCCCCCCTCAGAGAAGGGGGCTCAAGCGCGGCTGGCGGCTACGGCAGCGGCGATGGCGGCGCCGAGGCCCGAGCCGCCGTTTTCGAGGACGGTCGTGACCTGCGCGGCGTCTTCGCCGAGGAGCTCGGAGAGGCCCTTCATGAGGTTCTCTTTCGCATGCGGCATCTTTTCATAGACGGAGCCGTCGACAGCAATCGTCTGCGGTGCGAGGTGCTGCTCCGCGCCCTGCAGCTGCCAGAGGATGCCGACGAACGAAGCGGCGACAAGGCGCGCCGAACGGTTCACGATGCGCAGAACGAGGTCCTGCACCTTGTCGGCGTCAGCGGCATCGAGCGTGTGACCCGTCTTTTCCGCGACGAGCTTGATGATGGCCGGACGCTGCGGATCCTCGTCGTCCATGATGGCCGACATGTCGATGCTCGTGAAGCCGTAGTTCTTGCCTTTTTCGCCAAGGAGCTCGGCGAGCGCCATGCCGAAGAGCTCGCCCATGTAGCGGCCCGAGACCATCTTTTCGAGGCGCTGCTCGCCCGGCTTCTCCGAAGCCTTGTCGAGCTCGACGTCGAAGCGGCCCGGCGTCAGGCGGTTGAAGCCGCCCGATTCGAGGTTCAGGATCATCGGCTCCTGCGCGCTGTCGGCATACGGTTCGAGGTAGCAGGTATTGTGACCCGTCGCGTAGATGCAGCCGATGTTGACGTTGTCATGCTTGTAAGCGGCCGCGAGCTGGACGGCAACCGTGTCGTTGATGACGGCCGTCGGCTCGACGTTGTCGAGGCCTTTCTTGTGGAGCGCGTCTTTCAGCAGGTCGTTGACGACCTTGCCCTCGACGCCCGGCGTCGCGAATTCCTTCGTCCAGATGATGAGCTTTGCGTTGTAGAGGTCGGTCTGCTCGGACGGGAACGAGAACGTGTGGCCAAGGAAATACTTCTTCGTGTGGTCGCCCTCGACGGCCTCTTCCACGAGGTCAGCGATGAAGCCGAACATCTGGTCAGCGGTAGCATCGGCGGCGATGTAGTTGTACTTGCCGGGCACGACGAGCGGCTTTGCAACTTTCTTGAGGACTTCGAACTTGCCGTCGCCATCGAGGCGGATGCGCAGCACGCGGACATTCGTGCCGCCGAAGTCGAGCGCGAGGTACTCGCCCGTCTCTTTGCGCGTCGGCAGGCCGATGTAGGACTTCAGCATGCGCATGGAGCTGAGGTCAGGATCCTTGAGGCCCTGCTTGAGGTCATAGCGGAACGCCCCCGCGATTTCGCGCAGCTCGTCGCTGTCGATGGTGAAGTCGCTGAGGATGGATTCGAATTGGTTCTGGTCAAATGACATGATTCGGTTCTCCTTTTCTATATCGCACCCGCGGAAGTTTATATTGTGCGGGTTGTTTTGCCGTACAGGGGACTCCCACCACCGCTTCGCGGTCCCCCTCCCTCAAAGAGGGAGGCTTTCAGGTGGAGGATTCAGCTACTTCTTCTAAGTAAGCCCAGCGCTCCATGAGGTGGTCGAGCTCGGCTTGGAGGCGCTGCTGGTCTTTTGTGAGGTCGGCGAGCTTGCCGTAGTCCGAGGCGTTCTGCTGCATCAGGAGCTCGGTCGCTTTGAGCTCGCCTTCCTTGCTCGCGATGATGTCCTCGATCTCGGCGTATTCCTTCTGCTCCTTGAACGTCAGCTTCTTCGGACGGGCGGCTTTTTCATCCGCACCCTTGGCCGCTGGCGCGGCCTCGGCGCTGCTTTCTGCCACCGTTGCTGCTTTTCGCGCCACAGGCCTCTGCGCTTCTGCGGCTGCCGCCTCGGCCTGCTCTTCCGCTTCTTTCTCCTTGTAATAGCTGTACCCGCCCGGATACATACGGAGCTCGCCGCCCGGTTCGTAAACAAAACATTTGTCCGCGAGCCGGTCGACGAAGAAGCGGTCGTGCGAGACGAGGATGATCGCGCCGTTGAAATCGTCAATGAAGCTTTCGAGCACGGCCATCGTCTCGAGGTCGAGGTCGTTCGTCGGCTCATCGAGGAGCAGCACGTTCGGCGCTTCCATCAGGATGCGCAGCAGATACAGCCGCCGTTTCTCGCCGCCCGAGAGCCGCGCAATCAGCGTCCACTGAAGTGCCCCTGGAAACAGGAAGCGCTCCATGAGCTGCGAGGCCGAAATCGCCTGGCCATCCGCGAGCGTGATGGTATGCGCGGCCTCCTCGATGTACTCGATGGCGCGCAGGCGCTCGTCCATCTCCACGGCTTTCTGCGTGAAATAGCCGATCTTGACCGTCTGGCCGATCTTGACCGTGCCCGACGTCGGCGCGAGCCTGCCCGCGATGATGTCGAGCAGCGTCGTCTTGCCCGTGCCGTTGCGGCCGAGAATGGCCATACGGTCATGGCGCAGCACCGTGTAAGAGAAATCTTTCACGATGGTCTGCCCATCGACCTCATAATGGACATGGTCGAGTTCGATGACCGTTCGGCCGAGGCGGCTGCCCGCGAGCCCGATTTCAACCGTGCTGCGGTCGAGGTCGGGCGTCTGCGCCTTGACCTCTTCGTAGCGCTCGATGCGCGCTTTCTGCTTCGTCGAGCGCGCCTGCGCGCCGCGCCGCAGCCATTTGAGCTCGTTGCGCAGGAAATTCTGCCGCTTCGCCTCGCTCGCCTGCTCGCGCTCGATGCGTGCGGCCTTCTGCTCGAGGAAGTCGGAGTAGTTGCCCGTGTAGGTGTAGGCATGGCCTTTATCGAGCTCGAGAATCTTCGTCGCCGTGCGGTCGAGGAAATAACGGTCATGCGTGACCATCAGGAGCGCGCCTTTGCGGCCCGAAAGATACGTCTCGAGCCACGCAATCGTCTCGCTGTCGAGATGGTTCGTCGGCTCGTCGAGGAGCAGCAGGTCGCAGGGCTGCACGAGCGCTGTCGCGAGCGCGAGGCGCTTCTGCTCGCCGCCTGAGAGCGTGCCGACGGGCGCGGCGAAATCCGTGATGCCGAGCTGCGTCAGCACCGTCTTCGCCTCGCTCTCGAGCTGCCAGCCGCCCGCCGCGTCGATGGCCGCCGAACACTTCGCGAGCGCCTGCTGCACCTTCGCGTCGTCTGGCCGCTCTTCCGCCGCCCGCAGCGCGAGTTCGTAATCGCGCAGCGCCTGCATGAGCGGCGACGTGCCGCGGAAGACCTCCATGAGCACGGTGTTCTCAGACGCAAAAACCTTGTCCTGTGCGAGCATCTCCACGCGCAGGCCGCGCCGCTCGATGCGCGTGCCGTCATCGACGGGTGTCAGCCCCGCGACGGCTTTGAGGAACGTGCTCTTCCCCGTGCCATTCACGCCGACGATGCCGACGCGCTCGCCGTCATCGATGCTGAAATCGACGCCCGCAAACAGCGTCTTTTCGCCATAGCTTTTCGTGAAGTTTTCCAGGGTCAGCAGCATGAAGGATTCCTCTTTCCAGAAATGGCATGTCTTTCCATACCATCTTTATCATTATAACGTGTTCTGCCCGAAAAGAATAGGGGCGATGCAAGAAATTTCACAAACAGGTACTTGTTTCCGTTCCCTTATTTTCATTCCTCGCGCATGTCGACAATCTCGTCGTGTTCTTCGGTGAGCGGCGCGGCGCGGTGGATCAGGATGCGCGTGATGCGGACGCCGTCGACTTCTTCGACGTAGAATGCATGGCCGCGGTACGACGCCATCTGGCCGATGCGCGGCGCCATGCCGAGCTGGGCATAGAGCCAGCCGCCAATGCTGTCCACGTCGACGTCGTCGATGTCGATTTCGAGGATGTCTTCGAGCTCTTCGAGCAGCAGCTTTGCATCGACGGAAAAGATGCAGTCGCCGCGCTGCTCGGCCGTCGGGCGCTCTTCGTCGAACTCGTCCTGAATGTCGCCGACGATTTCCTCGACGATGTCTTCGAGTGTCACCATGCCGGCCGTGCCGCCGTACTCGTCGACGACGATGGCCATCTGGGCGCGCTTCTTCTGCATGGTCTTGAGCAGGACAGAGACATCCATGCTGTCCGGCACGACGAGCGCCTTGCGCACGAGGCGGCGCAGGTTGATGCGACGGCCCGGCGTCGTGTAGAGCGCCTTCATGAGGTCTTTGACGTGGATGAAACCGATGACGTGATCCTTGTCCTCTTTGCAGAGCGGATAGCGCGTGAGCTGTTCCTCGAAAACGACGTGGAGGTTCGTGTCGAGGTCGTCCTCGATGTAGAGGCAGACCATGTCCGTGCGCGGCGTCATGATTTCGCGCACGTTGAGGTCGGTGAAGTCGAAGACGTTGTCAACAAAGTCGGCTTCCGTGTCGTCGATGAGGCCCTGCTTGTAGCTTTCCTCCATCAACAGGCGGATTTCCTCTTCCGTGTGCGCCTCTTCGCCCTCGCCGGCCGCCTCGAAGCCCATGCGCGCCGCGACCCAGTTCGCGACGTGGTTCAGCAGCCAGACGAACGGGTACATGATGCGCTCGAAAATGAGCATCGGCAGCGCGACGGTCAGGACGATATGCTCGACGTTCTGGATCGCCATCGTCTTCGGCGTAAGCTCGCCGAGCACGATGTGGCCGCCCGTGATGATGGCGAAAGCGAGCGCGAGCGAAATCGTGTGCCCGACAGCGTCATCGAGGCCTGCCATCCGCGTGAGCGGCAGGATCAGCGTCGCGACGAACGGCTCGCCGACCCAGCCGAGACCGAGAGAAGCGAGCGTGATGCCGAGCTGCGTGACGGAAAGCGAGGTGTCGAGGTGGTCGGTGAGCTTCTTGGCATACGCCGCCCGCTTGTTCCCCGCCTCGATCAGCGTCTCAAGGCGCGAAGGACGGATCTTCACAACGGAAAACTCCGCCGCGACGAAGAAGCCGTTCATGAAGATGAGGAAGAGAACGAGGAAAAGTTGAAGGAGGATCGGGATGATGTCCATAGATGTTGTGGGGCCTCCTGAAAAGTTGAAAGTTACTACAATCGTCGCGAAGAATGGTTCTGCTTCGCGGGCGGCTGGGGAATGGCAACGGAAACAACGCTGCTGCGGACTTGAAGCATCGATAAAAAAATGTTCTTTCTGACAGCTCGATACGCCGATAAACAATGGCACGTTCTTCTGTCCGCCCAGCTAAAAGTTTCCTTATGCCGTTCCCCAGCCGCCCCGAAGAAAATGGTTGCTTCGCGAAGAAACTTTTACGTACAACGAAACATTCTATTGACGAACGCACCTTCCCCAGTCAGCCTCCCTCTCAGAGGGAGGCTGACCGCAAAGCGGTGGTGGGAGTGGCGAAGGTAGGGCAAGGCAATCCGCACGATTGCCATCTGCGAAGGCATTACTTCTTCTTCCGCGGCGAAGCCATCCTCCGAAACTCAATCCCAAGCCCTTTCGACAGCTTCTCGAGCTTCAGCGCTTCTTTCAAATCCGCCAGCGTGACGACGCGGCCTTCTTTTCCGGCCCGACCGGTTCTTCCCGCCCGATGCAGGTATGTCTTTGCATCCTCTGGCAGGTCAAGGTTGAACACGGTATCGACGTCCTGGATGTCGAGGCCGCGTGCCGCGAGGTCTGTGGAGAGGAGGAGCGTGGCTTTGCCGCTGCGGAAGTCTTGGAGGGCTTTGGCTCTGGCCTGCTTGCCCTGATGGCCGAGCAAGGCGATGGCTGTGATGCCGTCGTAGCGGAGCTTTTCGAGCGTGCGCTCGGCGTCGAATGTGCGGTTGATGAAGACGATGCCGCGCTTCACGCCGAGACGGCGCGTGAGTTTGCGGATTTCGGCGATTTTTTCGCGGAATGGAGTCATGCGGTAGTAGTGCTCGACGGTCTGGGCGGCCGCGGGTGCGGCCTCGATGCGCAGGACTTCGGGATGGTCGAGGAAGTCGGCGCGTTCGAGAGCTTTCTTTGGCGCCGTCGCCGAGAACAGCGCGTACTGGATGGGATGGTCGCCGCAGGCACGGCGCACGAGCTGGACGATGTCGGCCGTGTTCTTCGCGTTCTGGTCATCGAGCAGGCGGTCGAATTCGTCGAGGACGAGGAAGTTCACGTCCTGAAGCTTGAGCTTGCCCTTATGTGCGAGCTCGATGAGGCGGCCGGCTGAGCCGACGATGAGCTGCGGTTTCTTCTTGAGCTTTTCCATCTGGCGCTGGATGTTCGCGCCGCCGATGAGGCCGAGGGCGCGGATGGGGAGCTCGGCCGCCTGCGCGAGCTCCTGCGCCGTCTTTGCAATCTGCATCGCGAGTTCATACGTCGGCGCGAGCACGATGGTCTGCGCCTGCAGTTTCTCCGCGTCGATGCGCGCGAGCGCAGGCAGCAGGTACGCGAGCGTCTTCCCCGTTCCCGTCGGCGCCTGCACGACGAGGTTGCCGCCCGAAAGCAGGCGCGGGATGGCCTCGGTCTGGACGGGCAGCGGCTCCTTGATGCCCTGTGCGGAAAGTGCCGCGATGAGCGATGCCGTGCGGCCGCCAAAATCTATATCGTTGAAACTTGCCATATAAAATCTCCTTGCTATTGACGAGCATGACTTTCATGAAAGGCTCCCTCTCAGAGGGCGCCAACGCACATCGAATTCCTTAACTTAATGACATTGCCCTCTGAGAGGGAGGCTGAATAACGTACTACTCCAGCACGGGCTTTCCGTGCAGATCATCAAATGTCGCGGTGCACTTTGGGTAGTTGCTGCAGCCCCAGAACGAGCCGTTCTTGCCGCGAATCTTGCGCAGGTGGCCTTCTTTGCACCTCGGGCAGAGGATTTTCTCGCGCGGCTTGCCGCTTTTTTCTTCCGGCTCCTTGCCCATCTTTTCCATCGGGCTCGCGGAGTACTTCGGCTTGTCGTTCCAGTTCTTCCAGTTTTTCGGCACATAGGGCTCGGGCGGGCCGAACAAGGTGTTGAGTTCGTCCCAGTCAGCCGCGCTCGGCTGGGCATCGCCTGCGCTTTCTGCATAAGCGACCTGCGCCGGCGCGAACGACGATGCGCCGCTGGCGGCGGCTGGCGCTCCTGCACTGCGCCGTGTACGCCGATTGCCGCCTGAAGCGCGTGCCATGGCCGCTGCCGACCGTGTGGCCGGTTCACTGACGCTGCCGCTTCCTGCGAACGTTCCACCCCGCCCCGACGCTGCGCGATTCTTCGCCTCGTCCATATCGGGCTTTCCATCTTTGTCGTCCGTCGTCAGGCGGCACTTCGGGTAATTGCTGCAGCCCCAGAACACGCCGTTTTTGCCCTTGCGCTGCACGAGCACGCCGCTCTTGCAGCGCGGGCAGACGTACTCGCCATGCACTTCCATCTTGACGCCCCAGGCTTTTTCGCAGAGCGTTTTCGTGAAATCAATCTGCGCCTTGAGGAAATCGTCGAGTGTGCCGTCGCCCTCAGACATCGAGTGCAGACGGTCTTCCCAGATGGCCGTGGAATCCGGATACGTCATCTCGTCGGGCAGAGCGTCGACGAGCAAATACGCAGACGGCGTCGGGACGAGATATTTCTTCTTGCCCTGCGGGTGCAGGAACTTCCGCTTGATGAGGTCGTCGATGATGGTCGCGCGCGTCGCCTCGGTGCCGATGCCATAGACGTCCTTGAGCTGCTTCTTGGCCTCGGGATTCTTGACGTACTTGTGGATTTCCTTCATGCCCGCGAGCAGTGTCGCAGGCGTGAAACGGACGGGAGGCTTTGTGACGGACTTTTTGAGTTCGCCCTGCGTGTATTCGACCGCATCGCCCTTCTTCATGACAGGCAGCGAATCATTTTCATCTTCGCCGCGCTTGTCGCTTTCGCTCTCGTCTCCGTTCTCGTCGTCGGTGCCGCCCGCTTTTGCCGCCTTTTTCTTCGACTGGTACATGATCTTCCAGCCCGGGTCGCGCTCCGTGCGGCCGCTCGCCGTGAAGAGCTCGTCTTTGTATGTGACTTCGACCTTCGTCTGGTCGTAGACGTGCGGCGGGTAGAACTGCGCGATGTAGCCGCGCGCGATGAGTTCGTAGAGGTTGCGCTCCGTCGCGGGCAGCGTTTCGGGATTCACGCGCACCGTCGTCGGGATGATGGCGTGATGCGCCGAAATCTTCTTGTCGTTCCAAGCGCGGCTCTTGCGCTTCGCATCTGCACCCGCCGCCCAAGCTGCGAGCGGCGAGCCCTGTGCCGCGCCGAGGTTCTGAAGAATCGTCTTCGCCTCGCCGAACTGGTTCGTCGGCAAGTATTCGCAATCCGAGCGCGGGTACGTCGTGAGCTTTTTTTCATAAAGCTTCTGCGCCGTGTCGAGCACGAGCTGCGGCTCGTAGCCAAAGCGCTTGCCCGCGAGCACCTGCAGGCTCGAAAGCGAGAATGGCAGCGGCGCGGCTTCCTGCTTCTTCTGTTTCTGGTAGCCCGTGAGCCTGCCCTCGCGCGGCGCTTCGGAAAGCGCCTTGAGCTTTGCCTCGGCGACGGCTTTGTCGATCAGCCGGTTCTCGTTGTCAAGGCCCGCCATCGTATCGCGCGGCTTCCACTCGGCCGTGAAGCTGCCGTTTTCGTGCTGGAACGTCGCCCGCAGATGATAGTAATCGACGGGCTTGAAATTCTCGATTTCGCGTTCCCGCCGCACGACAAGCGCGAGCGTCGGCGTCTTCACGCGGCCGATCGGCAGCACGATGCGGCTGTGCCCCGCCCGCCGCGCGGCGAGCGTATAGGCGCGTGAGAGGTTCATGCCGATGAGCCAGTCCGCGCGGGCGCGCGCGAGCGCCGACTGCTTGAGGTTGAAGAATTTCTCATTCGGCTGCAGGTGGGCATTCGCGCTCTTGATGCTCTTTTCGTCAAGCGCGTTGAGGAGGATGCGCTGCACGGGCTTCTTGTTGCCGAGGTAGTCGAGCACCTCGTCGACGAGCAGCTGCCCTTCGCGATCTGGGTCGCCTGCATGGACGATTTCGTCCGCCTTTGCGATGAGACCTTTCACGATGCCGAACTGCTTCGCGCTGTCCTTCGCGACGTAGAGCTTCCACTCCTGCGGCAGGATGGGCAGGTCTTCCGCGCGCCATCTCTTGTAACGCGCATCGTACTCCTCCGGCTCGGCCTGCCGCAGGATATGGCCGAAGAGCCACGTCACGACGCCGTCCTGCGTCACGAGATAGCCATCATGGCGCTGCACCGGCCCCTTCAGGCACTTCGCAATCTCGCGTCCCATGCTCGGTTTCTCGGCAATATACAAACGCAACCGTCTCACACCTCCAGAAAATGTCCCTTCTATCTTATCACAAGTCTGCCGCTTGTTCCTAGTCCTTCCATGTATTTCCCATAGAAATTCATGGAATCGAAATTGACACAGCTATGCATATTTTGTTATAATGGATTTACATTTTTACAGATAGTTGCATCGAAATCCACACAGGAGGCACACGCATGTCAGAAAAGACATTCCCTCTCACTTATGATGAACTCAAGGACGTCGTCAAGAAATATCCCACGCCGTTCCATATCTATGACGAGAAGAAGATTCGCGCGACGCTCCGCGCCCTGAACCACGCGTTCCGCTGGGCACCGAAATTCCGCAACCAGTTCGCCGTCAAGGCGCTGCCGAACCCGCGCATCGTGCAGATTCTCCACGAGGAAGGCGCGGGCACAGACTGCAGCAGCCTCGCCGAGCTCGTGCTGTCGGACGTCGCAGGCGTCAAGGGCGAAGAAATCCTCTTGACGTCGAACGACACGCCGGCTGACGAGTTCCAGAAAGCCATCGAGCTCGGTGCGATCATCAACCTCGACGACATCAGCCACCTCGACTACCTCGAAGAAAACGCAGGTCTGCCGAAATGCCTCTGCTTCCGCTACAACCCCGGCGACCTCATGGAAGGCAACGACATCATCGGCAAGCCGACAGAAGCGAAGTACGGCCTGACGCGCGGGCAGCTCTTTGAAGCCTACAAGATGGCGCAGGACAAAGGCGTCAAGCGGTTCGGCCTGCATACGATGGTCGCATCGAACGAGCGCCGCACGGAGGCTTTCCTCTTCACGGCAAAACTCATGTTCGGCCTCGCAAAGGAACTGCAGGAACGCCTCGGCATCCATGTCGAGTTCCTCGATCTCGGCGGCGGCTTCGGCATCCCGTACCGCCCGGAAGAAGACCCGCTCGACCTCGAAGCGATTGGCGAAGGCATCCACAAACTCTACGACGAAATGATGGTGCCCGCAGGTCTCGGCGACGTCGCCATCTTCACGGAATGCGGCCGCCTGATCACGGGCCCGTCCGGCTGGCTCGTCTCGACCGTCATCCACGAGAAGAAGACGTACAAAGACTACATCGGCCTCGACTCCTGCATGGCAAACCTCATGCGTCCGGCCATGTACGGCGCGTACCACCACATCACGATTGCAGGCAAGGAATCTCAGCCGTGCGATCATAGATATGACATTACCGGCTCTCTCTGCGAGAACAATGACAAGTTCGCCATCGACCGGATGCTGCCGGAAATCGAAATCGGCGACCTCTTAATCATCCACGACACCGGCGCGCATGGCAGCGCCATGGGCTTCAACTACAACGGCAAGCTCTGGTGCGCCGAGCTGCTGCTGCGTGAAGACGGCAGCATCGAGCTCATCCGCCGTGCCGAGACGCTCGCGGACCACTTCGCAACGCTGACGGGATTTGATGGCGCGATGATGGGGAATAAATGAGGCTCTCCCTCCGGGAGAGCTGGCACGCGAAGCGTGACTGAGCGGGTGTCGAAGATACGACAAAACTTTTCAAAATAAAAATTGAGTCGAAGGCTTTCAATGATCCTTCGACTCAAATTTTTTATATAGAGTTATGGCCTGCCTCCGACACCCTTTCCGTCGCCTGCGGCGCCACCTTCCCCTGTGGGGAAGGCATCTCCTTCGTCCTGCGATTCACTTTTCTAGTTTCGCCGTATCAATCACACTGCCGTCCGGCTGGAAGCTCTGGATTTCGATATGCTTTGCATCGCCTTTGACCGTCATATAGTTGTCGACCTCGGGCTGGGGCGCGACGACTTCATCGAGGTGATGGTCTTTCCAGAGATTCGGATAGCGGACGTTGCCCGCGACGCCCGTGATGATGTAGAGCGGGCCACTCGCGTCACGCTGGAACCCCTTGATGTGGCCGCGGTTGCGGTACGTGTGGAGATGAGCCGAGAGCACGAGGTCGACGCCATGCGCATCAAAGAGCGGCATCCACATCCTCCCGTCGTCGCTGAAGCCTTCCTCGCGGCCGGGACGGCTCTGGAAGCTGTACTGGATCGGGTCTTTGTGCATCAGGACAATGTTCCATGCCGCCTTGCTTGCCGCGATGTCTTTCTGAAACCACGCCTGCTGCTCATCGAGGAGGCCAGCATGGAAATCATTCGTCTCATCCTGCTGCGTGTTGAGCACGATGAAGTGTGCCTGGCCGTAGTCGAACGAATAGTAATAGCGGCGGAATGACTCGCTCCCGACCTCCGGCACGGCGAACTGCGCGAGATAAGCCTTCGGCAGGCGCACCTTCCAATTCTGATCGTACGTTTCGTGGTTGCCCATGATCGGCGCAACGGGGATGTTCGCCGAAAGCGGTGCGACGGCGTCGAACCATGCTTCCCACTGGCGATGGTCTTCGCCATTGTCAACGAGATCGCCCATATTGATGAAGAAATCGGCGTCAGGATTGCGCTCGTAGGCACTGCGCGCGATCTCCTGCCAGCCGCTGTAATCATTTGACTGCGAATCGGGGAAGACGAGCGCCGAAAATGATTTGCCGTCATCGGCGCGAAGCTTCTGCCACTCGCCTGCCCGCTTGCCGTCGCGCAGACGATATTCATAGGATTTGCCAGCTGCGAGGCCATCAAGGCGCGCCGTCTGGAGGTACGACGAGACGCCGTCGTCGCTGTAAGGCGTACTCTCAGCCGCAAAGGTCTTCAGCACGTCGCCGCCCTCGGCGCGGAGCTCGACAGCGGCCTCTTTCTGCTCGGCCGCCGACTGCCACATGATCGTGCGCGCCGTCTGGTTGTCTGCCGCGACAACCTGCCGCACAAACGAGGCATCGATGGCTCCCGTGACATCGCCAGCGACGCGGTTCGCGAGACGTCCGAGCGTGCGCTGCTCGTACCAAGCACCGCCCGCCCCCGCGAGGAGCAGCGCCCCGCCTGCGACTTTCAAAAACGTGCGCCGAGAAATCTTCTTTTCCATAGCAAAGCACCCTCCTTTATGATGGTTGTCTTTATCATAAAGGAGGGCGCTTAAATTGGCAAATGCTTCTTATTAACGTTTCGATATGCCCTGAAAGCATGAATCAGGCTCCCTCCCAGAGGGAGCTGTCAGCGAAGCTGACTGAAGGAGTCTCACAAGATGAGCGTGTGAGATGTACGATTGCATCTTACACGGGCATCGAAAAAACTTCGCAACCCGCATAAGTCACAATCATGCATTTCATAGGCCGTGCTTGTGAGACTCCCTCCGCCCTTCGGGCACCTCCCTCTGAGAGGGAGGCTTCCAACCGTCACAGCAAGTCTGTTTTCTGCAAAATATGATGCTGCGTCGCGCGCTTGTTGCCGAGGACGTTGAAGTTCTCGACGATGACGCCGTAGACGAGGCAGCCGACCGAGACGAGGCCGATGCTGACGGCGAATTCGAAGACGGACGGGAAGTAGTCGCCGGACTTGTACATCGCCGTAAAGACACAGTTCAGGCGGTTCATGACGACGCCGAGCACGACGAGCCACGAGTACGTCAGCACGCCCCATTTCTTGTAGGCGAGCGGGCTGAAGATGATGATGAGCGGGATGATGATGCCGAAGATCATCTCGACGAGGTAGAGGTTGCTCTGCATCGTGCCGAGGAAGACATAGCCCCACTGATCGTGCATCGTGACATCGACAATCTTCATGACGAGGTAGATGGCCATGATGACGCCGCCGACGCGCGTGAGCTGGCGCATGATGTCAGGATCGACTTCATGGCCGTAGTTCCGCCGTGCAAGGTCGCTCTCGACGCAGACCATCGCCGAGCCGACGAAGAACGAAGAAATCAGGAAGTAGAGCGGCAGAATCGGGCTCCACCAGAGCGGGAACATCTTGCTCTTCGCAATCAGGAACAGGCCGCCGAGCGACGACTGGTGCATCATCGGGAAAATCAGGCCGATGATGACGAGCACGGGCAGGATTTTCAGAATGTACGGATGCAGGAATTTGAACATGCGCTCCGTGATGACTTCGTGGAATTCGAGCGTCAGGATCGTCGTGTAAATCGAGATGCACCAGAAAACCTCGAACAGCACAGACGTATAGCCCCACGAGACGAACGGCCGCCAGAAATGCGGCCAGAGGCCGATGTCGAGGAACAGCCCCGCCATGACGAGGATGTAGCCGAGGAGCGACGTCAGGAGTGCGCTGCGCGCGACAACGCCGTATTTCTGCACTTTGAATCCGCTGACGAGCAGCGCCGTCGAATAGCCGCCGCCCGCGAGCGCGACGCCGCAGAGCACGTCGAATGAAATCCAGAGGCCCCACGGCGTTTCGTCCGTGAGATGCGTGACGTACTGGAAGCCCGTCAGGAGCCGCACGATGGCAACGCAGGCCATGATGCCGGCGAGGCACAGCAGCACGAGCCGCGCCGGCGTGAATGTGAATTCCCAGCCGAGGATGCGGTAGCAGCGATAGAGGTTCAACTTTTTCATATCATGCCATCCCCTTCCCCATGATTGCCTGCTTCGCGCGTTTCTTCCTCAGGCCTTGGCGGCTTCGGCTTGTCATCCTTGTGCTTCTTGTAGTAGCGCCAGGAAATCGCCGCGAGGAACAGACCCCAGGCCGCCGCGAGGAACGGCACTTTTGAGAGGTAGGCATGCGTGTATGTCGAAGGCGGGATGTCTTCGAAATCGGTCTTGAAGCCGAGCTGCTCGAACGGCTGGTCGGAGATGTAGAGCCATTCCGTGCCGCCGAGCTCCTTCTCGCCATAGACGTGGTTGACGTAGCGATGGTCTTTCTCGATGATGCCATGCGCTTTCGCGAGCAGCGCCCCGCGGTCACCGAACGTCAGCGCTCCCGTCGGGCACGCGCTGACGCAGGCCGGCGCGTCGCCAGCTTTGAGGCGAGAGGCGCAGAGCTGGCATTTCGTGACGAGCGGCAGCGATTCATCCCACTGGTAGCGCGGAATCTCGAACGGGCACGCAATCATGCAGTAGCGGCAGCCGACGCAGAGCTCCGGGATGTAGACGACGGCATGCGTCTCGGGATCGACGCGCAGCGCTTTTGAGAAGCACGCCGACGCGCACGACGGTTCGAGGCAGTGCATGCACTGCTTCTTGACGAAGCGTGTGTAACCCTTGCCGCTCGGCGCTTCGATGCGCCTGCGCTGGATCACGGTCCAGGTGTCGTCGTCGAGGTCTTTCTCCTCCTTCTGCTTGCGGCTCTTCTTCTTTCCATAGGGGAGCTTGTTCCAGAGCTTGCAGGCCACGGAACAGCTCTCGCATCCGATGCATTTCGTAATGTCAACGAGGACAGCCATATCGTTCCCTCCCTGTCAAGCTGTTGCCGATTTTGCCATCGGCGCTTTGGGCGGCGTGTTCGGCGCATGCTGCGTCTCGGCGTCAAAAATCTTCTCGCTCTGATCCACGAACGACGTGTGCAGATATTTCTCGGCGCGCTCTCCGAGCGGCTGACCGTAAAATTCTTTGTAAAGCGTCTGGATTTCGGGATTCTCATGGCTTGCGCGCTTTTTCGCGCCGCGGTCCTCTTGATAGAGCGCCGCGATGCGCTTCTGCCGCATGTCCTCGCTCGACGCGAACTGGCTCTTCGGCTGGCCGCCGCCACCGATGCAGCCGCCTGGGCATGCCATGAATTCGATGAACTGCCAGCGGCCGCCCTGTCCCGCGCGGATGGCGTCGAGCACCTTGCGCCCCGACGCCATGCCGCTCACCACGGCGACGCTGACCGTGCCGACGCCTGGCACATTCGCCTGCGCTTCCTTGACCGACGTCAGGCCGCGCACGGCCTTCCATTCGAGCAGGTCTGCAGGCGGTGCCTGATGCGTCGCAAAATAATAGAGCGAGCGCACGGACGCCTCCGCGACGCCGCCCGTCGCACCGAAGATACGGCCCGCACCCGAGCTTTCGCCGAGAATCGAATCGTAGCCTTCTTCGCCGAGATTTGCAAAATCAATGCCTTTTTTCTTCAGCAGGCGCGCGAGCTCGCGCGTCGTCAGCACATAGTCAACGTCCTGCATCTCGTCGTGGCCGAGCTCCTTTCGGAGCGCTTCGCCCTTCTTCGCCGTGCACGGCATGATCGAGACCGTGACGATGTCTTTCGGGTCAAGCCCTTTCTTTTCCGCATAGTACGTCTTGACCGTCGCTCCCATCATGGCGGCCGGCGACTTGCAGGTCGAGAGGTGCTTCATGAGGTCGGGATAAAAGAGCTCGCAGAAGCGCACCCAGCCCGGGCAGCACGACGTGAAATGCGGCAGCTCGTCCTTCTTCTGCGTCAGGCGCACGAGTGCCTCGCTCGCCTCCTCCATGATCGTCATGTCTGCCGACATACAGGTATCAAAGACGGCATCAAAGCCGAGCGCCCGCAGCGCCGCAACCTGCTTGCCGCCGACAATCGAACCCGGTGCCATGCCGAACTCCTCGCCGAGCGAGACCTTCGTCGCCGGGGCCGTCTGCACGACGACGAACTTGCTGTCATCCGCGAGCGCTGCCTCGACCTGATCTTCGGCCGGGCGCTCGTGAATCGCGCCCGTCGGGCACCACATCGTGCACTGGCCGCAGCCGATGCAGGCCGTCTCGTCCTTGAGCGGCAGCGGATAGTAGCCGTGAACGCCGATGACATTATGGCACGCCTCGATGCACTGGCCGCAGAGAATGCACTTCTCATCGTCGCGCATGATCGACGGATTCTTCGGCGAAATCGCGACGCGGCCCTTCAGGTGCGCGGGGAAATCGCCCCGCCCCTGATACTGGTCGGGCATCCAGCCGTCGCCGCCCTCATCCTTCTGTTCTGACGCACAGCCCGAAGCCAGCACGCCGAGGCCGAAGAGGCTCGTCCCCGACGCGAGCTTCAGGAAATCCCTGCGAGAGATCTTTCGCGCCATATCCCTCATCCTCTCAATATTACTTTCAATTATGATTCCCTATTGCGAGATAAATAATATGAATTGCGAGACAATTTACCTCACGGCTCTTATGATAACACAGATTTCACACCGATTTCCAGTAGAAAATATGAAATTTCATACGAAAAAACGCAGAAAAACGAAACAATATCGTAAAATTTGTGAATCGAACAAAACACCTGTGAAATTTTCACATTCCAGAAAAGCAACAGGATTTTCCCACAATTTGTCGAATCCTTTTTTAAGATAAGGATATCGAATGCATCGAAAGGAGACGACCCCACATGCCTGCAAAACAATGGCGCACCTGCCGCCTCAATATCAACGGAACCCCGCGCAAGCTCTCTTACAGTGACGATGCAATCAAGAAGCTCTTCGAGCCGCTGCTCCGCCGCCTGACGGCACTCTGCCATCGGCTCGGCCGCCGCACCGTCGTCTACCTCGTCGCCCCGGCCGACACGGGCAAAACGACGCTCGCGCTCTTCCTCGAGCGCCTCTCGCTCATGGGAGGTGCCTCCGGCATCGTGCCCGTGCAGCGCCTCGGCCTCGAAGGCTTCCAGCGCGCGCCGAAGGAACTCGCTGCCGAACTCGATGCCGAGGGAAAGCCGCTCTCGCCGTACGGGCCGCAAGCCTACGACCTCGAAGCGCTGTCCGCAAAGCTCTCGGCGCTCGCATCCGGCCAGGACATCCGCTGGCCCGTCTACGACCGCGCGCGCCGCGAAATCGTGCCCGACATCACGCCCGTCCGCAAGCCCATCGTCATTGTCGAAGGCTGCTATCTGCTGCTCAAGAGCTACGGCTGGGAGAACCTTCGCAAATTTGCCGACTACAGCGTCGCCATCATGGCGCAGCCCGGCAGCCTCGCCTCGCGCACGCAGCAGCGCCTCGCCGCCCGCGGCCTCACGCCGAAAGAGGCCGCCGAGCGCTACGAGAACGATTACCGCCCGGCCATCATGCAGGTCATGACGGGCTCGTGGCCTGCCGACGAAACGTGGATCTACAGCCCCGACGGCGACTACCAGCCGCAGCCCGACCGCTTGCAGCATTACCGCGCGAAGCAGAAGAGCACACAGCAGGACTTCGACTCCGTCCGCCGCAAAGACGAGCCGATTTTCCGAGCCTACGAAGAACAGATGGCCTCCGGCCACGGCAAGACGTACGCCGTCGGCTACCAGAAAGGCCTCGAAACCGCCCGCCGCAACATCCTCCGCCGCCTCGCCAGCTCGAGCGGCATGGGCCGCGAAGCGCTCAAAGAAACATTCCACCTGACAGAAAAAGAGCTCCAGGACCTCTTGTCCTGAAGCTCTTGAAAGATGCGATATATGGTTACCAGATGAAAATACCGGCGATGCCTGCAGAGAGCAGGGAGACGAGGATGCCCGAGAGGAGCATGTAGCCGACGTTGCGGCTGATGAGCTCGTTCTTGCTGTCGTCGACCGTGCCCTTGAAGAAGCCGATGATCATGCCGAGCGTGCCGAAGTTCGCGAACGACGTGACGAAGACCGTCAGGACGCCCTGCAGGTGGCGGCTGAACGTCGCGAAATTGTCCTGCACGCCGAGCATGACGACGAACTCGTTCGTGACGAGCTTCGTGCCCATGTTCTGTGCGAGCGTGAACGCTTCCGTCGTGTCGAGGCCCATGAGCCATGCAAACGGGAACATGATGACGCCGAGGATGGACTCAAGCGAGAGCATCGGATGAACAAAGCCGAGCAAGAGGTCGATGAATTTTGCGAGCGCGACGAACGCGATGACGTTCGCAGCGATGATCAGCACGAGACGGCCAGCGCCGAGGATCGAGCTGCCGAGGAACGAGAAGAACGGCTCGCGCTCCTTGCCGCCATCTTTCAGCGTGGCGACCGTGTCCTCTTCCGGCGAAATCTTGACGGGGTGTAAGATATTGGTAACAATCAGCGCGTTGACGACGTTCAGAGGAACGGCCGTCAGGATGAACTCTGCCGGCATCATCGTCGTGTAGACGCCGATCAGGCCAGCCGTGACGCAGCTCATGGACATCATGGCAAGCGTCAGGCAGCGGTCCGCCTTCATGCGCTTGAGCTGGAGATTCGAGACGGCGAGCGCCTCCGTGGTGCCGAGGAACATCATTTCAATGGAGAAGAACGACTCGAACTTCGGCTCGTGCGTCAGGAACGCCAGCGCCTTGCCGATGTACTTGATGACGAACGGCAGGATGCCGATGTACGTCAGGATGTCGAACAGCGGAACGACGAAGAGAATCGGCAGCAGCGCGGACGTGAAGAAGTTCATCTGCTTGACATGAACCCAGTCCGGGAACGCGAACGCGATGCCTTCGTACGCCACATTGACGAGGCCGACGAACGCGGCCGCCGCGCCCTGCACGATCTCGCGGCCGATCGGGAACGTCGTGAGGAACCACGCGAGCACGAAGTTCATGACGAGCAGCGTGCCGACGCCGCGCCACTGGATTTCCTTGCGCTTCTTCGAAAGAAGGACGCCGATGGCGAGGAAGACGACGACGCCAAGGATGTTAATAATGAGATACATGGGATTTTATACTCCTATCCTAGTGATGATTTCTGGGGCAAGGGACACGTGTCCCTCGCAGCGTTTTCCATTATAACTCACATGTCCGAATCCGTAAAGGCGTACGGCAGGAGTTCTTCGAGCGTCACCGTCTTGCGGGCATCCTTGAGGTTCGCCATGATGATTTTCGGTATCTTGAATTCGCCGATGAACTGGCGGCACATGCCGCAGGGGCTACACGCTCCCGGCGTATCGCCGACGACGGCGAGGGCGACGATGTCGCGTTCCCCTTCCGAGACGGCCTTGACGATGGCCGTGCGCTCAGCGCAGATGCCGACCGGATAGCTCGCGTTCTCAATGTTGCAACCGCCAAAGACCTTGCCGCTCTTCGTCAGCACGGCCGCACCGACGGCGAAATGGGAGTACGGGCTATAGGAATGCTTGCGGTATTCAATGGCTTTCTGTACGAGTTCTTCGTCTGTCATAAGTTGTTCCTCCACGATGCAGTCTGCTCAGTATTTTTCGACTTTGTCCTTTTCGACGCGCGCATAGACGAGCGGCTCTTTCTTCGGAGCATTCGGGCCGATCTTCGTGGCTTCGCGATACATGCGCTCCGCCTCTTTGAGGGCTGCTTCTTTCGACGTATAAAGCGTTGCGAGCGCTTCGCCCTTCTCGACCTTGTCGCCGTACTTCTTGTGGAGGATGATGCCAGCGGAGAAGTCGATGGCGCTGTCCTTCGTCTCGCGGCCGGCGCCGAGCACGACGGAAACTTCGCCGACTTCCTCGGCGTTCTGCTTTTCGATGTAGCCGCTCTCCTCCGCGACGATGTCGTACGTGTACGGTGCTTTCTGGAACTTGTCATAATCGCGCAACACGCTGTCGTCGCCGCCCTGGGCGCGCACCATCGTGCAGAACGTCTCGAACGCCGTGCCGTCTTCGATGGACTTCTCGGCCATCTTGCGGCACTCTTCCGGCGTGCCCTTGCCGACGAGGTAGAGCATGTTCGATGCGAGCTGGAGCGAAACCTCCGTGAGGTCCGCCGGACCGTGGCCTTTCAGCACGTCCATGGACTCCATGACCTCGATGCTGTTGCCGATGCCGAAGCCGAGCGGCGTGTCCATGTCAGTGATCAGCGCGACCGTGCGGCGGCCGGCGCCCTCGCCGATGTTGACCATCGTCTGCGCGAGCTTGATGGAGTCGTCGAGCGTCTTCATGAACGCACCCGAGCCCGTTTTGACGTCGAGCAGGATGCAGTCAGAACCAGCGGCGAGCTTCTTGCTCATGATGGAGGAAGCAATCAGAGGAATGCAGTCGACCGTTGCCGTGACGTCGCGCAGCGCATAGAGCTTCTTGTCGGCCGGAGCGAGGTTGCCGGACTGGCCGATGAGCGAGACGCCGCATTTATTGACCGTGTCGAAGAATTCCTTGCGGTCGAGCACCGTGCGATAGCCCGGGATGGACTCGAGCTTGTCGACCGTGCCGCCCGTGTGGCCGAGGCCGCGGCCGGACATCTTCGCGACCTTGCCGCCGCAAGCAGCGACAATCGGCGCGACAATCAGCGTCGTCTTGTCGCCGACGCCGCCCGTCGAGTGCTTGTCGACCTTCTTGCCCGCGATCGCGGAGAGGTCGATCATATCGCCGGATTTTGCCATGACCTTCGTGAGCTCCGTGATTTCATGGTCGTTCATGCCATTGAACCAGATGGCCATGAGCATCGAAGACATCTGATAATCGGGGATGTCGCCTTTGACATAGCCGTCAATCATGAACTGGATTTCTTCGTCCGTGAGGGGCTCGTTGTGCTTCTTCTTCGTGATCAGGTCGTACATGCGCATTTGGAAAAGTTCCTCCATTTTTCTTTTATTACAGATATTTCAGACTTTTTGATTTCAGGCCCCCTCTCAGAGGGGGCTGTCAGCCGAATGGCTGACTGAGGGAGTCTCACAAGATAGGCGTGTGAGATATACGATTGCATCTTACGCGGGCATCGAAGAGTCTGCGAAGCCCGCATAAGCTACAATCATGCATTCCATATGACGTGCTTGTGAGACTCCCTCCGCCCTTCGGGCACCTCCCTCTGAGAGGGAGGCTTTCAAATTCGATGT
>JALEZZ010000052.1 GCA_022773585.1 Selenomonas sp. | reverse complement strand
GCGCGCGATGGACGCAACGTCCGACGGTGTCCCACTTGATGCGCATGTACGAGGCAACGGCGCTCTTGCTCAGCTGGAGGGTCATCCACGTCACCACCATGTCGAACGTCTTCGTGAACTGCGAGCGCGGGAAGGCCCACGACACGCTGGCGGCATGAACGCCGTGCTCGGGACAGAAGACGCGCGGCAGGCGGTAACGCAGATAGACGAGAACGCCGTGGTTGTCCAAGGAACGCTATAGGCGTGGCTGAGGCTGCGTGTGGTCATATCCTGGGCAACGTTTCCCGCAGATGGGGCAGAGATGTTCTCTCCCCTTGCGTGGGCGCAAGTCGATGATGATGCACTTCGTTCCATCCGATCGCTGATGCAAGTTGATGTCCTCCACGACCGAGTGGTTGACATCGCAGAAAATCTTGGCTAGAGTAGAAGCAGAAATCACTTGCACAACCTCTTTCTGAAGGTAGTTTGGTTTAGCAGCTTCTACTATAGCAGAATGTGCAAGTTATTTCTTTTTTCATTCAGGCTTACCCACAGTTATGGGAGAAGCCTCTTACAACTTCATATTTTTGCGGAGGTAATCACTATGCAAAAAAAAATAAAGAAACATATTGTTAAGCACTTTCATACTATCAAAAATTCGCTTGTAGGAGACTATGATATGGCATTTAATAAATATAAAAATATACCCTATCCAGAACTAGATAAGGCCTATGCAGAAGCACATGGATATTTCGAAACGTATAAACAAACAAGTACCGTTTTTTCAATTGCAATGTCAGCACTTTCTCTATATGTAGCTTTTGTAAAGTTAGGATATGATTTAACGACATCTCCCAATCTTCTTCTCCAAGCCATCGATGATACTCTGATAATTCTCGCTCTTATTTTTGCAGCCATAATCCTTTTGTTATTCAAGGTACGGAGTTTCTCTATAATATGTGATGTAATTCAAACAATCCAAAAGAATCGACAAGCCAACTAAGAAAAATTCACCTTATCCTTCCTTCCACTTCATCATCCCACCGAAATCCGCTACGCATCCTCCCCACGACAATCCCACGCCAAACCCTGCAAGCAGTACGTGACGGCGATCTGTCAACTTTCCTTCCTCCGCAAGCGTCGCAAGGGCATAGGGGATGGAACCGCCGAGGAGATTGCCAACATGCGTAATCTCGTTGTAGAACGGGACGTCATCGAGCTTACAACGTGTACGAAGCTTCTCAAGCATATAGTGATTCGCCTGATGAAAAACGACGCCATCGAGGTCTTGGCGCGTCAGGCTTGCTTTTTCGAGGACGTCGTCGACGAGTGGCGGGACAGTATGCATGGTAAAACTTGTCATTCCCTTGCCGTCCATGAAGATTTCGTAATTCGAACGCGTGTTGCCGCGCGCGTCGGGCTCGTCGTAAACGACCGGCGTCGTGTGCGGCATGTGGCGGCTGCCGCCTGCGCGGATGATCATCGTGTCATAGCGCGAGCCGTCAGAGCCAAAAATAAAGCCGTCAAGCATCGGGTGGTCGCTCTCGACAGCCGAAACAAGTGTTGCTGTACCGCCGTCGCCAAAGAGCGGACGGATAATGCCATCTTTCGGGTTGATATAGCGTTCATAGACGCTTGTTGTGAGCAAAAGGACGTTCTTCGCCATGCCAGTCTCGATGAAACCTTTTGCCATCGCAAGTCCATAAGAATAGGCAGAGCATGCGAGGCTGTAGTCGAGCGCACCTGCCGACTGCGGGATACCGAGCTGCTCCTGCACGATGCAAGCCGTCGTCGGCATGAAATAGTCCGGTGTCTGGACACAGAGCAGGACGAAGTCGATGTCCGTTGGCTGGACGTCATAGGCAGCGAACAGATTTTGCGCCGCACGGATGGCAACGTCGCTCGCGGCCTCATCATCGGCCGCGACATGGCGCTCGTCAATGCCGACTTTCTTGCCAATTGGATTCGCCGGGTCATTCTGCTCAGTCTTTTCCGGCAGGTAGGATGCAACAGCACGGATGGCTGCAAACATACTCATAACGTGCCTCCTCAGATATCACCTTCGACGCCATGACTGCGCAGAAGGTCACGAATGGCCTCAACGCTCGTATAATTCATTGGCATGAGATCCGTGCCGTCAATCTTGATATGATATTCGTCCTCCATAGCAATCGCGAGCATTTGGATATCCATGCTGTCAAGCAGATCATCGGACACAAAATCATCGCTGTGCTCAAAGTCGGCATCTTTGTTCGTCTCCTGCAAGAGTTCCATAATCGTTTTCAAGAAAATTCCTCCTACTATTATGCGCATAAAAATCTAGCCTTATTCTAGCGCAAAGCGCGGCGGGGCGCAACTGAAACATGGTGCCCGCCGCAGGTTTGCACTTTCGCCCGAAGCGGTGTAGAATGAGGAAAAACAACCGTCTGCAAAGGAGCCACATCATGGATTTTTCGAGTTCTCCCGTCCGCTTTCTCAAGAAGAAGGATCCGATCTACCAGATTTCGACGCTGCAGTCGCTCGTGATGGGGAACTATTATGGCGGCGTGAGCGTGGAGCAGCTGCTCTTGCATGGTGACACGGGGCTCGGGATGTTCGCGGCGGCGGATGGGGAGCTCATCCTGCTCAGGCATCAATGCTACCGCATCCTCGGCGACGGGTCGGCCGTGCTCGCGGCGCCGCACGAGCGCGTGACGTTCGCGAGCGTGTCGTTCCTCGAAGAAGGGGAGCACATCGGCTTCGGCCACGTCGGGAGCCTCGAGGAGCTGCGCGCGGCGCTCGATGAGCGCGTGGAAATTCTCGGGCCGAACAATCTCTATGTATTGCAGATTGACGGCGATTTTTGTCGCGTGGCGGCGCGCACGGAGCTCCGGCAGGAGCCGCCGTTCGAGAAATTCGCCGACGTACTGGCCCGTGACGAGCGGCGGTTCGTGTTTGAAAATCTCAGCGGTTCGCTTGTCTGTTTTTATTTTCCGGCATATCTTGAGGGCGTCAATACTGGGGGATGGCATTTCCATTTTCTCGACGATGCGCGGACGTGCGGCGGGCATGTGTTTGATATGGAGATGGTGAAGGGGCGGGCGCTCCTCAACAAGACCGACCGCTTCATCATGGACCTGCCGCATAATCCCGAGTTCCAGGAGGCGGCGCTGGAAAACGCGTCGAAGGAGGAAATCAAGGGAATCGAGCAGGGCGGAGAATAAAAAAGACTTCCGTGGGTTATCGCACCCGCGGAAGTCTTTTTTAATGTTCAAGTTTTGTCGTGCAGGGGACAGCCTTACGGCATAAGCGACCGCATAGGCGCTAAAGCGCCTTGCGTCTGCTTATCCCCCCGCCCTTCGGGCCCGTCCCCCCTCTGGAGGGGGGCTGAAGAAAGGCTCAGTCTTTCTGATCCAGCACGGCCATGGACGCTACCTTGTCGCCTTCATTCGTCGTGATGAGCTTGACGCCGGAGGCGTTGCGGCCGGTGTTGCGGATGTCGCTGATCGTCGTGCGGATAACGATGCCGTCCTCGGTGATGAGCATGAGCTCCTGGTCGGGGTGGACGACGCGCAGGCCGATGACATCGCCGGTCTTGTCGGTGACTTTGAGGTTGATGAGGCCCTTGCCGCCGCGCGTCTGGATGCGGTATTCGCCGGCCTCCGTGCGCTTGCCGTAGCCCTCGGCCGTGACGGTCAGGACTTCGCTATTCTGGCGCAGGCTGTCCATGGCGATGACTTCGTCGCCGTCGTTGAGGCGGATGCCCTTGACGCCGCGCGCCGTACGGCCCATGGAGCGAACGTCATCCTCGCTGAAGATGATGGCCATGCCCCATTTCGTGCCGAGGATGATGTCGTGGCTGCCGCTCGTGAACTTGACGCCGATGAGGTCGTCGTCGTCATCGAGGTTGATGGCGTTGAGGCCGCCCTTGTGGAGGTTCTGGAATTCGATGAGGCCGGTCTTCTTGACGATGCCTTTGCGCGTCGCGAAGAAGAGGTAGGCGTCGGGATTGAATTCCCTGACCTGGATGATGGCGCGGATGCTTTCGCCCGGCTGGAGCTGCAGCAGGTTGATGATGGCCGTGCCCTTCGCCGTGCGGCTGGACTCGGCAATCTCGTAGGCTTTCAGGTGATAGACGCGGCCGCGGTTCGTGAAGAACAGGATCGTGTGGTGCGTCGTGGTGATCAGCATGTCCTCGACGAAATCTTTTTCCTTCGTCGGCATTCCCTTGATGCCCTTGCCGCCGCGGTTCTGGCGGCGGTACGTGTCGAGCGGGATCCGCTTGATGTAGCCGCCGTGCGTCATGGTGATGACGACGTCTTCCTCGGCGATGAGGTCTTCGACGTCGATTTCGCTCGTGTCGATCGTGAGCTTCGTGCGGCGCGCATCGCCGAATTTCTTCTTGACGGCCGTGAGCTCGTCTTTGATGATGCCGAGGATGCGGTTCTCATCGGCGAGGATGGCCTTGTATTCCTCGATGGCTTTCAAGGTCTCCTGATATTCCTGCTCGATCTTCTCGCGTTCGAGGCCGGTCAGGCGCTGCAGGCGCAGGTCGAGGATGGCCTGGGCCTGGATCTCGGAAAGCTTGAAGCCGTCCATGAGGGCGGCTTTCGCGATGTCAGCCGTGCGGCTCTCGCGGATCGTCGTGATGACGGCGTCGAGATGGTCGAGGGCGATGGTGAGGCCTTCCAAGATGTGGGCGCGTTCCTGCGCTTTCTTGAGCTCGTACTGCGTGCGGCGGGTGATGACGTCTTCCTGGTGCTTGATGTAGTAATGAAGCACCTGCTTGAGGTTCAGCACCTGCGGCTTGCCGTCGACGAGGGCCAGCATGATGACGCCGAAGCTGTCCTGGAGCTTCGTGTGCTTGTAGAGCTGGTTCAGGATGACGTTCGCATTCGCGTCGCGCCGGAGGTCGATGACGATGCGCATGCCGCTGCGGTCGGACTCATCGTTGAGGCCCGTGATGCCCTCGATTTCCTTGTCGCGGACGAGCTGCGCGATGCTTTCGACGAGGCGCGCCTTGTTGACCTGGTACGGCAGCTCCGTGACGATGATGCGCGGCTTGCCGTTCGAAAGCGTCTCGATGCGGGCGTTCGCGCGCATCTTGATGACGCCGCGGCCCGTCGTGTAGGCGCTCTTGATGCCCTCGGTGCCGAGGATCAGGCCGGCCGTCGGGAAATCCGGCCCTTTGATGACCTGCATGAGCTCATCAACCGTCGCGTCGGGGTGGTCGATGAGCATGAGCGTGCCATCGATGACCTCGCTCATGTTGTGCGGCGGGATGTTCGTCGCCATGCCGACGGCGATGCCGCTCGTGCCGTTGACGAGGAGCTGCGGGAATTTCGCCGGGAGCACGGACGGCTCTTTGAGCGATTCGTCGTAGTTCGGGACGAAATCGACGGTTTCCTTGTCGATGTCCTGCAGCATGAGCTCGGCGATGCGCGACATGCGCACCTCGGTGTAACGCATGGCAGCGGCGGGGTCGCCGTCGACGGAACCGAAGTTGCCATGGCCGTCCGCGAGCATGTAGCGCATGGAGAAATCCTGCGCCATGCGGACGATCGCATCGTAGACGGACGTATCGCCATGCGGATGATATTTACCTAAGACTTCGCCGACGATACGCGCCGACTTCTTGTAGGGCTTCGTCGGCCCCATGCCCGCTTCCTGCATCGCATACAGGATGCGGCGATGCACCGGCTTCAGACCATCGCGCACATCGGGGAGCGCGCGAGAGACGATGACGCTCATCGCGTAGTCGATGTACGAGTTCTTCATCTCGTGCTCGAGATTCACCGGCACGACTTTGCCTTGACCAAAATCCACAATCTCACCTCATGAATCGAAATCGCACCCGCGGAAGATGCGGCGTGCCTTTTGTCTTTCCGTACAGGGGACTCCCCCCGCCGCTCACGCGGCCCGTCCCCCCTCTGGGAGGGGGGCTGAAGAGGGAAGAAACATATCATATATTTTACCATAAAATCGCGGAAAAAGCTATTTTTCGGGCAGGGCAGTGGACAGGAAGGAGAAGACGTGGTATACTGAAGGCAATCAGAAAGATATTGATGGTCTACAGCCACAAAATCCCCGCGACGGCACATCGCGGGGATTTTGCTTTGTACAGGCTGGAATACGTTGCCGCTTACCGTTCCAACCATTTCTGTATGCCGTACCAAATGGCACAAGATACGACTCCAGCAACCACGCTCATCAGAAAGATCGTGATGGACATTCCACAGCCCTCCTCCCTGTTGCCAGATTGGAGGCGGCAACAGGAAAAGTATACCATATCTGACAGGCAAAGAAAACGGTGATGTTATAGAAGGAATTCCCCTGAAAAAAATGTGGAAAAGGGCTTTTTTTCGCGGCACGCAGTGCTATAATGAGCTCAATTTCAACAAGATTTTTCTAGGTACTAGGAACCATTCAGTGGAAGCAAGAAGAAAGAAGTCCTGATTCATGCAGCTTTCCATCCTCCAAATCTCCATCATCGCCGTGACGATCGCTATCGCGCTCGGCGGCGGCATCTACGCGGCGCGTTCCGTGCATTCCGCGGAAGGCTTCAGCCTCGGCGGACGTTCAGCGGGCGTGCCGATGGTGGCTGGCACGATTGCCGGCACCTGCATCGGCGGCGGCGCGACGGTCGGCACGGCACAGCTCGCTGGCACGGTGGGTCTTTCTGCCTGGTGGTTCACGATCGGCACGGGCCTCGCGCTCGTCATCATGGGCCTGTTCTACGCGAAGCCGCTCCGCGGCACGGCGCTCGAGACGATCGCCCAGTACCTCGTCCTGAACTACGGCAAGGGCGCCGGCCACTTCACGACGGTCGTGTCGTCGCTCGGCATCTTCTTCTCGGCGGTTGCGAGCTGCCTGCCGGGCATCGCAATCCTCGCGGCACTCACCGGCATGCCGTCCTGGGCAGCAGCGCTCGCCCTCACGGTGCTCGTTGCCTGCTACGGCTTCTTCGGCGGCCTCAAGAGCGCGGGCGTCGGCGGCATGATCAAGGCGGCCATCCTCTGGGGCAGCCTGTTCATCGCCGGCATCCTCGCCTGGCGCGCCATCTCGGGTGACGCCGTTGTCAGCGCCGCGCTCCCGGCGTTCCCGTGGTTCTCGCTCATCGGCAATGGCGTCCAGAACGCGCTCGTCAGCGTTTTCTCGCTGCTCGTCGGCGTCCTCTGCACGCAGAGCTACATCCAGGCCATCTTCTCCGCTTCGAACCCGCGCACAGCATCGATCGGCGCGTTCACGGCAGCCCTCATCACGATTCCGGTCGGCCTCCCCTGCGCACTTATCGGCATGTACATGCACGTCGCGCATCCGGAAGTCGCTCCGCTCCTCGCACTGCCTGCCTACCTGCTGACGGAAGCTCCGGCCGTGCTCGGCTCCATCGCGATGGGCGGCATCCTGCTCTCGCTCGTCGGCTCCATCGCGGGCCTCTCGCTCGGCATCGGCACGATGCTGACGCGCGGCATCTTCACGAAAATCTTCCATGTGGAAGGCGCGGCCTCGGAGCTCCGCCTGAGCCGCATCGTCGTCCTCGGCGTCATCCTCGCGGCCTGCGCGTTCTCGCTGGCCAACGAGGGCTCGCAGGTGCTGTTCTGGAACTACCTCTCGATGGCCCTCAGAGGCGGCGGCATCTTCCTGCCGCTGACGATTGCCGTCTTCCGTCCGCACGCCGTCAGCGCGCGCGTGGCGCTCATGTCGATGATTCTCTCGACGCTGACCGCTGTCGTGGCCGCGGCGGTGCATACGAGCGTCAGCCCGCTCTTCATCGGCCTCGGCGTCAGTGTCATCACGCTGCTGCCCGGTCTCTTCGGCGGTCATCACGATGACGACGACGAGCAGCCGGTCATGGTGGAAGACTGAGCCACCCTAATTTGCAAAGAATAGCCCGTCATGGCGATTAGATATCGCCATGACGGGCTATTTTCTCATTGTTGAAATCAGCGCGACAAACATCCGCCTGCCATCGCTACAGGAAAAGTGAGTTGAAAAGCAAAGAAAGCGTCAGAGGTTCCTCTGAGCCGCGCTGGCAGCGACGGTAGAGAGGTAGACGCGCACGTCTTTGCTCAAGGAGCGGAAGCTCGTCGCAATCATATTGCGGATGGTGGCTTTTTCCTGGGCACTCATCTTGCCGTTGTCCTGGACGGCCTGAATCATGCCGTAGGCCTGGGCGAGCTTGGCGCCTTCGTCCATGTTCTTGTCGCTATCAATACGGCTGACAAGCGCGCTGGCCTGCTCCATGCGCTCGGCAGGCGTATCCGCCGTGAGGGCGTCTTCCATGGAATGATAGCCGTACTCGATGTTGCGCTGGATGAAGCTCTCGAACTGCTCGTTGCCCTGCTCGAGCGCAGCGGTGACGGTCGAGGCGATGATGCTGTCCGTGCCATGCTCGAGGGCATGGATGTCGGCACCTTCCTGCGCGTTGCCATCGACCTGGATATTGCTTTCCGTGGCCTCAGGCTCCGTCGTTGCTGCCATCGACGTGCCCATGAGGTCGCTGGCAGCCTGCGTGGCCTGCGTCGTCGCATCGGTCAGGAGGTTGCTCTGCACGGTCGTGGCCTCGGTCTGAATCTCGTCGCTGGTCTTCACGGCCGAAGCATTGTTCGTCGTGCTGCCAGAAGAGGTATTGGTGTTGCCGCTATCATTCGTCGTGCTGCCAGAATTGCTGATGGTGGTATCGACGTTCGCAGCCGTAGCGTACCCCGTCGTCGTGCTGTCGGCGATGGTTGTCGCCGTGGAGTTCGTGCTGCCATTATACGTATGGTCGGCAAGCATGTTGTCCTTTGTCGTCGAAATCGTAACGGTCGGCGACATCTCAACAGAATAACCATACACATAAGCGTCCTTCGTCGTAATGGCCGTGCCGTTCTTCAACGTGACGTTGTTGCCATTAGCGACATTTTTTGTGATGTCATTGCCATCCGAAACCTCGTTCGTGACAGCCGCGACAACGATAGTGTCATCCGAAGTCAGCTTCGAGTTATCGACGATGGTCCGGCCGCCGTCGACGTGGATTTCACCGTCTTTGTTCTGGATGGTCGTATTGATGAGCGTCGTCACGTTGCTGGCATCAGCGGTATGCGTCGCGAGCTGGCCGAGGCCATCATAATCCTCGTTTCCCGTCATCGAAGCTGTCGTGCCCGAGGCAACGGTGATATTCGATTCCGAAGCGTTCGATGTGATGCTCGAGTTCGTCAGCGTCGTCTGGCCGCCAAAGATGCCGATAATCTTGCCGCCGCTGACCGTCAGATTGTTGCCCGATAGGACATTCGCCGACGTCGCCGTGCCTGGCACGGTTTCGCTGTCCTGCTGCTGGCCTGCAGTCGAATAAAGCTCTGAGGCATTGTTGAGCTTCAACGTCGCGCCGTCGAGGTTCACCGTGCCGCCATCGATATGGAAGTTCGTATTCTCGCTGGAGCTCGTGTTGTCAAACGTGCCGTGGAACGCCATTGCGTTGTCCGTCGTGGTCGTCGTAGAACCCATGACGTCTTGCGTTTCATTTTCTTTTTGGAATGTAAAAGACTTCGCCGCGAGGTTCTCGATCATGACATCATCACCGCTGCTCTTCGTCGAGAACGTGACACCATCCGCGACATTGACTTTGCCGCCCGCGAGAATGAGCAGTTCCTCGACGTTGAGTTTCGCGCCGTTTTCGACGGAAAGCAGGGCAGGCGTGCTGCCGGACTGGGTAAAGGTAGCCGTGTTGCCATTGAGGAACTGGCTGTCGCTCAGCGCAAGCGTCGTGAGAATCATGTTGCCCGCATTGATGACGCCCGTGCCGCTGACGACGATACCGTTCGGATTCACAAGAATCGCCGTATTCGTGCCCGTCTGGTTCAGGATGCCAGCGAGCGTCGAGATACCCGTGCCCGTCACGCGGTTCAACAACGCATGATCCGTCGTATTGAGGTTCAGCGTCTCACCACTCGCGATGTTGAACGAATTCCAGTTGATGATGGCGTCGCTCGTCGCCGTCAGCGTGCCGCCCGAGGCGACCGTGCCATTCGTGAGGCCCGTGACGGTGCCGCTTGCGACGGAGCCTCCCTCCGGCATGGCATAGGCAGCGCTGCCGGAAAGCGTGAGTGCGATGGCCGTCGCAAGGAATGCGGCCTTCATGCGGTTCATTTTCTTTGCAAACATCGTTTCCATTCCTTTCTGCACAAACAAGTCGCGCAATCACGCTATCAGAAGCTGTAGCTCACGAGCATGTTCCAGCGTTTGTGCTGCTGATTCCAATCCTTTTCCACGTCCTTGAGGATGTCTGCGTAGTCCACCGCGACGGTCCAGCGCTTCTGCGGATCATTGTAGCGGTAGCCGATGCCCCAGGAGGCGATGTTCTCATGGTCGAAGAGCGCGGCATCGTTGTTATTTGCGAGGTGTGCGCCATCGAGGAAGAGCAAGAAGCGGGAGCCCGGAGCGAACTGCGGCGTGTAGATTTCAAAGGAACCGACGACGCCCTTGTCCGCCGCGATAGCGCGCTCCATGAAGCCGCGCACGGACGTGCGGCCGCCCGCGCCGAGCTGGAGGCACGGCACGAGGTTGCGGTTCGTGTACTGGCCTTCACCGCGCAGGCCGAAGATCCAATCGCCGGGCGTGCGGTAGCTGTAATTCGCACCAATTTTAAAAATCTGGAACGTTTTGTCGCGGCCGGACGCGGCATCTTCGTCTCCGCCGACCGTGCCGAGGTTCGTCTCGACACCCGCCTGATAGCTGAGGGCCTGATGTGCATCACGATTGCTGTGCTGGAACATGAGGCTGGCGGTCGCCACGTCATACTTCGTCTCGTCCGTCGCGCTCACGCTGCCGGCCTGCACGGTGTACGTATTCTTCATCTTCCAGTAGTTGACGCCGAGGTCGAATCCATCTTTTTCCTGGGACGTATAGGCGAAGTAACGCTGGTAGTGGAGCGCGGCCGAGAAACCTTTGCCGTCCGCACCGACGTCGAAGCGGCTGTCATGGTGGAGGCTGCCGAGATCGACATCCGAGTAGCTGGCCGTCAGCGTCAGCGCGTCATCATTGCGCATCGGCAGGCGGTAAGCGAGGGCGCCCTGCTTCACGTCGGAGATATGGCCGCCCGAGGGCGACGTCACATAGGCAACGCCGAGCGTGTCCGCGTTGCCGCTGATGTTGCGGTCCACATAGCTCGTCGCGACGCGCCAGTTGCCCGTGTAGTCGTTGCCGGTGTTCGAGACGGAGACGGTCGCCGTCTCGGCTTTCTGCCCAGCAACATCAATCGTCAGCGCGTAGCCATCCGTCGTCGCGGTCTGGAAGTCGGCGCTGATCTTCATCGCACCGCCGTCATTGATGAGCTGGATTTCTTTCGAGAGCTGGTGGATGTTCACGAGCGTCTTGCCAGCTTCCGGCACGAGGCGCAGGACATCGGCCTTCGTCATGCCATTGTCCGCTTTCACGGAGAGGGACAAGACCGGCACGACGATATGGCCGCTCTTCGTGCCCTTCACGGCATCGGCCGTATGGCGCTCAACGATTTTCCGCTCCTGTGCGAGGAGTTCCTGGCTGGCAGCATTCGGTTTGGAAAACTCGTTTGCGGCATCGGCCGCTGCTCCTGCCGCACTCGCCGCTTCTGCGGGCGTGCTCCAAGCGCAGCTGCCCAGGCAGGCTGCGACGCCCGCAACCAACGCCAGTCGTTTTGCCATGCCTTTCGTCTTATGCAATCCCCAGAATCCCACCATGACCGCGTCCTTTCCTATCCTAGAAAATGTTTCCATACATCTTATAAATATCAAACGGATTTTTCTTTAGTCTATCACGAATGTCCCCCCCCGCAAGACATTTTTGCAATTTCAGCGTACTCTCCTCGAAAAAGGCGATGAAATCCCGGCCCTTTTATGCTATGATGGAAGAAACGACCTAGTTTTTCTGATGGAAAGGACGACAGTTCATGAAATTTCGGTCCAGCCATCTCGCAGGGTGCTGCGCACTGCTGCTCACATTCTGCGCGATTTTTGTCACACCGGCTACGGCTGCCATGCGCACGGTGACGGCGACGGGCGAGTACACGATGGGCGAGGCGGAGACGATGCTCGTCGCAAAGGAGCGCGCGCTCGAAGATGCGAAGCGCCGCGCGGCCGAGCAGGTCGGCGTCTATGTCACGTCGTCCTCGACCGTCGAAGGCCTCGCGCTCACACAGGACACCGTCACGACGATGACGGCGAGCTTTCTGCGCGTCACGGGCACGCCGAGCTACACGACGGAGGCCGTGGGCGACGCGCTCGCCGTGACCGTCCGCGCGACCATCACGGCCGAGGCGGATGACAGCGACCTCCAGCGCATCCGCCAGATGACGCAGGAGCCGTCGCGCGTCGCTGCCTACCAGCAGCTCACAGCGAGCTACGCCCGCCTCCAGCAGGAAGCTGCCGTGCTGCAGAAAGCCTTCCTCGCGGCCCGCACGCCGGAGGAGAAGCAGGAAATCAAGGAAGCGCTGCACAAGAACGAAGCGGCCTACCAGTCGTACCTGCTGCTGCAGGAGGCGTACGCGCATCCGGAGAAAGAAGCCGAGCTCCTCGATCGCGCACTGACGCTCTACAGCGCGAATGTCCCGGCCTACGCCGCCCGCGCCGCGCACCGTCTCGGCACCGATGATCTCGCGGGATGCCTCGCCGATACCGAGGCGGGGCGCAAGGCGCTCACAGCCGCCATGAAGAAAGGCGAGGGTGCCGACTACAGCGCGGACGACGCGCACATGATGGAATTCTTGATGCGCGGCATCGCAGGCAGCGCCCGCTTCCTGCAAGGCAACACGGATGGCGCCCTGCAGGATTTCCGCGCGGCGGACAAGCTCGCGGAAAAATTCGACCTGCGCACCGTACGCCCCGACATCTACGATCACTTCCTCTTTGACTACGGCGGCGCCGAAATTCTCAAAGAAGATTACAAAACGGCCGAAACCCTCTACACACGCCTCATCGAGCGCCTCGACGTCCCCGCGCCAAAGCTCCCGGCCCCGCCCGTGCCGCCCGCAGACACAAAAGGTGCACCGCCTGCCGCCCCTGAGAAGGAGCGCAACCTCCTGCACGCCAACGCCTACCTCTATCGCGCCATCGCCCGCAACCAGCAGGGCAACAAAGAAGGCGCCCAAAAAGACCTCCAGCAAGTGCAAGAGGTCTTGCAGCAACTGCCGAAGGAAGACCAGAAGCAGGTAAAAGAAATGCTCGACGCACTGCCAAGTTTACAAAAATAAAATTACCGCATACGAAAAGGACGACTGCACGCCGCATGCAGTCGCCCTTTTCGTCGTATCTATTGCAATCTTTACCGAATCCGTCCCATAATCCTGCCTCCCCGGCGATGGTCGGGGTAGACGAGGGTCAGGAACGTGATGAGGCCGAGCGTGTAGCCGGTGAGCATGATGATGCCCATCGGGACAGCCGTGTCGCTGCCGGCGATGCCGACGAGCGGCATCATGAGGCCGCCCAAAATCATCTGGGCGAAACCGATCAGCGCGCTCGCGCTGCCCGCGTTCTTGCCCTGGCGCGAGAGCGCGAGGGAGAAGCTCGCCGCGCCCATGATGGAGAGCGGCACGATCGTGATGAAGAGCACGGGAATCGTGTAATAAATCGGCGCATGGAAAAGGAAGCCTGCGAGCAGTGCGGCCGCACCGAGGACGGGCACGATGAGCGAGAACATCAGGAGCTCGACGTCCGGCACGCGGCCTGCGAGGCGCGCCGGCACCATGCCGCAGACGAGCAGGCCGACGCCGATGCCGCCGAAGATGTAGCTGAAGGTCTGCGGCGTTACATGATATATATTTTGAAATAAAAAGGACGCGCCAGCAATATAGGAAAAGAAAGCGCCAAAGAAGTCGGAGAACAGCAGCACCTGGCCGCCGATGACGGGCGCGAGAATCGGCGCGAGGCCATTGACCATCATGAGGATGGCGAAGAAACGCGTGAGCTCGACGCCCTCGGCAACATCGCGCGCGATGGCACGCGCGATGACGATGCCGCTCGCACCGGCGAAGCCCATGAGGAAGCGCAGCACGAGGAAGGCGCGGATGTCGGGGACGGTCGCGCAGCCAAGCGCTGTCAGCGCGAAGACGACCATGCCTGCGAGCAGCGGCCCTTTGCGGCCGCAACGGTCAGAGACCGGGCCCATGATCATCTGGCCCGTCGCCATGCCGATCATCGTCATCGTCAGCGTCAGCTGCGTGACGGAAGCCGTGATGCCGAAGTCGGAAGAAAGCTCGGGCAGGGCAGGGAGGTACATGTCCGTCGAAAGCGGTGCCATCGCACTCATCACGCCGAGAAAAACGGTGAGGAAGAGTCGGGTACGGGGAGTCATTGACATAAAATAAATCACCTCGGCTTTGACGATACCTTATTTGTTTGAGATGCGGCTTAAAATGAGTCGCGCCCGCGGAAGCTGCACCGTGCGTTTTGTTTTGACATGCAGGGGACTCCCACCACCGCTTCGCGGTCCCCCTCCCTCAAAGAGGGAGGCTAAAATGCAGACGTGGTTCTGGCATCTGCATTCTATAAAACGCAAAATGACCGCGCAGGCTTTCTCGTCACCCGTGCGGTCATTCTGTCTGTATGCTGTTTTGCATTTGTTCCATTCCCATGGGACATCTTACCTGCCCATCGGACTCGCCCTCCTTCTTTATGGATTCATGTCGGCGAGCTCGGGGAACTGACAATCTCCTCCGGCGGCTCTCACCGCCTTGCCTTTTCCCTTTGCTTGACTTTATTATAGTGTAAACTTGTAAACTTGTCAAGCTTTTTCCTCGATTTCTTTCACTTTTTTTCTGCGGCTCCACCGTCTGCGCGCTCGGCCTTGCGCGTGGTCTCTTCCTTCACGACCCTGCGCAAAAACTGCATGAGCGTCTTTTCGTCGTCGTAGACCTGGCGGCCTTTGCGCGTGACGATGCCCGAGTTCAAGCGGATGTCCTCGGCGAGCGGGATCGCGACGAGGCCGTCGTCCGGCAGCACGGCCGGTGCCGCGAGGAACGTCGAGCACGTCCGCTGCCGCACGAGGTTCTTGACGGTGTGGAGATAGGGGGAGTAGTGGATGACCTGCGGCTTCTGCCCGATGGCCGCATAGGCGTCGTTGACGAGGCGGTAGACGAAGAACTTGCTGTCGAGGAGCGTCAGCGGCTCTGGGCCGATCTCCTCGACGCTGACGACGTCCTGGCCTGCGAGCGGATGCTCGGGATACGTCACGAAGCAGCAGCCGCACGAGAAGAGCTTGCGGTAGACGAGCTTCTGCGAGAAGCCGGTCTCGTAGTTCGTCACGGCGATGTCGAGCTTTTCCTCCTCGACCATGTGGAGCGCCTCGATGCCGCCCGTCTCGATGATGTCGAGCACGATTTCGGGGTGCACGGCGCGGAACTCGCCGAGGATGCGCGGCAGGAAGAACGTGCCGATCTGCAGCGGCATCGCCATGCGGATGTGGTTGCGGTGATGCGAGAGGTCGCCGATCTCGTCCTCGAGCTGATCCGTGAGGTCGAGGATGTGCGTGACGCGCGCGAGCAGGTGTTCGCCGTCGTGCGTCAGCAGCAGCCGCCGCCCCTCGCGGTGGAAGAGGTTCAGCCCCGTCTCGGTCTCGAGCGTCTGCATCGCGACGGAAATCGTCGGCTGCGAGACGTGCAGCGAGGCCGCCGCCTTCGTGATGTTCTGCCATTGGCAGACGGCCGCGAAGTATCGCATCTGCGTGAGTGTCATCATGGTATCGTCCCCCGTCTCTCGGTCTTGTTCCTTTCTATTATCTTACATTCTCTTCATTCCTGCAAATCCCTTTCCTGCAAATCCCTTTTTTCGCGATGCCTCTTGTCGTTTTCGAAAATATATTCTATAATCAAATCATCCCATGAAATAAATTCTGTTACCATATTTGACCACAAGGAAGGATGAACAACGTGCCATCATTGATGGATCTGCTGCTGCCGGAGGATATTGACCGCATGCGGCGGCCGCGGCTGGCGGAAATGCTGGCGATTGCCAAGGGGTCGGCCTATCTCTTGTCCTCGGAAGGGGAGGACGGCGACGAGCGCCTGACGGTGCTGATCGTGAGCGCGGGAACCTGGGGCCTCATCACGGATGCCCCAGCCGACCTCGAACGGGGAGAGGACTACCAGATCATGACGCTGACGGAAGGTGCGCGCAAGAGCCTCCGCACCCTGCTCGGCATCCCCGAAAAAGTGCGCAAGGAATCGACGGGCCGCCCGAAGAAGTACAGCGTCGAGAAGGACGGCATGGAAATCTTCCTCGCGCATGTCTACGAGGGCCAGAGCATCAAGCGCATCGCGCTCGAACGCGACATGAGCCCGACGACGGTGCAGAAGCTCCTCAACGAAGCCCGCCTGATTGCCGCCGACAACCTCGTGCAGGGCGTCTGGTCGGCCTCGCCGGACTCGGCGAACTACCAGAAGAACCTCGACGTCCTCGCCTGGGCGTCCCAGCACACGACGGGCGAGAAAAAAGCCGCCTGCGAGCAGCTCTGGCGGAAGCTGCAGCTCCCGCTGGAATCCGCGGAACTCGCAGGGCAAAAAAGTGTATGAGAGGTCATTCATATATCCAGAAGGAGGCATTTTATGTACCAGCCAGAACCCCATACCCAGCTCACGCCGGACATCGGCACGGACAGCGCCATCATCATGGGCGATCCGGCCCGCGTCGATACGATTGCAAAGCTCTTTGACGACGGCAAGCCCTGGGCGTACAACCGCGAGTACAAGTCTTTTCTCGGCACGTACCGCGGCAAACGCATCCTCGCCATGTCGACGGGCATCGGCGCGCCATCGGCCGGCATCGGCGTCGAGGAGCTCTGTAGCGTCGGCGTCAAGAAGGTCATCCGCGTCGGCTCGGCTGGCGCCATGCAGACGGACATCGCGCTCGGCCAGCTCGTCATCGCCGAAGGCATCGTGCGCGACGACGGCCTTTCGAAGAAATACGTGCCCGAAATCTACCCGGCCGTGCCATCGTACCGCCTGCTCGCGCTCGCGCACCAGTACGCACCGGACGCCTGCTACGGCATCGTGCGCTCGCATGACGGCTTCTATGTCGATGACAACGCCGAGGTCGAGCGCTACTGGCACGACAAGGGCATCGCGGCCGACGACATGGAATCGGGCATCCTGATGGTCATCGGACGCCTGCGCGGCATGGAGACGCTCTCCATCCTCAACAACGTCGTGCCGTACCAGGGCGACCTCGCCGAAGGCGTCAACAGCCTCGTCGAAAGTAAAGACCTCGTGGCAAAAGGCGAGCAGGCCTCGCTTCGCGCCGCACTCGATATTCTCAGCGACCCATCGCTCAAGGAGGACTGATTTATGGCAGCAACGACGAACAGCAGCTGGCTCTACCGCCAGCTCTTCACGAACTGGAAACCGTTCGAAGTCACCTACGTCACGGCGCTGCTCCTCTTGCAGGTCATCGCCTACATCATCGCGCCCGACACCGTCATCGGCATGATTTCGGGCGTCGCGGGCGTCATCTGCCTCGTCTACGGCATGAAAGGGCGCAAGATTTCCTTCATCTTCGGCTTCATCCAATGCGTCGCCATGACGTACATCGCGTGGATCAGCCACGCCTACGGCTCGTTTGCGATGGACATCATCTACGTCATCTCGCAGCCCATCGGCTGGGTGCTCTGGGGCCAGCAGGACGCGACGCGCAGCTTCCAGCCCAGCACGCGCAAGAAGATTTTCTTCGGCGCGTTCATCGCATGGGCCATCGGCTGGGTCGTGCTCGCGCAGCTCGGCGGCCAGCTGCCGTACCTCGACTCCATCAACTTCGTCATCAGCCTCATCGCGCAGATTCTCTACATCTGCAAATACACGGAGAACTGGTCGCTCTGGATTTTCGTCAACATCGCGAACTTCTGCTACTGGAGCATCCTGACGTTCCAGACGCTGACGGGCGACAACACCATCGGCAGCCTCGGCGCGAACCTCTCCCAGGTCGCCCTCCAGGCCGCCCTGCTCTTCAACGCCGTCTACGCGACCAAGGTATGGTCGAGCGGCGAAGCGGACAACGAGGGCGGAACGGAGTAAAGTCTTTCCATCCAAAACCAGATTCCAAGCGGCGGCTGCACGTCATGTGTGGCCGTTTTTTCGTGCGATTGAAGAACCAGTGCCTGCACTGACTGTTCGCCCGCAGGAAGCATGCGAGCCAAGCGGAGATTTTGCAGAATTGCACAGAGCGCCCCCGCCGACGAAACCTTGTCGGCGGAGGCGCTCTTCTCATGACAGCATTTTGACACGCAGCTGTCTTTCGTGATACGATACCAATATACGAGCGAACACACCCGCTGCGAAGCGGGTGGCATCCTTGACGTACGTGATGGTCATGCCTTGCGGTGTTCTCCGTGGTCGACAAGGCCGCCCGAACGCCAAAAAGCTAAGAGAAAGACGTGATGCCCTTGGGTGTCACGAAAGAACGGAACGTGCTGGCTGTTATCAGCGCTGCGCTAGTAGCATGGCTCGCACACGAAGGCTCGGTACGCACCTTCAGCAAGGTGGTTGCGCTTTTCGCACTCTACCTGCTGCTCGTGCTGCTTGGCATCGTGAGCCCTGAGCCGCTCAAAGAGCTCGTCGAGCTCTTCCGTAACTAATTTCGACGGGGCTTCCGTAAAATAGAAAAGCCGCCCTGGCAGGCGGCCGTTCTAGGAAGTCTCGGTGGCCATCAGCGTTGCCGCGCTGTTTGTATGGCCGAAATTTTTGGCTCTTCACCCATAAGTGTGGGTGAAAGATTAGCATCAGCATCGCCTCAAGCCGCGTGATTCGTGGCTCGAGGACGATTCGGCAATGGTACGACAATATCGGAACATCCGAGCATGACCAAATCAATCATGTTTTG
>JALEZZ010000026.1 GCA_022773585.1 Selenomonas sp. | reverse complement strand
GCCGTCCGGCGCGCTCTCGAAGACGTTCTGCCCGAGCACCATTTCGCGCGTCTTGTGGACGATGCGCAGGTACGACGGGTTGACATAGGTGATGACGCCCGATTTCTCGACGACGCAGATGCCGTCCTGCACGGCTTCGAGAATCATCTGGAGGCGCTCCTGCATCAGCGCGTTCTCATGCAAGAGCTTGTCCACCTCGCGCAGCTCCGCCTGCCCGTGCATCTCGAGATCGCCCTCGAGGAATGCGGCCATCTCGTCTGCCGCCTGCTGTTCCGCGCCGCCCTCGGCCGTGATGAAGAGCGTGTCGCCCTGCCGCGCCTTGAGCGCGATGAGCTTCATGATGCTGTGGAGCTCGAAGCGTTCGCCGCGCTCGCCGCGCAGATAAAGATGCGTGCCGTATTTTTCCGCGAGCTCTTTCGCGCGCTGCACGATGCCCGCCGCCACGCGCGCGTGGATGCCGCTCTCGTTCTGGATGATGGCCGTGCGTTCGTAGGACATGAGGCAAGTTCCTCCTAAAAGAAAAAGGCCGTCTTTACAGACGGCCTGCGTTTGTGATACAATCAGCCTATGAGCGCCGTTTGGCGGCTGATACTATGCCCTCGGAATCGAGGTGCACGCTCATGGAACAGTTTTTGATAGCACTCCTGCTTATCTGGCTGATTGCCATCGAAGTGAAAAAAGGTTGATCCGCCTTCTAGCCTAGGAAACTTCAAGGCGGTTTATTGATGTAAACTCTGCGAGGGCAGCCTGCTAGGCGGTGCTCTCTATGTGTCTATTATACGATATTTTCGCATGCGTGGCAAGTAGCCGCGCCTTTTTTGAAAGGACGTTCCCCATGGAAAAATCGAACCCGCTCTATGCCACCTACGTCGAGATCCTCCGCCGCGAGCTCGTGCCGGCGATGGGCTGCACGGAACCGATCGCCATCGCGTTCGCGGCGGCGAAGGCGCGCGACGTGCTCGGGGTGCTGCCGGAGGCCATCACGGTCACGGCATCCGGCAACATCATCAAGAACGTGAAATCCGTCATCGTGCCGAACACCGAGGGCCGCAAGGGCATCGAAGTCGCGGCGGCGGCAGGCGCGTTCCTCGGCGACGCGGACGCGGGTCTCGAAGTCATCGCGCATGCCGCGCCGGAAAAGGTGCAGGCGCTCGGCGGCTATCTCGCCAAAACCACCATCGAAGTGGAGGCCGCGCAGTCCGACCATGTGCTTGACATCACGGTCGATGTGCGCGCAGACGGCCATACCGCCAGCGTCCGCCTCGCCGACGAGCACACGAATGTCGTGCACATCGCAAAGGACGGCGTCACGACGTTCACGAAAGACCTCGGCCCCGTCAGGGAGCCCGGCACGCCCGACTACGACTGCCTGACCATCGAGGACATCTACGACTTCGCCATGACGGCCGACCTCGACGACGTCCGCGCCATCCTCGACCGTCAGATTTCCTGCAACACGGCCATCGCCGACGAGGGCCTCGCGCACGACTACGGCGCGAACATCGGCAAGACGCTGCTCAAAGCCTACGGCAGCTCCGTCCACGTCCGCGCCCGTGCCCGCGCGGCGGCAGGCTCCGACGCCCGCATGAACGGCTGCGAGCTCCCCGTCGTCATCAACTCCGGCAGCGGCAACCAGGGCATGACGGTCTCGCTGCCCGTCATCGAGTACGCAAAGGAATACCACGCGACGCAGGAAGAGCTCTACCGCGCGCTCTTGCTCTCGAACCTCGTGACGCTGCACGAGAAAGAGGGCATCGGCCGCCTCTCGGCCTACTGCGGCGCCGTCAGCGCTGGTGCTGGCGCGGGTGCGGGCATCGCGTGGATTGTCACGAAAAACTACAAGACCGTCATCCACACGATCGTCAACGCCCTCGCCATCACGTCGGGCATCGTCTGCGACGGCGCGAAGGCCTCGTGCGCCGCGAAGATTTCCGCCGCCGTCGACGCGGGCATCCTCGGCTTTGAAATGTATCAGAACGGCCAGCAGTTCTACGGCGGCGACGGCCTCGTGAAGAAAGGCGTCGAAAACACCATTCGGAACATCAGCCGCCTCGGCCGCGTCGGCATGAAAGAAACAGACAAAGAAATCATCAGCATGATGATTGAAAAGTGAGGCGCTTCCGAAAGAAAGGGGCGATGTATCCAATGAAACGAATCGTCGGTGTCGGGCCGTGACGAATTCCTTTCATCACATGACGCTCCATGACGTCGCGCCGGGCTACCGCGCAATGGCAGGAGCTTCTTTCACAGATGGACGGCCTCATGCTTGCAGAACGCGAGAAACGCCCGCAGGGCGGGCGTGAGGTACTTGCTTCGATGGCAGACGACGCGGAACGTGCGACGAAACGCGACGCCGGACACCGTGAACGAGACGAGGCGGCCGTCCGCGAGATAGGGCGCGGCGATGCGGCGCGAGAGGGCAGCAAAGCCGAAATCGGCGGCGACGGCCTGGAGGATGGACGCCGAATTGTTGTAGACGCCGGCAACTTCAAACGGGAGGCCGGCGGCCTTCATCGCCGACACGAAGAGGTCGCGCGTGCCGCTGCCTTCCTCGCGCAGGAAGAACGGCGCACCTGTCACCGCCTCGCGCGAGACCTCGCCCGACAGGCCGCGCGACGGCGCCGCGAGGAAGACGAGTTCATCGTCGAGGAACGGGCGCGTCGTGAGATAGGGCGACGCGACCTCGCCCTCGATCAGCGCGACGTCGAGCTCGTCGGCGAGCAGGCGGCTTTCGAGCTCGTGCGTGTTCGCGATGCGTGAAAAGATTTCCTGTCCCGGATGCGCGGCGCGAAAAGCCGCGAGCAACGGCACGAAGACGCTCTCGCCAATGGAGAGCGTCGCGCCGACAGAGATGGGGCTTTCTTCTGCAAAGCCGCGCATAGCCTCGCCCGCCTGATGCTCGAGCGCGAGGATGTGCGTCGCATAGCCGAGGAGCGCCTTGCCCGCAGGCGTCAGATGCAGCTGGCGGCCGAAGCGGTCAAAGAGCGCCGTGCCATAATGCTCCTCGAGCTCGCGGATGGCCTGGCTGACGGACGGCTGCGAGATATGGAGCACGGCAGCGGCCGCCGTCATGCCGCCCGTGCGGCAGACGGACTGGAAGATGCGGAAATGACGAAGCGTCATGGACGGAGTTCCTTTCATGAAGTGAGTTCATAGTCGCAAAGCAGGGATTGTGCGCGAGACATCTCTTCTAAAGCAGCCTCCCTCACAGAGGGTAATGTCATTAAGTTAAGGAATTCGATGTGCGTTGGCGCCCTCTGAGAGGGATCTGTCAGCCGAATGGCTGACTGAGGGAGTCTCACAAGATGGGCGTGTGAGATATACGATTGCATCTTACGCGGGCATCGAAGGGTCTGCGAAGCCCGCATAAGCTACAATCATGCATTCCATATGACGTGCTTGTGAGACTCCCTCCGCCCTTCGGGCACCTCCCTCTGAGAGGGAG
>JALEZZ010000004.1 GCA_022773585.1 Selenomonas sp. | reverse complement strand
ATTTGAGGAGTCTATTCAACATGCGGCAAGGTATTCTTAAATAAAATTTGATAATGGGCACAAAAATAATTGCCCCTTGCAGGGGCTTGGTTTTTGTACCCAATTTAAGAATGCTTTTGCCTTTTTATCAAATATCGTGACGGATAACGGCTCATGTTAGCTGAATGCGTTTCTATGTATCCGAAGTCATGATCCCCAGCGGTAAAAGTATTTGCCGCTGGGGATTTTTGCGCCCTTTTGGGCCTTGTATGGAGGATAGACATGAACATTATCAATATCGGGATTCTTGCCCATGTAGATGCGGGCAAGACGACACTGACAGAAAGCCTGCTGTATGCCAGCGGAACCATTTCAGAGCCGGGGAGCGTCGAAAAAGGGACAACGAGAACGGACACTATGTTTTTGGAGCGGCAGCGTGGAATTACCATTCAAACGGCAGTCACTTCTTTCCAGTGGCACAGTTGTAAAGTCAATATTGTGGATACTCCCGGCCACATGGATTTCTTGGCAGAGGTATACCGCTCTCTGGCTGTTTTGGACGGGGCCATCTTGGTGCTCTCCGCTAAAGATGGCGTGCAGGCCCAGACCCGTGTTCTGTTCCATGCCCTACGGAAATTGAACATCCCCACCATTATCTTTATCAACAAGATCGACCAGGTTGGCATTGATTTGGAGAGCGTATATCAGTCTGTTCGGGATAAGCTCTCCGCTGATATTATCATCAAGCAGACAGTGTCGCTGTCCTCGAAAATAACTCTGACAGAAAACACTAGTGCAGAGGTGTGGGATTCGGTCATCGAAAATAACGATGAGTTATTGGCAAAGTATATCGCAGGAGAATCAATCAGTCAGAAAGAACTTGCGCAAGAAGAACAGCGGCGAGTTCAAGACGCCTCCCTGCTCCCGGTCTATCATGGTAGCGCCAAAAACGGCCTTGGCATTCAACAGTTGATGGATGCGGTGATAGGGCTGTTCCAATCGACCAAGGAACAGGGGAGCGCCGCCCTGTGCGGTAGAGTTTTTAAGGTGGAGTATACAGATTGCGGCCAGAGGCTTGTCTATCTGCGGCTATACAGCGGAACGCTGCGTCTGCGGGATACGGTGGCCCTGGCCGGGAGAGAAAAGCTGAAAATCACAGAGATGCGTATTCCATCCAAAGGGGAGATTGTTCGGACAGATACCGCCCATAAGGGCGAAATTGTCATCCTTCCCAGCGACAGCTTGAGATTAAACGATATATTGGGGGACAAAACCCAACTTCCTCGTGAAATGTGGAGTGATGTTCCCTTCCCTATGCTGCGGACGACGATTACGCCAAAAACGGCAGAGCAAAGAGACCGGTTGCTGGACGCTCTTACGCAAATTGCGGATACTGACCCGCTTTTGCACTACGAGGTGGATTCCACCACCCATGAGATCATTCTTTCTTTTTTGGGTCGGATGCAGTTGGAGGTTGTTTCCGCTTTGCTGACGGAAAAATACAAGATTGAAACAGCAGTGAAGGAACCCACCGTCATTTATTTAGAGCGGCCGCTCAAAGTGGCCAGTCACACCATCCATATCGAGGTGCCGCCTAACCCGTTTTGGGCATCTATCGGACTGTCTGTTACACCGCTCCCGCTTGGCTCCGGTGTAAAATACGAGAGCCGGGTTTCCCTGGGATACCTGAACCAGAGTTTTCAAAACGCTGTCATGGATGGTATCCGTTACGGTTTGGGGCAAGGCTTGTGTGGCTGGAACGTAACGGACTGTAAGATTTGCTTTGAATATGGACTTTACTATAGCCCGGTCAGTACGCCGGCGGACTTCCGCTCATTGGCCCCGATTGTATTGGAACAGGCATTGAAGAAATCTGGGACGCAGTTGCTGGAACCTTATCTCTCCTTCACCCTCTATGCGCCCCAGGAATACCTTTCCAGGGCTTATCATGATGCGCCGAAATACTGTGCCACCATCGAAACGGCCCAGATAAAAAAGGATGAAGTTGTCTTTACTGGCGAGATTCCCGCCCGTTGCATACAGGCATACCGTACTGATTTGGCCTTTTACACCAACGGGCGGAGCGTGTGCCTGACGGAACTGAAAGGGTATCAGGCCACTGTCGGCGAGCCAGTCATCCAGCCCCGTCGTCCAAACAGCCGTTTGGATAAGGTGCGCCATATGTTCAGTAAGATTCCTTGATACGCCACAGCAAGGATGCCCTCTCGAAGCTCGCGCAGGGGCTCCAGTCGTCTCTTGCAAGGTTCGAGTATTGAAGGCGATGAAAAAAGGAGATGTTGCAAATGCAACATCTCCTTTTTCATTTCCATGTTTTCCGATATTTACCCGGCGGCATGCCGACAAGGCGGTTGAAAGCGACTTGGAAATAATTCGTGTTGTTGTAGCCGCACCGGATCGCGATCTCGGTGATCGTCGCGTCGGTCGTGAGCAGGAGGTTCTGCGCTTCCGTCATGCGGCGGTGGATCATGTATTGGATCGGCGAGTGGCCGACAAGGGTCTTGAAGGTGTGCGAGAGATAGTAGACATTGACGTTCAAAGCCTTCGCGATGGTTTTGAGGCTGATGTCCTCGCGGAAGTGTGCGTCGATGTATTCTTTCGCGCGCACGCCGAGGTGGTAGTCCTGCATTTCGGGGGCATGGCTCGCGCGCTCTTCGAGCTCGTGCCGCAGGAACGTGACGAGCGAGGCGACGAGGTCGCCGATGGCTTCGCACATGTGCGCGCCATCCGAACGCTTCTGAAATTCATAGAGGATGCGGACGTAGCTCAAAAGGATGCGGCGCGTCTCGCGCGCAGAGAGCAGAGAATCTTCCCCGGGCTGCTGGAACGTGCCTTTCGGCAGCCCTTTGATCGCGAGATCCGCGATGCCGATCTGCCAGAATTCGAGCGGCGCAGCAGGGTCGGTCGTGAAGGATTTCGTCGCTTTCGCCGGGATGAGCAGCACTTGGTCTTCCGAGAGTGCGTAGGTCTTTTCGTTCACGACGGCCTTGCCGCGGCCGCTGATGACGAAGACGAGGAACGCAGGACTCTGCCGGAAGTCCGGGCTGTCGCTGGTGCGATCGCGTCCGCCTCTGACATGGCGGATCGAGGCGAGGCGGGGACGGGCGTGGAGCTCGAAGATGCCCTGCCGTGCGTCTGGATAGGGATGCGATTCCATCGGGGAGACCTCCTGAATGTATTCGCTGCGGCATCTTTGCCGCAAGATATTGTATCTGATTTCGATGGTTCTATTATAGTACAATCTTGCAAATCTAAATCAAAACTTGCCCGAAAAATGACAAAAAAGTAAAGAATTTTGGCTGATTGTTACCAGATTTTGGAGGAATTGCGCGGCAGTTTCGTCTATAATGAACATTGTCAGGCGGAGGGAACGCAAGAAAGCGAAGGCTGTGGAAAGCCTCTTCGGACCTCTTCGGGAATCTTTCCGTCTCGTGTGTATGTGTTTTCGTGCCGCTGGGGAGCGGCAGTGTTATCGGACAGGAGGAAGATAACATGTTCAAGTGGTTCCTGACTGGACCGAACAAGCCTCGGATCCAGGATCAAGCCAAGATCAAATCCATGTATCATTCGGCGCGCATGCAGGCCGTCACAGCCATGATCCTCGGCTACGGCATGTACTACGTCATGCGCATGACGCTCGGCGTCGCAAAGAAGCCGATGCTCGAGTCGGGCTTCACAGCAACGCAGCTCGGCGCGATGGGCGCAGGCATGCTCGTTGCAATCGCTATCGGCAAATGTGCGAACGGATTTATCGCAGATCACTGCAACATCAAGAAGATCGTTCCTTTGGGCCTGCTCGGCGCGGCCATCGTCAACGCGATCCTCGGCCTCTCGGATGCCTATTGGGTGTTCCTCTTGCTCTGGATCATCAATGGCTGCTTCCAGTCGATGGGTTCGGCACCCTGCATCGTCTCCCTTTCCCAATGGTTCTCGAAGAGCCAGCTCGCGACGTATTACGGCGTTTTCAGTATCGCGCATTACGTCGGCGAGGGCGCGACGTATCTCGGCACGTCGATGATCATCATTGCGCTTGGCTGGCATGCCGCGTTCTTTGTTCCAGGCGTTGCCTGCATCGTGCTCGCCTTCATCATGTACCGCTTCATGCGTGACCGTCCAGAAACGTACGGCCTTCCGAGCGCGAACGAGTTCGAAGGCGAAGTTGTTCAGGAAAAGAAAGAGCAGGAAGTCTCGACGCGCGAAGCGCAGCTCATGGTCATCAAGAACCCGTATGTCTGGATCCTCGCGGCGGCAGCAATCTGCCTCGGCATTTCCCGTTATTCCATCAGCAGCTGGGGCGTCATTTTCCTGCAGGAAGCGAAAGGGTTTGACCTCGTGACGGCAGGCAGCCTCATGGCGCTCTCCCCGATTCTCGGCGGCGTCGGCTCGTTTGCGTCAGGCTTTATTTCTGATAAGATTTTCAAATCGCATCACTCCGTCACGACCATTGTCTTCGGCATCGTCATGCTCGTCGGCATGCTCGGTCTCTGCTTCGCACCAGCCGGCAACCATACATGGGTTGCCGTCAGCATCGCGGTCTTCGGCTTCGGCCTCGGCGTCATTCTCTGCTTCGTCGGCGGCATGCTCGCTGTCGATCTTTGCCCGCGCAAAGCGACGGGCGCTGCGATGGGCGTTATCGGCCTGCTCGCTTATGGCGGCGCAGCACTCCAGGACATCGTCAACGGCATCCTCGTCGATTCCGCGAAGACGATCGTCAATGGTCAGACGGTTTACAATTTCACCACGATCACGGAATTCTGGATCGGCTCGATCATCATCATGACGCTCCTCATCGTCCCGACACTCTGGGCGAAGAAGAACAAGGATCACGAGGATGAGGACAGTGCAGCAGCATAAGGGAGCGCCTGCATTCCCCGTATAAGATTTCTCACATCGACGTATCCAAATCCTGGGATTTGCGGTACAATAAAACTATCATTCATTTCGCATTCCAAGTAAAGCCGAGAGGCCGTCAAGAGAGGATTTTCACCATGAGCAGCAAGCAGATTGTCTTAGGACCCTATCTGCTTTCGCCGTCCGCGACCGGCATCACGGTTGCATGGGAGATGCGGCAGGCCGAGAGCCTGTCGCTCTCTTATGAGGCGGGCGGCGAGAGGAGACAGGTGAAAGCTGTGCGGGAAAAGGAGCCCGCGCGCAAGGAACAGCCAGAGGGGGAGTACCTTTATACGGCAGTTCTCGACCATCTGACGCCGGATACGACGTATACGTACGCGATCCAGTGCGGAGGAGAGACGCTTGCAGCTTCGGCGTTTCGCACGCAGAAGGAGCATCCGGAGCATCTGCATCTCGTCACGCTTTCTGATTCGCACCTTTTTTACAACGGGGAGCGCTTCGGCAAGATGGTGGAGCATGTGCAGCCGGATTTCATCCTGCACAGCGGCGATATTTCCTTTGGCACGGGCTTTCAGCACGATCAGTATGCGGACAATTGGTTCCATAAGATCCCACAGGTGCTCGCGTCCATTCCTGCCTGGTACATCCCGGGCAATCATGACGACGGGCCGTTTGATGAGGCGCTGCTTTTGCAGCCGCAGGCGAAGACGACGAATTCTCCCGATGGGGGATTCACGTATTCGTTCGATGCCGGCCGCGTCCACTTCACGATGGTGGACAGCAACCCCTGGGGCCTCTTTGAAATGAATGCGATCAATTCGTCAGCAGAACCGGATGAAAAGACGCGGCGGCAGGTGCGCGAAGCACTCGCCTGGGTCGAAGAAGATCTGAAGAGCCCGCAGGCAAAAGCTGCGGAATGGCGCATCCTCGTCGCGCATCATCCTTATACGGACGTGTTCAATAATCGCTATCTCGTGCCGATTGCCGAACGGTGCGGCGTGAATCTCGTCATTGGCGGGCACCTGCATTATTACATCCAGGCTGTCTCGGTGAATCCTTCTGTCGGCGCCCGCACGATGTATGTCTGCCAGGGCAGCGCGCAGGATCCCGAAGCGAAGTTCCAAGGCCGTCTCGAAGGGAAACGGCTCCTCAGCGAGTTTCCCGAGGTCACAGCGCTCGGGCGCAACAATTATGGCGTGCTCGACATCACGAAGGACGCGATCGATTACAAGCTCTACGGCTTCAAGGAAGATGGAGAGGAGCAGCTCGTCGATACGATCCACATGACGCACGACGCGCCCGATGTGGCGCTCAGTGACATCGAGCTCCGTCGCGTGGACAACAATGGCGACGTCGAGGTGCGCGTGTTCGCGGAAAATCGTGGCACGAGCCCCGCGACGGTCGTTCTTCCCATCGTCGATAACGGCAAGCTGACCGAGCAGAATCTCTTCGGCCAGAAGGCGGACAGCCACGTCGCACTCCTCCAAGCGGGGGAAAAGCGCAAGCTCATTGCCTATTATCAGGCATATGGCGCAGGCAACCACCATATCACGCTGGAGGACGCAGCGCTCGACCTCATCGTCTACGAGCCGCAGCAGCTTTCCTATGCGCACATGCGTGTTTTCGCAGGCAAGGGCAAGGATGCCGATTGCCTCATCGCGAGCATCGAGGCGACGAACAACCTCGATCAGGAAGTCTTTTCTTCGGTGCCGCTCTACATCGATCAGCGCATCGCGGAATCGCAGAACACCTTTTTCCGCAGCCACGAGCGCAAGCACATCGAGTTCCGCCACCGCTTCGCGAAGGGCGGCGATTACCAGGTCAGTATCGGCGACCAGCTGCCGAAGGACATCACGATCGCCTCAGGCATCCGCATCGTCCCGCGCATCCTCGATCGTTCGGGACATGGGCACTACGGTCTGTTGCAAGGCAGTCCGAAGGTTGTCCAGGAGCACGGAAAGACCATCGTGAAACTCGAGCATTATGGCGATTACATCGAGATTCCCGCGAGCCCTGACCTCGTCTCCGAACAAGGCTTCACAGGCATCGTCTGGGCGAAGGTCAACCGCCTGGCCAAGCCTGCTGAAATGGGGCACAATCCGCTCATGGTCCGCGGCAAGTCCGTGGGCTGGGGCGCGACGTACTACCTGCGCATGGTTATCGAGCGGGCGGGCGGCCTCAAATGGGGCACGTGCCACGACATCACGGAGTACATGTGGCAGGGCGGCGAGGCCGCCATCGGCAGCTGGATGCAGTATGCGTCTACATTCGACAAGCAGGCGGGCGGCAGCTCGTACTGCGATGCCAGGGAAGTCGCCCGTGTGCCTGGCATCGCGCCGGAGTGCAAGCTGCGGCAGTGGCAGGATGAGCCGATTTTCGTCGGCTATTCCTACATCGGGCACGTGATCCCCGAGATCGGGCGCCCGAAGTACTTCACGCATCTGCCGGGCGACGTGCGCGAGGTGCGCTTTTACAAGCAGGGCCTCACAGCGGATGAGGTGCGCGAGACATACGATCATCCCGAGAAAGCTGGGGCGCGCGAAAAGGATCTCGCCGTCTGGCTCGATTTCAAAAACATTCTCACGGTCGGTACGCATACGACGGAATGGCGTCATCCGACGGTCTATAGCCGCGACTACATGACGCAGAAGAAATATTGGACGTTCCGCCAGCTGAAAGTCATCGCCCGTGTCCCACTGCAGACGGGTCTTAAAGCCACGGTCGAAGTCTCGGATGACGAGGCGTCGATCAAGGGCAAGAAGGAGATCCGCTTGCAGGACGGCACGCAGTACATCAATCTCCAAGACCTGCCGGAAGCGCAATACCTGCGCATCCGTACGGAATTTTCCGCCGACGTCGGCCCGGATGGCACGTTCGTGCCCGAGCTTCTGCTCTATCAGGTCACGGCAGCAACGGAGAAGAATTTCACGGAAATGTACTGGTCGACGCGCACGGCGTGGGAGAAAGGCACCTTTACCGGTGCTGTTGGCTTTGCGCCGTTTGAGCGGCTGAAAGATTTCCCCGAATACACCGATGTCATCCACGGATGACGGTTCCTGTTTTTCCTTTGATACCCTAGGCTGATTCTCAGAACGAATCGGCATCCCCCTTGAAAGCCCTGTGCAGATCTGATTCCCTCGCTGCACAGGGCTTCTTTTGTGCTATTTATGAAAGCGTTTTCAAAACATGAAAACACCGCGCGTCTCCTGCGCTCTATAATAAGACCATGCAAAGGAAAACAAGAATCCATTCGGGATTCATCGAGCAAAGGAGACCGAGAACATATGAAAGTAGCGATTGCAGCAAACGCTGTCGGTGAGAGTCTGAAGGACTGCGTCAAAAAGTATCTGACGGACAAGGAATATGAAATGGTGGACATGTCGGACGATGACATCTTCACGGCGACGATGAATGTCGTCAAGGCAATAAAGGGCGGGGAGATCACGCGCGGCATCGTCGTGGATGATTATGCTGTCGCACCATTCATGATTGCCTCGAAGAACCACGGCATCGTCTGTGCACCGACGTATGAAGACTACACGTCGTCGATGACGCGCCACCACAACAGCACGCAGATTATCGCGCTCGCCGCGAACATCACGGCGCCCGCGCTCTCGTGCGAGCTCGCCGAGAACTTCTGCAAGACGGAGTACGACGGCGGCCGCCACCAGGTCCGCATCGATATGATGAATCGCATTTTGTAATTGGAGGTACCATCGAATGAAAATCGCCATCGGCTGTGACCATATCGTCACGGACATCAAGATCAAAGCCGCAGAATTCCTGAAGAAGCAGGGCCATGAAGTCATCGACGTCGGCACGCACGACTTCATCCGCACGCATTATCCCATCTATGGCCGCAAGGTCGGCGTGCTCGTCGCAAAGGGGGACGTCGATCTCGGCGTCTGCATCTGCGGTACGGGCATCGGCATCAACAACAGCGCGCAGAAGATCAAGGGCGTCCGCGCGGCCTGCGTGACGGACGTGCAGACGGCAGTCGCAGCAAAAGAGCAGCTCAATGCGAACGTCATCGGCTGCGGCGGCCGCGTCGTCGGCATCGGCACGATCGAGTACATTCTCGATGCGTTCCTCAAGGCAAAATACCAGCCGACGCCCGAACGCGACGCGCTGATTGCAAAAATCGACAACATGATTCCGGACAACGACGCCATCGAGAACGACCATTTGTTCGACGAATACAACAAGAAATGGGCGGAAGGGTACTATCACGACTGAACTTGCGTTATAATAGAAGCATCACTTTTGAACGAAACGTCACTTTCTCCAGCCCCCCTCCAAGAGGGGGGAGGGCCCGAAGGGCGGGGGGAGTGTGGACAATCGAAAGAAACATCGAACGTAAAAGGAGACGTGAACAACATGACGAAAGACGATATGGCCATGGTCGCGATGGAGATTGTTGCTTATGCAGGCGACGCGCGGACAAAGTATCTCGAGGCGATGGACGCCATGGGCGACGAGGACTTCTCGAAGGCAGAAGCGCTCATCAAGGAGGGCGACGACCTGATTCTCGATGCGCACAACCAGCAGACGGAGCTCATCACGAAGGAAGCGGCGGGCGAGCAGCTCGACATCGGCTTTCTGACCGTCCATGCGCAGGATCACCTCATGACGGCGATGCTGCTCTCCGACATGGACAAGCGCTTCCTCAAGATTCTCAAGAAGAAAGCAGGGAAATAAGATGGAAGAGACTCCGAACAAGTTTCCCGAGGACTTCATCTTCGGCGGCGCGACGGCGGCCTATCAGGTCGAAGGCGCGACGACGGAGGACGGCCGCGGCCCCTGCACGTGGGACGAGGACATGCATCGTCCCCAGAGCCGTTTCACGGCCGACCCCGCGAGCGATTTCTATCATAAATATCCGGAAGACCTCGCGCTCTGCGAGAAGTTCGGCGTGAACGGCATCCGCATCTCGATTTCGTGGACGCGCATCCTGCCGGAGGGCGAGGGCAAAGTCAACCAGAAGGGCATCGACTACTACAACAAGCTCATCGACACCTGCCTCGCGCATGGCGTCGAACCGTTCGTGACGCTGCACCACTTCGACACGCCGCTCCGCTATTTCCATGAGGGCGGATGGCGCAGCCGCGCCATCATTCCGCATTTCGTCGATTACGCAAAAATCTGCTTTGAAGCATTCGGCGATCGCGTCAAGCGCTGGGCGACGTTCAACGAGCCGTGGTCGATTGCGCAGAACGGCTACATCGCGGGCAATTTCCCGCCGCATGAGACGTTCCAGATGGCGAAAGCCATCCAAATCGAGCACAACCTCATGGTCGCGCACGCAAAGGCCCTGCACCTCTACAAGACGATGGGCTTCGATGGCAAAATCGGCATTGTCCACACGCTCGAGGGCAAAGTGCCCATCACGGACACGCCGGAAAACCGCCATGCGCGCGACCTTGATGACGCCATGAGCAACCGCTTCATGCTCGACGCCTGCTTCCTCGGAAAGTACAGCGACGAGACGATGGCGCTCATTGACGAGATTCTTGAAAAGAACAACGGCACGCTCGTCACGGAGCCGTCGGATTTCGACGATTTCGCCATCGCTGCAAAAGAAATCGATTTCCTCGGCATGAACTACTATTCGAGCCATTTCCTGCAGACATGGGATGGTGAAAGCAAGGTCTTCAACAACAGCACGGGCGAGAAGGGCACGAGCGTCTTCGCGCTGCATGGCGTCGGTGCGCGCGTCTCGAACCCCGAAGTGCCGACGACGGACTGGGATTGGCCGATCTACCCACAGGGCATGCACGACCAGCTTGTCCGCATCGCGCACGACTATCCGAACTACAAGGAAATCTTCATCAGCGAAAACGGCATGGGCTACAAGGACGACCTCGTGGACGGCAAGATCGACGACACGCCGCGCATCGAGTACGTGGCAAAGCACCTGCGCGCCATCCAGCAGGCCATCGCCGAGGGCGTCAACGTCCGCGGCTACTACATCTGGAGCCTCCAGGACATGCTCTCGTGGTCGAATGGCTACAACAAGCGCTACGGCCTGTTCTACGTCGATTACAAGACCCAGCAGCGCACGCCAAAGAAGAGCGCGTACTGGTACAAGCTCTGCAGCGAGCAGAAACGCATCGTGCCGGTCGAAGAGGTCACAGACGCATAAGAAAAAGGAGCCCTGCTTGAGGCTCCTTTTTTCATGCGCTTTCTCAGCTCATGCAGGCACTCGTCAAGGAGTTCCCGCTTGCCACTTCCGCTGAAAACAGGTAAAATAGAATCAGAAATCGTAGGAGGCGCGGGCATGGCGAATCGGCAATACAAAGACTCCGTTTTCCGAAAACTCTTCCACAACAAGCGAGAACTCGCGAGTCTTTACCAAGCCATCCGGCCAGAAGATGACATCTTCGCCAAGGACATCAAACTCACGACACTTCGCAATGTTTTTACCGACAGCCAGAGAAACGACCTCTCGTTCCTCTGGAAGCAGCGCGTCGTCGTTCTCATGGAACATCAGAGTACGTGGAACGAAAATATCCCGCTCAGGATGTTGCCGTATGCCGATCACGTTTATTCCAAGATCATCAAGATCATCGAAGCCCAAAAGGCGATGTACCAAGAAGCGCTCGTCAAAATCCCGACGCCGAAGTTCTATATGCTCTACAACGGCAGGCCGCAGCAGAAATTCCGTGAGGAACTCAAACTGTCGGATGCGTTTGCAGAGAAGGACGGAGATCTCGAAATCCGCGTCCATGTCATCGACATTTCCTACAACGAGAAGAACGAAATCCTGCAATCTTGCGAGCCGCTCTACGGCTACAGCTATCTCGTTCATCTTATCCAAGAGTATAAGAAGGAAAGTGGCGATGACGATGTCGCTATCGCCAAGGCAATCGACGATTGCAAGAAAGCAGGCATCCTGACAAATTTCCTCGCAAAGAACGGCAAGGAGGTTATCGATATGTTCAGATTGAAATGGAATATCAAAGATGCAAAAAAATATTGGATGGAAGAGGCTCATGAAAACGGCAAAGTTGAGGGCGAAATCAATGGAAAAGTCGAATCGGCACGGTCGCTGATGGAGACACTTCATTGCACGAAAGAAAAGGCAATGGAACTCCTGAAAATTCCGGCAGAACTTCAGCCGAAAATCCTTGCGATGCTTTAAGCACGCGAGCAGCGACAACGCGATGAAAGCCTCGGCAGAGAATCCGTGTGCGGTACAGACGATATTGGGGAGGCAGGCGTATTTCGGGTTCGGACGATATGGAAGGCATAAAGAAATTGGCTGTTGCAGTTGTAACAGCCAATTTCTTGCTTTGTGTAGGTTTATAAACCGCCTATCCCCAGGATGATGCATTGCTTTGATGCGTTTCCTGAAAACATTTTCAAACTATGAAAACAAGAGGGAATGAATGCGAAGTATAATGAAACCATCAAAGGGAGAAAGCGAACGGAATAAAGAAAGCGATTTCCCTGCGACAGCAATCATGATTGAATCTCATCAATTCAAAGACACGTTCCACATCTGCTAAGGTTCCGAAAAGGAAGGGAAAAAGAATGGAAAAGCTCATCAAGCTCGTGGAAACCATGAAGCCATTCTTCGAAAAGGTTTCCAACAACCCGTACTTGCGGGCGATCCGAGACGGCTTTGTCAGCTGCATCCCGGTCATCCTGTTCTCGTCACTGTTCATCCTCGTCGCCTGCGTGCCGGAGATCTTCGGCTACAAGTGGCCGGACAATGTCAGCAGCGTCCTCTGGCTCGCGTACAACGCATCCATGGGCATCTTGGCGCTCTTGATGGTTGCGACAATTGCGAAAAGCCTCACAGGCAGCATCAACCACAAGCTGCCGAAGCTGCGCCAGATCAATGACACGTCGGTCATGATCGTCTCGATCATCTGCATGATGCTCCTCGCGGTCGAGCCGATCAAGGGTGGCTGGTCGGCCGACTTCATGGGCTCGAAAGGCCTGCTCTCCGCATTCGTCGTCGCGTTCCTCGTGCCGAACATCTACAAGTTCTTCGTTTCGCGCAACATTACGATCAAGCTGCCGGATGAAGTTCCGCACTACATCGCGCAAACGTTTGCCGACCTGATTCCGCTTTCCGTCGCCGTCTTCGTCTTCTGGGCCGGCTCGGTCGTGTTCAAGAATGCGACGGGCATGCTCTTCTCCGCCTGGATCCTCGAGCTCTTCAAGCCGCTGTTTGTCGCCGCGGATGGCTACATCGGCATCGCGATCATCTATGGCGCTATGGCCATGTTCTGGTTCGTCGGCATCCACGGCCCGTCCATCGTCGAGCCTGCCGTCACGGCCATCTACATCGCCAACATCGAGGCCAACCTGCAGATTGTCACGGCAGGCGGCCATGCCACGAACATCCTCACGCATCCGACGTCCTACTTCGTCGCCACGCTCGGCGGCACGGGCGCAACGCTCATGTTCTGCGCGATGTGCGCCTTCATCGCAAAGTCGAAACAGCTCAAGGCGGTCGGCCGCGCATCAATCATCCCGGTCTGCTTCGCCGTCAACGAGCCGATTCTCTTCGGCGCGCCGATCGTGCTGAACCCGGTGCTCTTCGTTCCGTTCATCGCAGCTCCGATTGCGAATGTCTGGATTTTCAAGTTCTTCGTCGACAACCTCGGCATGAACTCCTTCATCTACATCCTGCCGTGGACGACGCTGGCCCCGATCGGCCTCGTGATTGCGACGGGCTTCGCAAAGCTCGCATTCGTCCTCGCACCGCTGCTCCTGATTGTCGATGCCGTTCTCTACTATCCGTTCTTCCGCGTCTATGACACGCAGCTCGTCGCTCGCGAGACGGCCATCGCCAATGGCGAAATCGCTGCCGACGATGAAGATGCTGCCATCCCGGCCGATGCCTATGCCGCTGCAGAAAAAGCAGAAGCAGGCGAAGCCGTCGAGAAGAAACCGGCTCCGGCTGTCGCTGCGGACGCATCTGCTGCCTCTGATGCAGGGAACGGCAGCGAGAAGCACGTCCTCGTCCTCTGCGCTTCGGGCGCGACGAGCTCCATGCTCGCGAAAGCCATCGACAAGGGCGCGGAAAAGCGCGGCGCGCATGTCGAAGCCATCGCCATGGCGTATGGCCAGCACAAGGACATCATCAGCGACTACGACCTCATCGTCCTCGCACCGCAGATGGCCTCCATGTATGACGAGCTCAAGCACGACTGCGACGAGCAGGGCGTCAAGAGCGCGACGACGAGCGGCCGCCAGTACGTCGGCCTGACCCGCGATCCGGAAAAGGCGCTCGACTTCGCTCTCGCCTGCATGGCCTGACGCCTCGTCCGTCATCGCTTCGGAAACAATAGAATAAAGCAAGCACGCACTTGAACATCCGTCCCATTTTGGCGCGAAAGCGATGCTTGCTTTTTCTATGCCTTTTTTCAAAAGAATATGGGGAAACTAGGAGGAAACAAGAATGAAAAAGAAAGTTCTGATTGCTGCCGTTCTCGCCGCCACGACGCTTTCCGCATCGACGGCCTTTGCCGCAGAGGCGAATCCGTTCACGGACGTGCCGAAAGATCATTGGTCGTACGATGCGCTCGCGATGCTCGCCCGCGACGGCGTCATCGAGGGCTATGGCGACGGCACGTTCCAAGGCGACAAGACGATGAACCGCTACGAGATGGCGGCCATCGTCGCAAAAGCCGCTGAGAAGTACGGTACGGCCGAGCTGCAGGACAAGGGCGTCATCAACAAGCTCGAACGCGAGTACGCGCAGGAACTCAAGGACATGGAGGTGCGTCTCACCGCTGTGGAAAGCGATGTGAAGGACCTCAAGGCCAAACAGTCCAGCTTCAAGATGTACGGCGATGCACGTTTCCGCTATTTCATGAACAAGAACATGGCCGGCCATGACAAGAGCGAGGTCGGCAAGGTCAGCCATTTCGAGAAGCGCGTGCGCCTCGGCATCTATGGCGAGCCCGCGAAGAACCTGACCGTCGACGGCCGCCTGAAGTACGAAGACAAGAGCGACCAGTACAAAGGCTGGGGCGGCGAGCAGAACTACAACGACTGGGGCAAGAGCTGGAACAACCAGGATTCGTTCCGCCTCGACAAGATGAGCCTGAACTGGCACAACGCGGGCACGACGACGTCGATCGGCCGCACGCAGATCAGCCTCGGCCAGGGCCTGCTCTACTGGGAGAATCCGGTCGATGGCTTCTATGTCGAGCATCAGTTCGGCCCGAAGACGAGCCTCATGCTCGGCTACGGCGACATCTCGGCTGAGGGCTGGCAGAACAGCAACATCTGGACGACGTTCGGCAACCTCAAAGTCCAGCCGAGCAAGGCGACGCAGCTCACGGCCGCGTTCCTGCACACGAACACGGAAAACACGCTCAGCGACGGCACGAAGGAAGACGATTACAAGTTCAACCAGTACGCGATCGGCTTCAACACGCAGTTCCTGCCGCGCTGGAACCTCATCGCCGAGTACGTGCGCAACAACGCCGGCTGCATGCGCGACAAGAGCGGCTTCTGGGCGCGCGTGACGTACGGCAGCCCCACGGGCTACTGGGTGAAGGGCGGCACGTATCAGATCTATGGCGAGTACTTCGCGCTCGGCGGCGGCTCCGTCGAAGGCCGCGCATGGCCGCACCGCCTGAACATCGCGGGCAGCGACGCCATCAACGGCAACGGCTCGCGCGGCTTCGGCCTCGGCATGGGCCGCATGCTCTCCGACAATGTCAACCTCGAAGCGACGTGCTACTGGCTGAAGCCGTATGACAAGAACTACGCTGGCTTCTCGAACTACGACCCGACCGGCTACGTCGCGCTGTCGTACTGCTTCTGATGCTTTTGAAGGAGCCTCCCTCTCAGAGGGAGGTGCCCAAAGGGCGGAGGGAGTCTCACAAGCATGGAATATGAGATGTACGATTGTGTTTTATGCGGGCATCGAAAGAAGCAAATGCGTAGCCCGCATAAATGACAATCCAGAATTTACGAAATCCATTTTGTGAGACTCCCTCAGTCAGCCATTCGGCTGCCCGTAAAACCTCCACTGGAGATTTTACGCCTCTGAGAGGGAGCCTTATGAAAAATGTAGCTTCCGAGGTGAAATACCAACAATGAAAAAGAAAACGTTAAAGTCCCTGATTCTTGCGGCGCTTGCGGCTGGGACATTTGCGCTGATGCCGACGGCGGATGCCGCCGTGCAGGTGAACCCGATCCCGAACCTGCCGGAGAATTTCATCAAGGGCGCGGATGTGTCGATGCTGCCGGAAATGGAAAAGCTCGGCGCGAAGTTCTACGATGTCGATGGAACGCAGATGGACGAGCTCCAGATCATGAAGAACCATGGTATCAACTGGATCCGCCTGCGCATCTGGAACGACCCGAAGGCCGGTCCGGGCGGCGGCGGCAACACGGACGAGGCGCGCGCCATCGAAATGACGAAGCGCGCCCATGCGCTCGGCCTCAAGGTGCTGATTGATTTCCACTACAGCGACTGGTGGGCCGACCCTGCGAAGCAGTACACGCCGAAGGCCTGGGAGAACGATAACGAAGACCAGCTTGTCCAGCATGTCCACGACTACACGAAGCAGGTCGTCAAAGATTTCCAGGACGCAGGCTGCGAGCCCGAGATGATCCAGATCGGCAACGAGATCAAGAACGGCATGCTCTGGCCCATCGGCAAGCTGCCGTCGGCGGATGGCGACAAGGCCTTTGCGCGCCTGATGGACGCAGGGCTCAAGGCCGTGCGCGAAGCCGACCCCGACCGCAGCATCCAGCTCATGGTGCATCTGCCGGACGGCGGCGACAACGCGCTCTACCAGCGCTTCTTCGATTCGCTGAAGAAGAACGGCGTGACGGATTTCGACGTCATCGGCCTCTCGTACTATCCGTTCTGGCATGGCACGCTCTCAGAGCTCCAGCAGAACCTCGATGACATCAGCGCGCGCTACGACAAAGACGTCATCGTCGTCGAGACAGCATTCGGCTACACGAATGAAAACTTCGACAGCATGAAGAACTGCTACGACGAGAATATGGAGCGCATCGGCGGCTTCCGCTCGACCGTGCAGGGACAGGCGACGGGCCTGCGCGCCGTCATGGAGCGCCTCGCGAATGTCCCGAACGGCCGCGGCACCGGCATGTTCTACTGGGAACCGGACTGGTATGCAGTCCCCGGTGCTGGCTGGAAGACCGGCGAGGGCGATGAATGGGACAACCTCGCGATGTTCGACAAAAACGGCAAGGCGCTCGCATCGTGGGACGTCTACAAGGATGTCAGCGACAAGACGGCCAAGGCCGTCGCGCCGAAGTTCAAGGAAGTCGACAGCATCGCCGTCGAAGGCGGCCTCGGCGCGCCCGTGCAGCTGCCCGCGACCGTCCGCGTGACGTTCAGCGACGACCATTCCGAAAACCTGCCGATTGCCTGGCAGGACGCCGCGCCTGTGTTCCAGAAGACGGGCGACCAAAGCGTCAAGGGCACCGTCACGGTCGACGGCAAGGCGGTTCCCGTCAAGGGCACGGTGCATGTCATCAAGAAAGTCGACCTCGTCAAGAATGGCGACTTTGATGACAGCGGCAGCCTCGACGGCTGGACGGTCACAGGCGATACGGGCGTGATGGACGTCGTCAGCAAGGGCGGCGACGCGCTCGGCAAGTCCGCGATGCACTACTGGAGCGACAAGGCGTTCCGCGTTACGGCGACGCAGTCCTTCACGGGCCTTAAAGACGGCAAGTACACGGTCAAAGTCCTGACAGCGGGCGGCGGCGGACAGAACGCCTACCAGCTCTTCATCGAGACGAATGGCGAGCGCAAGGCCGTGGACATCAAGGACACGGGCTGGAACAAATGGCAGCCGACTGAGATCAAGGATGTCGAAGTGAAGAACGGCAAGGCCACAATCGGCGTGGCGCTCGATGCGCCGGCCGGCACCTGGGGCTCGCTCGACAACTTCGAATTTTATCGGCAGGAATGACGACCATCCTCAGCCCCCCTCATTGAGGGGGGAGGGCCGCGAAGCGGCAGGGGGAGTAGTAGGATGCGAAAGCCAAACAAGTCGCACGTAGTAACGAAAGGCTTTCACACCGAAAAAAATCGGAAACCGTTTACAAAAACACATTGACAAACGCTTTCCGATGTTCTACAATAACAAATAGGAAATAAAGAGAGAAAAAGCAACCCGCTCTTCGGCGTTGCTTTTCTTTCAAACCTTATCGGAAAACGTTTACAACTTCGAAGCCGATGCAAAGCACGGCAGAGTGAGAATGAGGAGGAAACATCCATGGAACAGGCAGTCAAAGAGTATCTCGCAGAGATGAAGAAAGTCTTCGAGGAGAAGTTCGGCAAGAAGGCCGAGCGCAGCTATTTCTCCCCGGGCCGCGTCAACCTCATCGGCGAGCATACTGACTACAACGGCGGCCACGTCTTCCCGTGCGCGATTTCGCTCGGCACGTATGCCGTCGTGGCAGACCGTGATGACAGCACGACGCGCGTCTACTCGATGAACCTTGCGGATAAGGGCGTCATCGAGTTCCCGATGTCGGGCCTCTCCTATGACAAGAGCAAAGACTGGGCGAACTACTTCATGGGTGTCGTCGATGTCTTCGAGAAAGCCGGCCACAAGGCAGGCCACGGCTTCGACATCGTGATTCACGGCACGCTGCCGGGCGGCGCGGGCCTCTCGTCCTCGGCTTCGCTCGAAGTGCTGATGTCTGTCATCCTCAACGAGGCATTCGGCTTCGGCCTCGAAATGCTCGAGATGGTGAAGCTCTCGCAGAAAGCCGAGAACCAGTTCGTCGGCGTCAACTGCGGCATCATGGATCAGTTCGCTGTCGGCATGGGGAGGTCGGACTGCGCGATGCTGCTCGACTGCAACACGCTGAAGTATCGCTACAGCAAGATTGCGCTCGAAGGCGCGAGCATCGTCATCACGAACACGAACAAGCCGCACAGCCTCGCATCGAGCGCCTACAACGTCCGCCGCGCGCAGTGCGAGCATGCGCTCAATGAGCTCAAAGAAGTGAAACCGGAGCTGAACGCCCTCGGCGAGCTCTCCAATGAAGACTTCAATAAGATTGCCGGCCATATCTCGGAGCCCTTGGAGCGCCAGCGCGCCCGCCATGCCGTCCTCGAGAACAACCGCACGCTCGAAGCTGTCGATGCACTCGAAAAGAACGACGTCGAGAAGTTCGGCCGCCTCATGAACGCCTCGCATTTTTCGCTGCGCGATGACTACGATGTCACGGGCAAAGAGCTCGACACGCTCGCAGAAATCGCATGGACGATCCCGGGCGTCATCGGCTCGCGCATGACGGGCGCCGGCTTCGGCGGCAGCACGGTCAGCCTCGTGAAGAACGACGCGATCGAAACTTTCAAGAAAACGGTTGCCGACGGCTACACGAAGAAAATCGGCTACGCCCCGAGCTTCTACGTCGCGAACATCTCCGAAGGCACGCATAGAATCGACTAACCCCGCAGTCAGCCCCCCCCCTCTAGAGGGGGGGACGGGCCCGAAGGGCGGGGGGAGTCCCCTGCATGTCCCATCAAAATGCAGGACGAAACTTCCGCGGGTGCGAAAAGAAAATTCTGTACCGATTTACTGAAAATTTACTAGAAAAACATATCAAATGATGTTACAATAGAAAATGCTAAGGAAAGGAAATGGTATCCATGTCAATTCTCGTTTGCGGCGGTGCCGGCTACATCGGTTCCCATGCGGTTCATCAGCTCGTGGCGAAAGGCGAGGACGTCGTCATCGTCGACAACCTCCAGACCGGCCATCGCGGAGCCATCAACCCGAGAGCGAAATTCTACGAGGGCGACATCCGCGATGCGGCCGTGCTCGACAAGATTTTCGATGAGAACAAGATCGAGGCTGTCATCCATTTCGCAGCGAACTCGCTCGTCGGCGAGAGCATGGAAAAGCCTCTGAAGTATTTCAACAACAACGTCTATGGCATGCAGGTGCTCCTCGAAGCCATGGTGCGCCATCACGTCGACAAAATCGTCTTCTCGTCCACGGCTGCCGTCTACGGCGAGCCGAAGCGCATCCCCATCATGGAGGATGACGAGACGAACCCGACGAACACGTACGGCGAGACGAAGCGCACGATGGAGAAGATGATGAAGTGGGTCAGCCGTGCCGACGGCATCCGCTACGTGTCGCTCCGCTACTTCAATGCAGCAGGCGCGCTCGATGACGGCTCCATCGGCGAAGATCATCATCCCGAGACGCACCTCATCCCGCTGATTCTTCAGGTTCCCCTTGGCAAGCGCGACCACATCACCGTCTTTGGCGACGACTATCCGACGCCGGACGGCACATGCCTGCGCGACTATATCCACGTCATCGATCTCGCCGACGCCCACGTCCTCGCGCTTGAATACCTGCGCAAGGGCGGCAAGAGCAACATCTTCAACCTCGGCAACGGCCAGGGCTTCTCGGTCAAAGAGATGATCGAGGCTGCGAAGAAGGCCACGGGCAAGGACATCAAGGTCGAGATGGGCGCACGCCGCGCCGGCGACCCGGCCCAGCTCATCGCGTCGAGCGAGAAGGCAAAGAAGATTCTCGGCTGGAAGCCGCGCTACACGAATGTCGAGCAGGTCATCGGCACGGCATGGACGTGGCATCAGAAGCATCCGGACGGGTATCAGGACTAAGGGAATCGCTCCTCATCGATTCCCGTGAATGAACCAGCTTTTTTGAAAGGACGGTAATTCTATGTCCATCAACCATGAAATCAACCGCCTCCTTCATTTCGCCGTCCAGCGCGAGCTCATGAAGGAAGAGGACCGTTACTATGCGGCGAACCGCCTCATCGACCTTTTGAAAGTCGATGCGTTCACGCCAGAAGACGACATCGAGGAACAGCTGCCGACGGCACTGCCGATCCTCGAGGAAATGCTCGGCTATGCGGCCGAGAAGGGTCTCATCGAGGACACGACGGAGCAGCACGATCTCTTTGACACGCGCATCATGGATTGCGTGATGCCGCGCCCTTCCGAGGTCATCCGCCGCTGGCAGGCTGACTACGCGCGCAGCCCGAAAGCCGCGACGGACCAGTTCTACAAGATGTCCATCGCGTCGAACTACATCCGCAAGGACCGCATCGACAAGAACATCATCTGGAAGACGCCGACCGAGTACGGCGACCTCGACATCACGATCAACCTGTCGAAGCCGGAAAAAGACCCGCGTGACATCGCAAAGGCGCGCGAGCAGAAATCGACGGAATACCCGAAGTGCCTGCTCTGCCGTGAAAACGAGGGCTATGCCGGCCACATCGGCCATCCGGCGCGCGAGACGCACCGCCTGATCCCGATCCGCCTCTCGGGCCATCGCTGGTTCATGCAGTACAGCCCGTACACGTACTACAACGAGCACTGCATTGTGCTGAACCGCAAGCACATCCCGATGAAGGTCAGCCGTCGCAGCTTCGAGAACCTCCTGGACTTCGTGACGATCCTGCCGCACTACTTCCTCGGCTCGAATGCCGACCTGCCGATTGTCGGCGGCTCCATCCTTTCGCACGACCATTACCAGGGCGGCCGCTACACGTTCGCCATGGCAAAGGCACCGGTCGAGAAGTCGTACACGGTGCCCGGTTACCCGGACATCAAGGTCGGCCGCGTCAAGTGGCCGATGTCGACCATCCGCCTTTCCGGCATCGACCGCGACCAGCTCGTCGATCTCGCGACGAAGATCATGGACGCATGGCGCGCCTACAGCGACGCATCCGCCAATATCCTCGCCGAAACGGACGGCACGCCGCACAACACGGTCACGCCGATTGCCCGCCGCAAGGGCGAGGGCTACGAGCTCGACCTCGTGCTGCGCAACAACCGCACGACGGAAGAATTCCCGCTCGGCATCTTTCATCCGCATCAGGAAGTCCACCACATCAAGAAAGAGAACATCGGCCTCATCGAGGTCATGGGCCTCGCCGTGCTGCCCGCGCGCCTCAAGAAAGAAATGGCCGCGCTGAAGCAGGAATGGATCAAGGGCACGGAAGACATCAGCGGCATCGAGGAAATCAAGAGCCACGCCGCCTGGTACAAAGAAATCCGCGCGAAGAACCCCGAGGCAAAGCCCGAGGATCTCGACAAGGTGCTCAAGTACGAAATCGGCAAAGTCTTCGAGACCGTCCTCACGCACGCGGGCGTCTACAAGCGCACCCCCGAAGGCATGGCTGCGTTTGATCGGTTCATGCAGGTCGTGACGAAGTAAAGATTTAAGGGATTATTTTGGAACAGAAACGCAAGGCAACCATCGTGGACGTGGCAAAACGTGCGGGGGTGTCCGTCGCGACGGTCTCCCGCGTCGTCAATGCCAACTATCCCGTCAAAGAAGAAACCCGGCAGAAAGTCCAGAAGGCCATCGAAGAACTCGACTACGTGCCGAATGTCCAGGCGCGCGAACTCAACACGCAGCGCTCCTCGACCATCGGCGTCGTCGTGCCGGGCCTCTACAACATGTTTTTTGCGCAGGTCATCGACGGCATCGAGGACTACGTCCGGCAGGATCAGTACTCGCTGCTCCTCAACTGCGCGAAGAACGACCCGAAGCAGGAGATGAAGTGCATCACGGCGCTCGTCGCGCGCAACGTCTCGGGCATCATCGTCATCAGCCCGAACACGGCGCACATCAAGGAAGAGTTCTACACGCAGCTCGTCCGCCGCACGCCGCTCGTCTTCATCAACGCCTACCACTACATCCCTGACGTCTCCTACGTCGGCAACGACGAGGCGCTCGGCACGCAGGAGGCGCTGCGGCACCTCATGAGCCTCGGCCACGAGCGCATCCTCTTCGTGCGCGGCGTGAACTCCGACTCGTACCAGATCAAGGAGGACACGTTCCGCGTCGTCATGCGCGGCCGCGGCATCGACCCCGACGCCTACATCGTCAACATCGGCGAAGGCAACAGCGTCGAGACGGTCGATGACACGATGCAGACGCTCATGGGCGTCCTGCCGAAGACTGACGCGACGGCTGTCTTCTGCTGCAACGACCTCATGGGCGTCGGCACCATCAACGCGGCCAGCGCCCTCGGCATCCGCGTGCCGCAGGAGCTCTCCATCATGGGCTTCGACAACATCGCGCTCTCGCGCTACGTCTCGCCAAAGCTCACGACGATGGACCAGAACATGTTCCGCCTCGGCAGCAACGCCGCCCAGCTCCTGATTGAAAAGATCGAGACCGGCCAGAGCAAGCGCATCACGCTCGACAACACCCTCGTCGAGCGCGAATCGACAGGCCCGGCACCGAAGAAATGATACGCGTTCCTCGCGGGTCGAAAAAGAAATAGTTTCCACGCGCCATTCCGATATGGTAGAATCATTTTGTCGGAATGGCGCGTTTTTTATAGGAGGGCATTTCATGGAAAAAGAAATCGTCCCCGTCCTCACCATCGCGGGCAGCGATGCGAGCGGCGGGGCGGGGATTCAGGCGGATCTCAAGACGTTTCTCGCGCATGGCGTTTTCGGTATGAGCGCCGTGACGGCGCTGACGGCGCAGAACACGACGGGTGTCCGGGCCATTCAGGAGGCGACGCCGGAGTTCCTCGCGGCGGAGCTCGATGCCATTTTCGAGGACATCCCGCCGCGCGCGGTGAAGGTCGGCATGGTGGCTTCGGCTGCGCTCATCCGCGTCATCGCGGAGAAGCTGCGTGCCTATCATGCGGAGCATGTCGTCGTCGATCCCGTCATGGTCGCGACGAGCGGGGCGCCCCTCCTCGCGGGCGATGCGATGGACGCGCTCAAAGAGGAGCTCTTTCCCTGTGCGGAGCTCCTGACGCCGAACCTCCCCGAGCTCACACGACTGACGGGCATCGGCATCGTGAGCGAGGCGGCGATGGCGGCCGCTGCCGAGCGGGCGGCGCAGCGTTTCGGTGCGGCCGTGCTCGCGAAAGGCGGCCATTTTGCGGGCGATGCAGCGACCGACCTGCTCGTCTTCCCGGACGGGCGGCAGATTCCGTTTTCCGCACCGCGGTCGGGAAATCCGAACACGCATGGCACGGGATGCACGCTTTCCTCGGCCATCGCGGCGAATCTCGCGAAGGGACATCCGCTCGAAGATGCCGTCGCTCGTGCGAAAGATTATCTGACGGGCGCCATCGGCTACGGCCTCGACCTCGGGCAGGGCCACGGGCCGCTCTGGCACGGCTGGGCGCTTTCGGGCCGTTTTTTTGCGTGAGAGGACGCTTTGTGGTATCATAAGGGCGCGTATCTTGATGAAGGAAAGAAGAGAGTTTATCATATGAGATATGGAAAATTCGTCGCGGCCGGCGCTGCATGCCTGACGGCCGGCATGCTCTTTTCGGCACCTGCGGAGGCGCAGCGCCACCTGACGCCCGTCGCGTCGCCCATGATGTCCGAAACGCATCTCATCACGGCGCAGCAGCTGATCGAGGCCGCTGCGAAGGATGTGGCAAAAGAGAAGGCCGAGGCCGCGAAGGGCAAGGCGGGCACGGAAGATGCCGCGAAGACGGAAGACGCAGCAAAGATGCTGACGAAAGATCTGGAGAAAAAGATGGAGACGAAAGACGCTTCGAAAGACGCGGCAGCATTCCATGCGAAGAAAGTCCGCCTGACGTGGCCCATCGTGCCGAGCGCCGTGCGCTATCAGGTCGTGCTGCTGAAAGCGTTCGGCGATGCGGCGGAGAACGTCGTTTGGTCGACGGATCAGGTCTACACGAACGGCATCGAGATCAACCTCGCGCCCTATGGCGAAAAAGCGGCCAAATATTATTGGAAGGCCTGCCCGCTGAACTACGCGGGAGAGCCCATCGCGAAGGCTACGCCAATCGCGCCCATCAAGGACGGCGAGCTTGACCCGAAGGCGCCGCTGCCGACGACGGAGTTCGAGAAGATGGACTATGCGCCGCTCTATCCGGTCTTTTCGTGGGTGCCGACGGCGGGCGCGAAGCACCACGTCATCGAGGTCTACCGCGTAAAGCCGGAAGGGAACCAGCTCATCCGCACGCTGCAAGCGGGCGAGTACGACTACTACGAGGAGGGCGGCTACACGATGCCGGGCACGTATGCCTGGCGCGTGCAGGCCGTTGATGAAAGCGGCTGGCCGCTCTCGGACTGGTCGCCGCTCTCGGAGTTCCAGGTGACGACGCCGACGCCGATTGCCGCGCTCGGCGACAGCATCACGCATGGCGGCGGTGCCATGTCGACGCCGCCGGGGTACCTCCTGTACGACTGGGAGAGCTACTCCATCGTGCCGATCAAGAACCTCGGCTACAGCGGCAACACGACGCAGGACATGATCGACCGCTTCGAGCGGGACGTGCGGCCGTTTTCTCCGCGCGTGCTCGTCATCATGGGCGGTGTCAATGACTATCGTGGCACGGTCTACGGCTCGGAGACGGTCGAACATCTCATCACCCTGCGCGACAAATGCCTGGCGTATGGCATCACCCCGGTTTTCACGACGGTCACGCCGATCAACCCCGGCCTCATCCGCCGCTACGGCCAGATCGAGATTCCGCCGGCGGACTGGCAGGTGCACCGCGACTACATCAATCACTGGGTGCTCGAGCAGACGTACGCCATCGACGTCGCCAAGGCGCTCGAGGACGGCGCGGGCTGGCTCGCGACGAAGTACACGACGGATGGCCTGCATCCTGACTACCTCGGCAAGCGCTACATCGGCGAGACCATCGGGCGCTACCTTTCTGCGCATTTTCCATGGATCACGGGCAAGCTCGTGAAAAAGCCGATCATCCTGCCGGAAGAACCGGCGAAATAACCCTCAGAAATCTGAGCAAACAGGCGCCCTGAACGCGTGCATAGCGAACAGAGAGAGAAAGCAGGGTTCGGAATGCAAGAAGAAGGCCTCGTCTATACAAATGAAAACTGCATCGGCTGCAACAAGTGCGTCGGCGTCTGCTCGGCCATGGGCGCGTGCATCGCGCACGTCGAGGGCGGCAAGGCGCAGATTGCCGTCGATCCCCTGCGCTGCACGGCCTGCGGCGCATGCTTCGGCGTCTGCGCCCACGATGCGCGCAGCTACCATGACGATACGAAGCGTTTCTTCCGCGACCTCGGGCGCGGCGAGCCCATCTCGCTTCTGATTTCGCCTGCGCTTTCGGCAGAGTACCCGGAGCTCTACGGCCGCATCCTCGGCACGCTGCGGAGCCTCGGCGCCCAGCGCATGCTGCCCGTTGCCTTTGGCGCGGACATCTACACCTGGGCGACGCTCCGCTACCTCGACGAGCATGACCGCGCAGGCCTTCTTTCCTCGCGCTGCCCCGTCATCGTCTCGTATGTCGAGCACTTTCACCCCGAGCTCCTCAATCAGCTGCTGCCCATCCAAAACCCCACGATGTGCATGGCCATCTACGCGCGGAAACGGCTCCGCCTCACGGAGAAATTCGCCTATATCGGCCCGTGCATCGCCGGTTCGTTCGATGTGCAGCGCAAAGAACCGGAAGCATACGTGAGCTACAACCTCACGTTCCAGTCATTGCTGAAATACCTGCGCGCTCACGGCATCTCCGAAGAATCGTGCGACGAAGAGATCGGCTACGGTCTCGGTCTCTCCTACCCGGCGGCCAATGGCCTCGCTTCGAACCTCCATTGGTTCCTCGGCGACGACATCTTCGTGCGCGTCATCGCGGGCAAGCGCAAGGCCTATCGCTGGCTCGATCACAATGCCAGCGCCATCCTCGACGGCCGCCTGCTTTTTTCCATCATCGACATCGTCAACTGCGGCGACGGCTGCCTCGAAGGCACGGCGAAAGAGCCCGGCCAGAACGAACATGACGAGGCATTCTCACGCCTCATGCAGTGCATCCACGCGCGCGAGCAGCTCGACGAAGAAGGGCCGTGGAGCAAGCGCATCCTGCCGAAAGAGCGCCTCGCACTGCTCAACGAGCGCTTCGAAGGGCTCCAGCTCGAAGATTATCTGCGTACCTTTGTCGACCAGTCCGCGCAGTGCCAGGACTGGCAGCCATCGCCTGACGAGGCCGACGCCATCTACGAGAGCATGCACAAATACGATGCGGCGTCGCGCCACATCGACTGCTCCTCCTGCGGCTACGACACCTGCGCCGACATGATGCGCGCCATCTACAACGGCTTCAACAACAGCCGTAACTGCATCCACTACGAGCAGGCCGAAGCCGACCGCCTCGAAAAGCTCAGCCTCTACGACGAGCTCACGGGCGTCCAGAGCCACAACGCTTACCTGCTTGCGACGCAGTACGGCAGCGGCTTTGCAGAGCTGGGCACGACGTTCGTCATGGCCGACGTCAACGGCCTCAAGCGCGCGAATGACACGAAAGGCCATGCCGAAGGCGACCGCCTCTTGCGCACGGCCGCCCAGTGCCTCGCCGCTGTTTTCGGGAAATCCTGCGTCTACCGCATCGGCGGCGACGAATTCGTCGCCCTCGTACAGGGCCTCTCCCACGCCGCCGTCTGCGCCCGCCTCGCCGAGACCCAGCAGAGCCTCGAAGAATTCGACGTCTCCGTCGCCTTCGGCACGGCGCATGCAGAAGAAAGCGCAACGTACAAAACGTACAAAGCACTCAAAGACGAAGCCGACAAAGTCATGTACAAAGACAAGCTCGCCTGCTACGCACGGCACGGATGGAAGCCGCGCGGGTGAGCGGCGGAACTTCCATCGTCATACAGCAATGCCCCGCATCCGGGAAAAGATGCGGGGCATTTTGACGATTGTGAACAAATGATGTCGCACACGCAGAAAGCAGTGTCATCATGTTTTTGATGATGTTGCACGCTGCGTGCTCGCTGACTACGATGCGCTTTCGCGCGGGCCTGCGAGGCGCTGGTCACGACGTTCGCCGTCAAAGACCGCGTCCTCGTGCATGGAGGCTTTTGTCATTCTGTTGTCTTTATTTCTCGTCCAGCGACGTTTTGAGTTCCAACGTCGTCCCATCTCCATAGGCCAGCTTCGTGAGCTGCGTCTTGATGGAATACTGGCTCAGATTTGCCTTGGCGAGCTTCGCTTCCCCGCCGAAGAACGGATTCAGCTCTTTGTCGATGGCGACCACCTGATCACCTGCCTTGAGCCCCCTCTTAGCTTCAAAAGGAATCTTCGTCTGCTTGCCATCTGGAGCTTTCAGGTAGATGTTGCCCGAGAAGGAAGCGATGTCCTTGTTGCTGTTCGCCGTGAGCGAAAGATTGACGCGCAATTTCTGCGAGATCCCGAACGGATCTGCCTGCACGATGCTTGCTTGAGCATTTTTCACCGACACACGCTGGTCAATCTCGTCCTGGATAGGCTTGTTGACCTCTGCCAGCTTCGCCTTGCGCGCCTTGTCGAGCTCCAGCAGATAATCTTTCAGATTCGAGATTTCGAGAATCTGCCACGTGCCGTCATCCAGCTGGCGCATCTTCAGTTCGAGCGTGAAGTCCTTGTTCAGCTGGCTGTCCTCGATCGTGATGCCGACGCGGGAGAAATCACCATCGTTCTTCGTATAGGAAACGCCCTTGAACTTCGACTTGTCAAAGCCCGTTTCCTTCGTCATATTGCTGGCCGCATTCTGCGCTTTCTGCTCGTCCTTTGAGTCCGCCTTCTTGTCGGGTTCTTTCTTTTCGCCCGTCTTGACCCACTGCTCGACTTCCTGGTTCAGGGCATCGACGATGCTCGGCTTCAAGAGCTTGGCAAAACCGCTCGCCATGCCCTTGACGTCTTCATCCATATCCTCGTCAGATTCCATCGCGCCTTCCACGAACGCATCATAGCTCGTGCTGATGACGTTCTTCGTGTCAACGTGCTTGCTGAACGCATCCCAGTCGTGCTTCTCCACCGACGTCTTGATCAGGTCAAACGTATAGGTCGGCGTCCGCTTGTAATACATGTACCCGGCGATGCCGCCGATGATCAGGACGGCGACAATGATTCCGGCAATGATGCCTGTTTTCTTGTTCATGAAAATCCTCCATCTTATACTATATTCAATCAAACGAAAAATAATCCGTCTTCAGCGTATTGCAGTTCTCAGAAACAGTACGCACGACGTCGTCGTCCGCGCCTTCTGGCAGGTCGACGGTGATGTCGAGATGGATGTCGACGCGCGCGCCCGGCAGGTCTTGGAGATGCGCGAGGATTTCCTGGACATACTCGTTCACCTGCTTGTTGATGCGGGTGTCGTCGAGCTTGGTATCCATGGAAAAACGATGCGGCTTTTCATTTCGTTCTTGGATTGGCTCTGGCGGCGGCTCAATTGGCCAAATAGGGTCGATTGGAGTTACCGCAGGATTTATCTGATACGGCGGCTGTGGTGGTGTTTTCACGACGGCCGCCAGCTGCTCCTCCGCCACGTCTTCCTTCACGACGAGCATGCCCGGCGCGATGGGGGCAAAGCCGAGGTCATCCTTCACGCGCAGTCCCAGATATTTCCCGTCGGCGCCCTGCCCATCCGCGAGCGCGAACAGCCCTGCTTTCACGCCCTCGCGGATGGTTTCTTCGAGCACGCCTTTCCCCGCAAGTCTTGGCAGGTAGCAATAGTTTGCAAAACACTCCCAGAGCTGCTGGACGCAAATGCTGTCCTTCTCGCGGAAGAAGACCTCTGTGAGCTTCATCTGCAGCAGCGTCGCACCCCAGCGTTCGATGAGGGCTTCCTCGCTGATAAGGCGCTCCTTCGCCGTCTTGAGGTTGCTGCCGTCGATGCAGGAAATCTCGTACGGATCCCAGAGCACCGTCCGCAAGTCGTCCATCTCGATGTACGGCGAGAGAATCCACACATACGTCTGCGACAGCTTCATCTTCACATCGCGGTCGACTTGCTCGATGCTGTTCTGCGCTTCGCGCAGCTGGTCGATGGCCAGGCCGCGCTGCTCGGCTTCGTCCGCGATCATCTTCCATGCGAGATAGCGGCGCACCGCTTTTTTGAGATGCACGAGTGCCTTCTCGTCCGGCGCGAGGAACGTCAGCATATTCTTGTGGATGCGTCCCGCCGTGCCGCGATGCTCGAGCAGCTCCTCTGCTGCCGTCGTCGCCGCACTCTGGATGACGCCGCGTCCGTGCACGTCCGAGAGCGGCAGGAGGACGAGGCTGACCGCGCTGTCATCGTCCGGCACATCCGCCGATTCCTTTGGCAGCGTGCGGATGGCGAGCCCTTGAATGCCATGCCAGCGATGCAGGCGTCCCTCGATTTCCGCAGTGATCTCGTCGTCATGGATGCGCTGCTCCTGATCGATGACGAGCTTTCGGAGCGTCGGCCGGTTGTCAAACCAGAGCATCGTGCCGAGGTCGTTCGAGTAGAGATAGCTCAGCGTCCCTTTCAGCTTCTGCACGGCATCGTCAAAAATGGCGAGATTCTTTGCCTCGTCCGGCATCGCCACGCCGAGGCGGATACGCATCTCGTCGACGCCCCGGATGTTCTGCGAGCGCGTGCCCGGCGCCGTCGCGAGAAAGATCGTGCGCGCCACGCGCCGTGCCGCCATGGCATTCGCAAAGCGCGAATTCGTGCTGTCGATGCGCACGGCCTCCGCATTCGCCCCGTCGATTTCACTGTCGACGATGGCATTCCAGTTCTGCGGCAGATAGCGCACGAGCTCGTCATGCACCTGCGTGATGTGGAGCGGCACCGACCCCGGCAAAATCATCGGCGCGGCATCGCCATTCGTCCAGAGCTGGTACACGACGCCCGCCATCAGGCGCAGCACGCCGCGCGTCTTCTGGAACCGCTCGATTGTGCCCCACTCCTCATAGAGATCGTCAAAAATCTCGGGATGGATGGGGTAGCAGTCCATCATGCGCTGCTCGTACGACGGATCCTTCGCCTTCACCGGAAAGAGATTGCCGCTCCCCTGATACATCTGCGCAAAGGCATGGCAGATCGCCTGCCGCGCCGCCTCGTCCGCGCACGGCAGAAACAGCCGCCGCCGCACGACCTCGAAGCTCTCCTGCGCCGTGACCGGCTTCCAGATGCTCTCGATGCGGCCGAACGTATGCTCGATCTGCGCCAGCACATCCTGACCGCCCTCGCCGCCGATTTCGATGTCCGACTCCGGGATGGACGCGATGACGATGCTGCGCTTGCTCGCCTTCGCCGCCTCCGTGATTTCCTGGATGAAAGACAGCACGTTCGCGAACGTCCCGGCGGGCAGGTTCTTGCTTTCCGCGCCATAAAGCTTGCGCGCATACGCCACGAGCTCGTCGATGAGGATGACGCACGCGCCGCAGCGGTCAAAGAGCTCGCGGAGCTTCTCCGAGCCCGGCGAAACGCCCTTCTTGTCCGACTCCTTCACGATATCATAGACCGACAGATCGCCGACCGACTTCGCAAGCTGTGCCGCCATCTCGCCCCAGAGCGTATGGATCGTGATGCCCGGCATGTCGATGGGGCGCTTCCACTGCGTCGGATCGAGCGCCGTGCCGACGAGCACCGCCACATTCGCATCCGGCACGGACTGCATCCCCGCCTCCTCGAGCAGCTGCTCCACATGCGGCACGCGCGCGAGCGGCAGCTTGCCATGAAAGAGATGGTAGATGGACAGCATGCTGTGCGTCTTGCCGCCGCCGAACGACGTCTTCAGCTGGAGCACCGGCTCGCCGCCGATGCCCGCCACGCGCTGCAGCGTCGTCGTGAGGAGCCCCTTCATGCCCTCCGTGATGTACGTCCGGCTGAAGAACTCGACAGGGTCGACATACTCCATGCTGCCCTCGCCGCGCGCCACCTGCGCGAGATCGGCTGCGAACTCAGCGTTCTTGTACTGCCCCTTGCGCACATCTGGATGCGGCTGCATCACCTCGCGCCAGCTCGGCAGCTTGCCCGCCGCATGGAAAAAGCCCGCCTTCTCCTTTGCCCCGGCAGGCGCCGTCCCTGCCGCCTGCGGCTCGGCCGTCGCAGCCCCCGCTGCCATCGAGCCGTCCGCTGAGCCATAGCGGATCTCGCGCATCTTTGCGCGCACCGGCTCCACGCTCTCCGGGTCGATCTGGTCGAGGATGCGGGCGATCGTATCGAGCACGCGCAGGACATAGTCATCCGTATAGTCCTTCAGCTGCGCGGGCGTCGAATGCGCCCAGTCATTGCGGACGGAGTTGATCTCCTTGATCCAGTTGTAAAACGTCCGCGGCAGCTTCTTGCTGAAGAGCGTCCGCCAATGCAGGTCGACGAGCGTCAGCGCGAGCTGCACATCGAGGCAGTCGCAGAGGTCGCCATACACCCCGCCATATGGCAGATTGCGCTTCTTGTCCTCGCGCAGGATGCCCAGCACGCCCCAGCGCCACCAGCCGTCCTCCTCGACCGTCATGCCGCGATGCTGATCCTTGTACTCCTTGGAAAGCATCTGGCAGACATAATCCACGAGCGGCTGCGCCAAATGCTGGTTGATGGCCTTGTCGACCAGGCTGCGGTTTTCTTCGAGCTTCGCCCGATTCTCCGTCTCACGCATGGTGGTCCTCCTCTCCGAACGCGAGTTCCGTTTCTTGCGGCTGCGCTGCACGCATCTCATTGGCGCGCGCGATGATGTCTTCCCATGAGATGACGAGGTTGTTGTAGACGGAGGCCTCGCTCGACTCGCTGCGGTCTTCGGCAATCTGGTACATGCGGTAAGCGAGATGCTTGAGCTCGTCCTGCCCGCCGACAGCATTCATGAGAAGCTCGGCACAGCCGCGGATGCCTTCGCGTTCCATCGCGTGAGCGAGCCGCTGGAGACGCATCCAAGATGGTTCGTTGCTCCAGCTTTTCTTCATGGCAGGGAGCTCCTCGCGCTTCGTCAGCCGCACGATGCCCTTGCCCGAGAGGATGCAGCCCGTCTCTGCAATATGCGCGACGGACGTATTCATCGCCCGCGCCAGCACATCCGCCGTGCCAAACGCCATCTCGCCATAGCCCTGCTGCGTGTAGAGCTCGATGGCAAAGCGCGTCTCGGCGTCGAGCCCCTCGCTCTGCCCGCCAAAGAACGTGTCGAGCTCCTGATTGATGAGCTGGAGCGCCGTACGCACCGACATCTCCGTGCCGTCGGCCTCGAGCACATGCTCGTAACGCGAATAGACGCTGATGCCTGGCCCGATGGCAGACTGCATCATATCGACCGGCGCAATGTTCGCCGACTGCAGCTTCGCAATCGCCGACGTAAGCTCCCGCCGCAGCTTCCGAATAAAATCTTTGCGGCTACAGTTACCAATTGTTTTAGAACGTTTACGACAAACAAGGACAATAGAAGAAGCCAAAGCATTTGTTTTGATTGAATTTACACGACCTTTTCGTTCCGTTCTAACAGGCCAGGTTCCAGTAATAGTCAGTCCTGATCGAATTATGGCCGACAGCATTGTTTCCCATCCAGACGAAGCTTTTCCATTTTCATCCTCAATATCATTTTGTTTAAAAGCATAATATATTGTAACTGGAAGGTTCGTTTTTGTATATTTCTTCAAAAGCTTGCATGTCTTTGACATTCGATTTTCAAAAAAGCTTTTTGCACGTAGCACATTCTCCTCTTTCGAGCCGCCTATTCCCATTCGATACGGATTCATGACAAGTTCATCAGCTTTCGGCGTTTCCATAGTCCCAAAAATTTTTGGATATACCAAAAGCAACGTATGACGCATCCATATATAGAAAAAATCCGAAATATCAGCATAACTGATATTATCATAATATGGAGGATCAGTAGAAATCAAAAAATCATGGAATTCATTATCACTCGTTACATTCTGTTGGAAGGCGTCTCCTTCTATATCGCACGGAAGTGCTGCAACTGCATTTTCCACCCACTCAAGCATATTATCGAAACACCCTGACGAATGTGAAAAAGGATTTGCTTCTGCAAAATTCCAAGTCATTGAAACAGATTGTCTACCAAAAGTATCTCTGATAACCTCTCTAGCACTTGTCCATCCACAAAGGGAAGAATGATAGTCTACAATCTTATCTAAAAGAAATGTCAAATAAACAATTATAGATTCGCTATATGCTCGTGCTCCTGTTCCTTTATCTTGCAAACAACTCATATCCTCAGAAAAATACTGTTTTGCATCTTCTAAAACACACTTTCCAATCTCTGGAATAATCTCTTGAATTGTAGTAAGAAGTGCAAGTTGACGAGTAGTAAAAAGTTGTGAGAAATATTCAATCCCATACCCTTTTACGCTAAAATTTCTTGGATCATATGCTACATTACCATCCGGATAATTAATTTTATTCCGAGATATTTTCGCTTTTATTTCATGTTCTTGATTTGCTGGGAAATATACACGTTTATGATCGCCTTCTGCAACAATTGCCAATAAACGTTTCCCCATATGATTTTGTTTGCTTTCTTCCTTTATACGTGAAAGTGAGATTTCTGTTTTACAACAAATGCATCGTGCTCCAGTACGGTTAACCGTTGCATTATGTGCCTGGCCTAATCCGTGTTTGATATCAAAAATTATGTGATTTCCATCAACAATCGGATCAATATATGTTTCATTTCCTTTTTTCTTCGACAACCAAAATGAATTGACAAGCGGCATCTCGCAGCCGCAGGCAGGATTCGGGCACTTGACCGTCCGCGCCCAGATCCACGCAATGACCGTACGCTCCTCGCCGGTCTCCGGATCTTTGACTTTCGGATAGAGTCCGCCGATTTTCTCATAGGCTTTCTGCTTCAGCAGTTCGCCATAGTAATGGATGTCCTTTGCGATCCCCTGTGCGCCATGATAATCGGCATCCGCACCGAATGTCTCACGATCTTTCGGATTCACAGGAGGGAGGTCTTTGAAGAGCGGCGGGATTTCGATCATCGCCTTGTTGATCATGACTGCGACCGGATTCAGATCCGCCGCAATAGCTTTCAACCCGAGGCGCTGCGCTTCGAGCGGGATGGAGCCACCACCAGCGAAAGGATCGAGCAACGTCGGCATTTCGTCGTTCCACCGACGGATTTCTGCGCGCGCCTGTTCCAGCACCTCTTCGTTGTTCACATTCTCCCATTTCACGAGCTCGCGAATGATGTCAAACAACCGCTGACGCTCCGCTTCCTGCTCCGCCTCTGTCGGAAAGAGTTCTGGATGTGAGCTTGGCGCATCCACAAGCGAAGCAAAAAGAACAGCCCTGGCTGTTGCCAAGGGCTTTCGGGACCACCACAGATGCAGCGTCGAAGGATGGCCATGCCGGATCGACTTCTCCCGCGCCGAAGCCGCATTGATGTCATCCAAAGGGATGGCCACCTCGATAAGTTTCTTGATATCCGCCATGACGACCACTCCTAAAAAACAAAGTCCTTCACAAATCAATACACCATATTCTGTTCACGTGCGATGCGCATAACTTCGTCCAACGGCGTCGCCGTTGATTTCGCAATCGTATCGTATGGAAGTTTCATCCGAAGCATATTCTTGATGATTTCCAACGATTTTTGAAGAGCACCTTCCTCACGCGCTTCCTCTGCTCTCACTTCGAGTGCCTCATCCTCATTCCATTTCCATGTAATCATGTCGGCAACCTCCTCGCGATATTTTTCGAGATAATCAGCTAAAATCTGATGGTCGAAACAATATTCCACTGCCTTGCGGATGGCTTCATCCAGCGACATGCCAGATTCCCTGTTTTCCCAGATACGCTGCATGAAAAAACTGTAATCATGAAGTGGCTGACAGGCCTCAAGGATGCGGCGATGTGCATCATATGTGATGTTGATCATGTGGCAACGGAGATTCAAATCATCGCTCGATTCCTCAAACGCATCTTTCAAATCCAACGTGTCTTCATCTTCCTGCATTCCTCTGCCGATGTAGAACACATAGAAATGTGGCGCTGGCATTTTCAAAAGCTTCGTCTTGTACATAGCCTTGTGCTCGATGCCTTTCTCCAAAAGCCTTGCAAGATAGAAAAACATCCGGAGCGGCAGGTTCTGGCTTTTCGTACTCTGATGCTCCATGAGGATAATGGACTTCTTCTTGTATAAAAAGGAAAGATCGTTCTTCTGACTGTCGAACAGGTCGTCATCGAGCGTGTTGATCTGGATATCCTCCGGCAAGACGATTTCTTCTGGATGGATGGCATGATAGAGCGATGCCAACTGTTTCGGATCATTGAACAGCGTTCGAAAAACCGTGTCTTTGTACTTCTGATTCGCCACGTTCATGCCTCCGCTCTCAAAGATTTCATGATTTGATTATATCGCAAGCATACAATCAACGCAATACGAAACGCGCTACAAATGCGTCCTGAAAGCCTCCATAGAGGGCAATGTCATGAAGTCAAGCGAGGACGCCCGCAAACTCCTGCCTCCCTCTCCGAGGGAGGGGAACCGCAAAGCGGTGGTGGGTGTGTCGAAGGTAGGAACCGGCAATACATTCGATTGCATCTGCAAAGGTACGTCTTCGCAGACAACAATCCAGCAATATCCCACGTCCTACCTCCGCCACACCCCCAGTCGCCTCCGGCGACAGCCCCCTCAGAGAGGGGGCCTGGATTCGCTGGATTTTCGCTAACTTAATGACATCACCATCGGCGAGGGAAGCTGAAAATTGATGACCCGCCTGCGCATATCTTTACAACAGCTCCATGACATCACCTTGCTGCACAAGGTCTTTGATGGAATAGATGACCGATGCCGCCGCGAAGTCTGGTTCGCCGTGGAACGGTTTCTTGAGGTACGTCGTGTGGCATGTGTCGCCGTCGACTTCGACGAGGGCGAGGATGAAGTGTTCGGGATTGTTGAGTGCTGTGAGGATTTCGTTTTTCGTGACGATGACGGTCTTGCTGCCTGCCGCACGGCCTTTGACCTCGATGAGGCGCAGGTTGCCTTCCTGCGCGACGCGATTCTCTGGGACGGCGGATTCGATGTCGTAGCCGACGTTGTCGGCGCTGACGTCGCGCGGCGTATAGCCGAGCTTGCGCTCGATGTCCGTAACGGCTTTCATCGCCGCGAGCTCGATGGCGCGCCGCGCTGCTGCCGATGCATCATGAAACGGCTCGATCTCTTCGCTCTCCCGGATGCGGTCGATCCTGCTGCGCGGGATGACGAGCGCGGCGCCGACGAGCACGGGGGTCTTTGCCGTGATCTGGCGCGCGCGCCGAAGCTCCTCCCTGCGGCGATCCAGACGCTCGGAGAGCGCTTCGGCGCGGCGTGCAGCTGTTGTGGCATTCAGCCTCTGGCTGCCATGACCGCTGGCTTCTTTCTCTCGCAGCTCGTTCGCCTGCCCGTCCCAGTATTGGATTTCGCTGCGCAGACGCGCCCGGACGGCATTCTCCGTTTTGTCGAGGTATGCTTTCTGCTGTTTTTTGACGTTTTGGAGATGCTGCGGGACGATGTGCTCGGAAGCATAGTCGATGGCGAGCCTAGCTACGTCGCCCGTGAGCCATGTTTCTTCGCTGCGAATTTTCTGGATAGCTTCTATCTCGTCTTCGTACGGGGCGCGCAAATCAAGGTATGGCGCATCGCCTGCCATGTGCGCGCTGCCGTCAGGCAGGAGCTCGACATAGTGGATCTGCTGGGAGACGAGACGCGGCTTGCCGCTCGGGCTCTTGCTCGCGTCCTCGATGGTGTCCTCGATGTAGGCGAGGAAGCGGACGTCGTCGCCCGTGTCGTTGTCGTCGACGAAGATGGTGCCCTGCCGCAGGAGGCTGCGGCCATGCTGGAGGACAACGCTGACGACGGCATCGAGCAGTGGATGGCCGGGGCAGAGGAGCTCGGCGTGCAGGCAGCCCGGCACATCGACGTCTTCCTTTTCGAAGCAGACACGCTCGTAGCGCGGCAGGACGTGCTCGAAAGGATTGGTCGGCGTCTTTTTGCGTACGTCGAACGGGGTGCGCTGAATCTCGTAGCGGCCATGTTCGCGCGGCACCGCGCGCCCGCCGAGAGATTCGAGTGCTGCGAGGAAGAAGCTCTTGATGAAATACGGCTGGAGCTTGCGCGCCTCCATGCGTTCCATGTCGGCACGGATGGCATCGACGTCGGCAGCACCCATGACGTCGCGCGTCAGGGCATGCTCGCGCAGCAGTTCCTCGATTTTTTCGCGGCTGAGGCTGTCATCGAGGACGGTTTCGATGCGCGTGCGCGTCCTGGCATCCTGCCCGTAGCGGATGGCTTCGACGAGCAGATCACGAAGTGGTTTGTCCCCGAACGTGATTTTTCCGAGAATGTCGAAGACCTTGCCGCCGAGCGCCTGTCGCTCTTCTTCGAGCTTATCGAAGAGACGCTGGAAGACATCGCCCTCGCGAGTGTTCCTGGCGACGAGGTTCCAGAGATAGCATGGCTCGGTCTGGCCGATGCGGTGGATGCGGCCGAAGCGCTGTTCGAGGCGGTTCGGGTTCCACGGCAGGTCGTAGTTGATCATGAGATGCGCGGTCTGGAGGTTCAGGCCCTCGCCCGCCGCATCTGTCGCGATGAGGACGCGCACGTCTTTGTCCTGGCGGAAGTGCTGCTCGACGAGATGGCGCTCTTCGCGGCGCATGCCGCCATGGATGACGACGACGGCTTCTTTGTGACCAAGCAGGGAGCCGATCTTCTGCGCGAGGTAGCGCAGCGTGTCCTTGTGTTCGGTGAAGATGATGAGCTTTTCCTGCTGCATGCGCGGTTCGTTCTGCAGGAGATTCGAGAGTTCGTCCCACTTGCGGTCGCGGCCGGACATGCGGACGCGGTTCGCCATGGCGGTGAGTTCCTTCAGCTCGGCAATCTCGGCCTCCATCTCTTCGATGGTCTGTGCCGCCGTCGCCTGGCTCTCGATCTCGGTCTCCATGCGATCGCGCTCTTCCTCGTCGTAGTCGTCTTCGTCATCCTCGTCGGCGTCATAGTTCCACAACCCGTCGTCCAAGGTCGTACGGCGCGCGCGGAGTTCTTCGACGAGGGCTTCGAGACGCTTCGTGCGGCGGTCGAGCGACTGATAGATGGCCTCTGGCGACGAGGCCAGACGACGCTGGAGGATGGTCAGGGCGAAACCGACGTTGTTCTTGACGCGCTTCGATCGCTTGTCGGCGCGGTTGAATTCGTTCTTGACGTAGTCGGTGACCGCTTTGTAGAGGTTCTCTTCATCGAGCGAGAGCTCGTAGCCGACGGTGTAGGCATACCGCTCTGGGAACAGCAGACTGCCGTCGAATTTCAGGAGCTCTTCTTTCACCATGCGGCGCATGAGGTCGGAGGCATCGATGGGACCGTCGGCGCGCTTTGCACCTTCGAAGCGGTCGGGGTCGAGCAAAGCGAGGAACAGGCGGAAGTCCTCGCTTTTGCCGTTGTGCGGCGTCGCTGTGAGGAGCAGCAGATGGCGCGTGTGCTCGCCGAGCAGTTGGCCGAGCTGGTAACGCTTCGTGTATTTCACCTCGCGGCCATAAATGGTGGCTGACATCTTGTGCGCCTCGTCAATGATGATGATGTCCCAGTCGGTGGCTTTCAAACGCTCTTGCAGGGCCTCGTTCCGAGCGAGCTTGTCGAGACGCGCAATGCAATGTGGCATCTCGGTGAAGACATTACCCGTGACAGCAGATTCGATGCGGTCGTTCGTCAAAATCTCGAAATGCAGATGGAACTTCTCCCAGAGCTCGTCCTGCCATTGTTCGGCGAGGCTGCCGGGGCAGACGATGAGACAGCGATCCGCATCGCCGCGCAGTATGAGTTCTTTCAGGAGCAAGCCCGTCATGATGGTCTTGCCCGCGCCGGGGTCGTCGGCGAGCAGGAAGCGCAACGGATGCATCGGCAGCATGCGGCCATAGACGGCCGAAATCTGATGCGGCAGCGGCTCGATGCTCGACGTATGAACGGCGAGATACGGATCGAAGAGATGCGCGAGCTGGATACGGTACGCTTCCGACGCCAGCCGCATCTCTCCGGCATCGCCATCGAACGTCCAAGGATTGGACATGCCGGATGTTTTCATAACCCTTTCCCTTTCATATTCCCAAGACTTGGCAAACGTGCTTTTTCGTTGCAGCATCGCTGAACCAGATGCCGAGGTTCTATCTGGCGCGCGACAGCATGACGTAGTACATGTCCTTGAAGAGCAGGATCAGCCAGCGGCTGTCTTCTGTCAATCCGGCTTCCCGGACGGCTTTCTGGAATCGGGGATCTTTGTTCTCTTTCAGTGAAATCACCCAGCGTTCATTCTTCTCATCCCACCGGAGGTCGTTCCACCAGATGAAGGCGACGTTGTCGAGATCGAGCCCTTGCGAGGTGTAGATGCAGTAGACGTCGTCCGTGCCGGTAAAGTTGCTGAGTGCGTCTGCCTGCCGTTCGGCGTTGCCGGGGTTCCATCGCTTCTGGAAGTTTTCCTGGGGGATTTTGACATCATCGTCCTTGCCGTCCCATGGCCAGCAGAAGGGGGCGAGGATTTTTGCCCTGGAGGTTTTCGCTTTTTCAGAGATCCATGCATCCATATCGTTGAGCTTGTCGAATACTCTGACCGACGACACGTGGATGGTTTCGTGCACATGCGCTTGATAAAAGAGCTTCTCGAGTCCCGTGAGCAGGTTTCCAAGGTGGGTGCATCGTTTCTGGATGGTCAGATGCAGCGAGGTGAAAGGCAGCTTTCTTTTCTTGGCATATCGCAGGAAATTTTGCAAGGTGCCGCGTTCTTCGGGTTGGATCAGCTGATGGTCATCCTGCAGGAGGATGACCATTTTCGTTCCAGATGCGAAGACGGAGTCCAAGGAGCGGATGTCATTTTCATTCATGCGATGCGCTTCGTCAATGACCATGAGGTCATACGCACCGCGGGCACTGCCGAAATACGGGATCCTCAGCTGCATGCTGCCTTCCGTATGGCACGCATGTTCAATCATAGCTTTGACGGTCCGGCTGCGCGGCAGGCAGAAGCAAGTCTTTTCTGCCACATCTGCCTCCGGGAAGATGTTTGGGCGTGTTTCAAAATCGCCTAAATCTGGTTGACACTTTACCCCGCGAACAATTTTCTCAACTGCTGTTCAAATAAAACAAAAGCATACAGCCACCTCAGATGTCTTATAATGTGAGTAGAAAAAGAAAATCACAACGTC
>JALEZZ010000019.1 GCA_022773585.1 Selenomonas sp. | reverse complement strand
GTTTGCTATACGCGCAAAGCGCTTCGGCCTGCGGTTTCCGGCACAAGATGCCGAAGAATCCTTGCATGAGGCGAGTTTGTTCTTTTGAAAAACTGCGAAAAACGGAGTATGAGCGAGTAAAACGAAGTATTATATAGGGAGCGATACAGAATGGAAATCCAGAAGGCTGCAATGGCCGGCACGCTGGAATCCAGCGATGCACAGGTCACGGTCATGCCGGGCGAAGGCAATGGCATCGAGCTCACGCTCGAGTCCAGCGTCATGAACCAGTACGGCCGCCAGATCAAGAAGACGGTCCTCGCCGTCCTCGAAGGGCTCGGCGTCAAGGACGCCCGCGTCAAGGTCGTCGACAAGGGAGCGCTTGACTGCACGCTCAAAGCGCGCGTCGAATGCGCCGTCTTCCGCAGCAATGATGCTTCGGACAAGAATATCCCGTGGGGAGGTGTCATCAAATGATTCCACGTCCAAAACCAGAGCGTTTCCGTCTGCGCCGCACGATGATGTTCATGAACGCGCAGAAGCCGGGCCTCATCAAAGATGCCTATATCTATGGCGTTGACAGCATCATGCTCGACCTCGAGGATGCCGTCGCGGAGAATCAGAAAGATGCCGCGCGCTTCTCGCTCTACCATGCACTCAAGACCATCGACTACGGCGATACGGAAGTCATCGTCCGCATCAACGGCCTCGACACGCCGCACTGGCAGGAAGACATCCGCGTCTGCGTCGCGGGCGGTGCTGACGGCATCCGCATCGCGAAATGCGAGAGCGCAAAAGATGTAAAGATTGTCGAGGAGCACATCCTCGCAGCTGAGAAGGAATTCGGCGTCGAGGAAGGCCGCACGCTGATTATGGCGGCACTCGAAAGCCCGAAGGGCGTGCTCAATGCCTATGAAATCTGCTCGGCGTCCGACCGTTTGTTCGGCGTCGCGCTCTCGGGCGGCGATTTCCATCGCAGCATGCACACGAAATATGTCAAGAGCGGCATCGAGCTCAACACTGCGAGGAGTCTCATCGTGCTCGCAGCCCGCGCGGCTGGCGTCCAGTGCTTTGACACGGTCTTCACGAATCTCGATGATGAGGAAGGCTTCGAGGCCGAGGTTCGCCTGAACCACGAGATGGGCTTCGACGGCAAGAGCCTCATCAATCCGCGCCAGATCGCCTATGTCCACAAGGCTTTCGCGCCGACGGAGAAGGAAATCGCGACGGCCGAGACGTACGTCCGCACGTACGAGGAGCAGTCGAAACTCGGCGTCGGCGTCTACACCGTGAACGGCAAGATGGTCGATATCGCCTTCATCAAGGATGCGAGCCGCGTCATCGCGCTCGCGAAGGCATGCGGCGTCTACCACGGCGATCTTTGATAGGAGGAGCGAGATCATGAAGAATGCAGTGGGAAGAGAAATCCCGGACGAGCTCCTGAAAGATGGCAAAGAAGTCTATCAGGGCAAATATTATATGGATGGAAAGCCGTTCAAGAAGGCCGGCCCGCGCACCATCCGCCACGAAAAGCCGCAGGAGAGCAAGGTCGTCGCATCCATCCGCGAAGCTTGCGAGAAGTGCGGCGCCCATGACGGCATGACGGTGTCGTTCCATCATGCGTTCCGCAACGGCGACTATGTCACGAGCATGGTCATGAAAGTCCTCATCGAGGACATGGGCCTCAAAGACCTCACGGTCGCGACGACGTCGCTCGGCAGTGCGCAGGACCGCCTCGCGGACTACATCGAGCAGGGCAAGATCATCGGCATCCAGTCGTCGGGCGTGCGCGGCCGCATCGGCGAGGTCATTTCGGCGGGCAAGCTGAAGACTCCGGCTATCATCCGCAGCCACGGCGGCCGTCCGCGTGCCATCGAGACGGGCGAGCTCCACATCGACATCTCGTTCATCGCGGCTTCGACGTCTGATGACTACGGCAATGCGAAAGGCACGGGCGGCAAGCACAACTGCGGCGCGATGGGCTATGCTGTCGCGGATTCGCACTATGCCGATCATGTCGTCGTCGTGACGGACACGCTCGTTCCGTTCCCGAACATGCCGTCGCCGATCAGCTCCATCGATGTCGATGCCGTCGTCGTCGTCGACCAGATCGGCGACCCGACGAAGATCGGAACGAAGGAAGCGCGCATCACGCAGGATCCCCGCAACCTCATGATGGCCGAGAACTGCGCGAAGGTCATCGCCTCGACGCCGTACTTCAAGGACGGCTTCTCGTTCCAGACCGGCGTCGGCGGCCCGTCGCTCGCCGTCAACCGCTTCCTCGAGCAGTACATGGTCGAGAAGGGCATCAAGATGAGCTTTGCACTCGGCGGCATGGGTGGCAACATCTGCGACCTCATGGACAAAGGTCTCGTCGGCAAGCTGCTCGATACGCAGGACTTCGACATGAAGGCCATCGCGCATCTCGAAGCGCATCCGGACAAGCACCTCGAAATCTCCACGAGCGAATACGCCAGCGCGGCCAACAAGGGTGCGTATGTCAACAAGCTCGACTTCGTCGTGCTCGCAGCCCTCGAAATCGACACGGACTTCAACGTCAACGTCCTGACGGGCTCCGACGGCGTCCTGCGCGGCGCACCGGGCGGCCATCCGGACACGGCGGAAGGCAGCAAGTGCTGCATCATCGTCACGCCGCTCGTCCGCGGCCGCATGGCGACGGTCTGCAAGCACGTCGTGACGGTCACGACGCCGGGCGACTGCGTCGACGTCCTCGTCACGGATTACGGCATCGCCGTCAACCCGCGCCGCAAAGACCTCATCGAATGCCTTGACAAGGCCGGCATCGAGCACACGACGATCGAGGCGCTGCAGGAAAAAGCCTACAGCCTCGTCGGCACGCCGGACGACCTCGAGTGGGAAGACAAGGTCATCGCCGTCCTCGAAGCCCGCGATGGCACGATCCTCGACGTCATCCGCAAGATCAAGCCTTTGAAGCTCTAACGTCCCTTTAGCCTCCCTCTCAGAGGGAGGGGGACCGCGAAGCGGTGGTGGGAGTGTCGGAGGTAGGTTCTGGCAATCTGTACGATTGCATTCTGCGAAGGAGAAAAAACATGCATCACCATCTGACTCCGAAAAAAATCGGGGCGCTCGCCCATCTCTCGATGCTCTCCGAGGTCTCGGCCACGCCGAAGCCCGGCCTCGTCGACCGCAGGACGAATGGGGCGCATGATGACATGGACTTTTTCACGTTCCTCGCCTCTGCGACGGCCCTTCGCACGAGCTTCGATACGTTCGCCGAACTCGGCTGCGCCCATGCGGCAGAGCCCGTCTCTGCGCTGCTGCCGCACCTTCAAGCGGCTGGCATCATCGCCGAGCGCCAGATGTTCGCCGCGACGCATGGCGTCAACACGCACAAAGGCATGATTTTCAGCCTCGGCCTGCTGTCTGGCGTCGCGGGCTGGGCAGGAGCACGCGGGGAGAGCATCACAGCAGGGCATCTCTGCCAGCTCGTCTCGGAGCTCACGCAAGGCCTCACGGCCGCCGCCTGCGAAGAGGCGCGTCGAAAGCCAGCGAAAGAACGCACAAAAGGCGAAGCCATGTACATGAAGTACGGTGTCACCGGCGTGCGAGGCGAAGCCGAGCAGGGCTTTCCCTCCGTCCGAAACCTCGCACTGCCCGTCTACCGCCAGCGTCGCGAAGAAGGCGCAAGCATCAACGACGCCCTCGTCGATACGCTGCTCGCCCTCGTCGCTGGCACAACGGACACGAACATCCTCGGCCGCCACGACATGGACGCACTGCGCTACGCACAGGCGGCGGCAAGGCGCGTCCAATCCCTCGGCGGCATGAAGACCGAGAATGGGCGCGCGGCCCTTGTCTCTCTCGACGAAGATTTCACACGCCGCTGGCTCAGTCCCGGCGGTTCCGCCGACCTCATCGCCGTCACGCATTTCCTGTATGAAATCGAGCGGTGTGAAGAGAAAAAAGAAAAAGAATCTGTATTTCAAGATACGTTTTCATCTGTTGCTGATGGATGCTCATTGAGCAGGCTCCCTCTTTGAGGGAGCTGGCCCAAAGGGCCTGAAGGAGTAGTAAGGTACAGCAGCCGAACAAGTTTTGCGATTGTTTCTAAAGTCTTATGTGCTTTCGAAACAATCGCTTTTTGTTTGTCTCAAACGCATTGAATCTGTTAAATACCTGCTGATTCTTCATCATTCATAAACTTTTGTCTTGCTCGGGGGGGGTATTTGTGCTATCATGAAAAACAGAACTGTCCTGGCGGCGTGGCGCGCCTGCGCTACGTCATCGAAAGAGAGAGGGAATTGCACAAATGGTCATGCTGAGCGTCTGCGTTACGACGCACAATACGGAGAAGGACATCGGAGCGGCACTGGAATCAGTCTTCTCGCAGAAAACGCAGTATCCGTTCGAGGTGCTCGTCGGAGATGATGGGTCAACGGACGGGACGCTGGATATCATCGCATCTTGGGAGAAGAAGCACCCGAATCAGATGCGCGTGGTTTCTTGGACGGCGGAAGAACAGGCAGAGCAGGAGCAGAGGGACTTCATCGCGCGTGCATCACGCAATCGGCTGCACCTGTTTTGGCGGAGGCAAAGGGGAAGTACATCACATTCCTTGACGGAGACGACCTCTACGCGGATACCGAGTTCTATGAAAAGGCCATTGGCATCCTGGAGCAGGAGGCCTATCAGGACTGCTTCATCTGCGGCGGCCGAACAGTGATGCTCTTTCCCAATGGAAAGATGCAGTATCTCCAGATGTCGCCATGGAAACCGGGGCGTCTGGCGGCGAAGGAATATTGGGCGCACCAGTACACGCATGCGGAGGCGTGCATCTTGCGGAACCAGATTGATTTCGCATCCTTGCCAGAAGTGTATCTTGATACGTTCGATGACAACTGCATCGTCCTCGCGGCCATCCGGCAGGGCGATTTCTACGGCTTGCCGGATGCGGCTGTGCTCTACCGCCAGCATCCGGGCGGATATGCAACGCGCCCCGTTGGGGAGCAGGTATTGTTGCAAGCTATCGGGATGGATTTCGAACTGGAGGTCGTTCCAGAATGGAAAGAGGCCGTGCTCCAGCGTCATCCGAAGGAACGCGGCTATCTGGAAGCATTCGGGGACGAGGTGACGGCTGAGCGCTATCCACTAGCCTACGAGCGGGCAAAGCATTTCAAGGCCAAGAATATCCTCAAACTTTTCCATGATGTCGCTTTGCGGCGTCATCAGCGCAAGATTCGCGTGGTCTTTCTCTGCTATCGTCCATCTATTTGGATTGGCGTGAAATCTATTTATGAAGCAATGATGCAAGATCCGGCCTTTGAAGTCATCATTTTTGCAATTCCTATCAAGATGATTTACCAAGATGGACATATCCAATATGTGGATGAAGGCGCAGAGACGTTCTTTCAGAATTTTGACTGCCAAGTCGTAAATGGATATGTCAAAGAAAAGAATGCTTGGATTGATCTTCACAGCTTCCATCCGGATTATGTCTTCTATCTGCAATCGTACAATATCTTGTTGCCGTCATGTTATAGTTCGCATCTCGTGAGTCAGTATGCGGAGATTTGTCATGTTCCATACGGCATGTCTGTGATGGGAGAGGCGCTTGATGATAGTTCATATAATGAGGACTTTTTCCATGATTTGACGTATCTTTTTGCAGAAGCACCTGCGCGTCGCAAATGGATGGTTGAACATGGCCTTTGCCGAGGTAGATTGAAGGCAGAGAATATCCTTTTCTTCAATTACACGCGATTTGATCATGTGGCGCAATATCGGGGGAAAGAGAGTCGTTCGTGGCATTGCGGGCGCGAGGCATTTCGCGTACTCTGGTTGACGCGATGGAATATGCGGGAGGGAAATTGTAATTTTTTCCGGTACAAAGACAAAATCCTTGCATATGCTGACATGCACATTGAGGATGTCGAGTTGCTTTTCCGTCCACATCCTCAGATGTGGAAAGAGTTCATTACCTCGGGAGAGATGCCAGAAGCGGAACAGCAGGCATACCGTGCTGAATACGAAAAGCGTCCGAATACGTTTATCGATACGCAGAAAGATTACACGCAGATGATATATGCATCTGATGTGGTAGTTGCGGATGCGACCTCAATGCTGGCTGAATATTTTTTGACAGGTAAGCCGATTATTTATTGCCATTATCAGAGAGATGATTTCTTGGAGCTTGGCACGCAGCTCGCGCGAGGGTATTATATCGCCAACAATTGGGAAGAAGTCGAAGCATATCTTGAGATGCTCCGACACGGCTTCGACCCACTGCGCTCACGCCGCAAGAAGATTCAGCAAGAGGTCTTGCCTGTGAGCGACGGCATGTCTGCCGGCGAGCACATCCGCGATTTTTTGAAGGAACGCTTCTTGGAAGCAGACCGCGTTGTGGAGAAAGAACTGTCATGAAGCGTGTGATTACTTACGGCACCTTTGATCTGTTGCACTACGGCCATATCAATCTCCTTCGTCGGGCGAAGGCATATGGGGACTATCTCATCGTGGCGCTTTCTACCGATGCATTCAATCAGGACGAGAAACACAAGGTCACGTATTTCAGTTATGACCAGCGGAAGCAGCTGCTTGAAGCCCATCCGTTATGTAGACATCGTCATTCCAGAACGCAACTGGGAGCAGAAGCGGAGCGAAATGCATGAGTATCATGTCGATACGTTCGTCATGGGCGATGACTGGGCGGGGAAGTTTGATTTTCTGAAAGAAGAAGGCGTTGATGTCATCTATCTGCCACGGACGCCGGAAATCAGTTCTTCGCAGATTCGTCAGGACTTGCATGAAAATCAAAAAGCATCTATTCGTGGAGGTTCGATGCGAAGAAATTAGGAACAGTCATAAAAAATCAAAGCAGGGAGCCTTGATTTACAAATTGTAGTTGCAATGATGATAAAGTGGAGGAAGTTTTGAAAGCAGCAAGGATGGCGCGGATACGAGATATCATTTGGGAGAATTTTCATCAGCATCTGCATGACCAGGTCATTGCTCCCTTGAAGCAGGGCATGACGAATGATTCGTATTATCTGGAATTGGATGGCAGAAGGTATGTGCTCCGTCTGAATGGTGCCGGTTCAGAGAAACTGATCGATCGGCAGGAAGAAGTTGCAACGTATCAGACGATTGCATCGTCTGGCATCGCAGAACATGTGATTGCAATTTCTCCGACAGGTGGATACAAGATCAGCGAACTTCTGTCTGGCGTGCATAACTGCCGTCCCCAAGATATGTCAGAAGTGCAGGCATGCATGAAGAAACTTCGGTGGTTCCACGAACTTTCCTTGCCATACCACAAGTCGTTCGATATTTTGCAGAAAATTGCTTTTTATGAAGACCTCTGGACACGGCCTTCCGAACATGATGACTATGCCATCGTGAGGGAGGCCGTATTTCGCCTGGCGCCGCTTCGGCATCTTCGTTCTCGTCCGCTCTGTCTCTGCCACATCGATGCAGTTTATGATAATTTTCTGCTGACAGAAGACGGGCAAGTCTATCTTGTGGATTGGGAATATGCTGCTGGCTGCGATCCGCTGATGGATCCTGCGATGTTTTCGATTTATGCAGGATATCGCGAGAGACGCGCCCTCCGTTTGCTGGATATTTATCTTGGGCATCCGGCGACACGCGAAGAACGTTATCGTTATACGTCTTACATGGCGGCAGGAGGGCTTCTTTGGAGCAATTGGTGCGAGTATAAAGAAACTTTCGGCGAAATATTTGGTTCGTATGCCGCCATGCAGTATCGTTATGCCAAAGACTGCGTGCGCTGGGCTAAGAAGTGGGAGGCATGAAATGTTTCGGATGGAACGGGCTGTCCTGCTGGCGGCTGGCCGTGGAACGCGCTTGCGTCCTTGGACGGATGAGACGCCGAAGCCATTGCTCGTCGTAAAGGGAAAGCCTTTGTTGGAACGGCTGGTTGAGCGGCTGCTAAGGATGGGCATCAAGGAAATCTATGTTGTTACAGGGTACCGGGCAGAAAGGTTCGCTTATTTGTCCGACAAGTTTTCTGAAGTGCAACTCGTTATCAATCCTCTTTATAATCGGGCAAATAATATCCTTTCCCTTTATGCCGTGCGCACGCATCTTGCAAATTGCATCATCATGGACAGCGACCAGATGCTGCGGGATGAATTCGAACTTCCTGTAGAGGTCGAAAAATCTTGTTATTGCTGTGCATGGACGGAGCAGCCAACAAAGGAGTGGCTGCTGACGGTCAAAAATCATCATGTTGTGAACTGTTGCCCAATAGGGGGGGATTCTGGTTGGCAGTTGTTCAGCGTGTCGTTCTGGAGCGCAGAGGACGGAAGACGTCTTGCGCAGCATCTTGAGGAAGCATACAGGACGCCAGAACGCTGGCCGCTTTATTGGGACGATATTGCACTGACGCTTCATCCTGAGGAATATGACCTCGATGTCTATCCTGTTCGGATGGGAGATATTCTCGAGTTTGATTCTGCAGAAGATCTGGCATCCGTCGACCCTCGCTACGAGGTGCATCGTGATGCGTGATATGTCCGGCCTTGTGACAGGTCTCGGGAGTGGTGCCCTCTGGGGACTCAATAATTTTCTTTTCGCCATTGGTTATGGCGTACTTGCAGATGCTGTTCCCATGTCGGACTTTGCGCTTTTTCCGCTTGTCGGAGCGGCAGTCAATGATGTTTTTGCAGCAGCAGCACTCCTGTTCTGGTATGGGATGTGCGGGCAGCTTTGGAAATTTATTCCTCAGTGGAGGCAGAGGCAGGGACACGCAATTCTTGCCGCGGCGCTTCTCGGTGGCCCTGTCGGGCAAGCTTGCTATGCGCTCGGCGTCATCTGGGCCGGGCCGTCGTATGCGCTTGTCATCACAGCATCCTACCCGATTCTCGGCTGTCTCATGGCAAAAGTTTTCCTGCATCAGCCGATGAAGCGGTCGATGTGGCTTGGAACGCTCTTCGTGGCTTGTGGTGCCAGTCTCGTTGGGTATCTTCCAGCACAGGCAGAAGCTTCGTTCTGGGGAATCCTAGCTTCGGTTGTTGCCGCTTGTTGCTGGGCGATGGAGATCGTCCTTGCGACTTGGGGGATGCAGGAGATTGAGCCAGCAGCAGCTATTACGTTTCGGGAAGTGATTTCTGGCAGTGTGCTGACCGTGATTGCGGTGGTGATGCTTGTTTTTGGCGGTGTTCCGATGGCAGCTGTACTCGCTGGCGTTTCAGAATCGCAGGTTCTCTGGCTGGCAGGTGCGGTAGCTGGATTTTCCTATCTTTTGGATTATCGGGCAAATCATCTGCTCGGATGCGCACGCGGCATGGCGATGAATGCGACATACATCATCTGGGGCGTCACACTCAATGTCTTGTTTGCCGACGCAACCATTCGCAACTTCGAATGGCTTGGTTGTTTTCTGGTCTTTGTTGGCGTATTGTTGGTTGCCTGTGGCTTTGAGGATGGAAGAATCGATTGATTTGAAAAGGAAATGTGTTTGCTTGTGCGTTGACATCAATGGATTTTGTGGCTTGAAGCGATATATTTTCAGAATCGGGTTTGCACGATGGACGTGTGGACTTTTTCGTGGTATACTCGAAAATAAACGTTTTTCAAATCGGAGGATATCATGCACAGTTTTCCAAAATATTTCAATATGATGATCCAGGCGTGGAACACGATTTTTTTCGGGCTCGTCGGGCTTGGCGGCATCTATCTTATTACGGTGCAGTCGTACATTATCGGCATCGTGCTGACGGTCATCGGCGTTGCGGGGGCTTGGTACTGCCTGACGCAGGCGCAGAAGTGGAACGAGGTCAAGGACGAGAACCTGCCGCGGTATAAGAGCCTCAAGGAAATGTTCCAGGCCAGCAAGAAGCAGATGAAGCAGGTGGACGAGCAGGTCAAGAAAACGAAATAACGGCATGAAAAAGAGGATGCAGCCAACGGCTGCATCCTCGCTTTGTCATATGGTGCGCTCGGGCAGAGTCGAACTGCCGCTTTCGGCTCCGGAGGCCAACGTCCTATCCACTGGACTACGAGCGCTTTTCACAACAGAAAATATTATACCACAAGAAAAAACGTTTGTCGAACTTGCTTTTTACTTCTAACTATATTATAATTGGTACAGAGAATGTGGACATCCATGTTTTTATCGTGGATACAATGGATTGATGGGGTGATCGGATGGAACTTAAAAACTTTATGGAAGATGTCGTCCTCGCGAAGATGGATCAGGTGCTCGACCAGTATCCGGACTGCTGCCGATGCGAGCAGTGTCGGCGCGACATCGCGATTCTTGCGCTGAACCATCTGCCGGCACACTATGTGTCGACGGAGAAAGGTGAAATCTTTACACGCGTGCAGGCCATGTCGTTCGAATACGAGGTTGAGGTCATACAGCAGATTGCCAAGGCCATCGAAATGGTCAGCGCGCATCCGCGTCATGAGAAGAAAGCTTGAATCTGAGCGCAAAAAAGCTCCCATAGGGGAGCTTTTTTCGTAGATGCATTATTTCCGATGGTTTTTGATGAAATGCTCGATGCGCGTGAGCGCTTCGGCAATCTTGTCGATGGACGTTGCATAGGAGCAGCGAACGTGGCCCTTGCCGCATTCGCCGAATGCGCTGCCCGGCACGAGCGCGACGTGCTCGGATTCGAGCAGCGTCTCGGCAAATTCTTCGTCGGTGTAGCCAGTGCTCGTGATGTCAGGGAAGATGTAGAACGCGCCTTTCGGCTCGAAGCATTTGAGGCCCATCTTCGTGAGGCCTTCGTAGATCAAGCGGCGGCGGCGGTCATACTCGGCGACCATTTTCTTCATGTACTTCTCGCCGTGGCGCAGCGCCTCGATGGCGGCCATCTGTGCCGTGATGGGAGCGCAGAGCATCGTGTACTGATGAATCTTCGTCATGGCTGCGATGATGGCCGGAGCGCCGAGCGCGTAGCCGATGCGCCAGCCCGTCATGGCATAGGCTTTCGAGAAGCCGTTCAGGAGCAGCGTGCGCTCCTGCATGCCGGGCAGCGACGAGAACGCGATATGCGGCTCACCGCCATACGTGAGGTCGCCATAGATTTCATCAGAGATGACGATGAGGTCATGCTTTTTGGCAAATTCGGCAACGGCGAGCAGATCCTTGCGCGTCATGATGGCGCCGGTCGGGTTGTTCGGGTAGCCGATCAGCAGCACCTTTGTCTTTTCGGTGACGTGTTCTTCGAGTTCTTCCGGCGTGATGCGGAACTCGTTCTCGATTTTTGCCGGTACAGCCACAGGCACGCCGCCCGCGAGAATCGTGCAGGCCTGATAGGAGACGTAGCACGGTTCGGGAATCAGCACTTCGTCGCCGGGCGCGAGCAGGGCGCGCATGGCGAGATCGAGCGCCTCGCTGACGCCGACCGTCACGAGCACATCCGTCGCGGCATCGTAGTGCGTGTCATAGCATTCGTCGTAGTGTTTGCAGATTTCCTCGCGGAGCTCGGGTAGGCCGCGGTTCGCCGTGTACGATGTGTAGCCCTGCTCGAGGCCGTAGACGCAGCTCTCGCGGATCGGCCACGGCGTGATGAAGTCCGGCTCGCCGACGCCGAGGGAAATGACATCTTCCATCTTCGCCGCGATGTCGAAGAACTTGCGGATGCCGGACGGCGCGATGGACTGGACGGCAGGGGAGAGGCGCTTCGTAAGGTCGATGTCGGTCTTCATTACGGCGTCACCACCAATCTGCGGTCGCGTTCTTCGTCGTTGATGACGATGCCGTCTTTCTTGTAGGCTTTGAGCATGAAATGGCTGCGCGTCTGCGTGACGCCGTCAATCGTCGAGAGGCGCGTCGCGACGAAGTTTGCGACGTCCTGCAGCGACTTGCCCTCGATGATGACCAGGAGGTCGAAGCTGCCGCTCATGAGATAGACCGTGCGCACCTCGTCGAAGCGGTAGATGCGCTCGGCGATGGCGTCAAAACCGACTTCGCGCTGCGGCATGAGGTTGACCTCGATGATGGCCGTGACGGTGTTGTCACCGAATTTTTCCCAGTTGATGAGCGTGTTATACGACAGGATGACCTTGTCCTTCTCGAGGCGGCGGATGTCCTGCTCGACCTCGTACTCGCTCTTGCCGAGCATCGGCGCGATCTCGCTGACCGGACGGCGCGCATCGTGTTCCAGAAGTTCCAGAAGTTCCCTCATGATGTAAATCCCCCTTAAGAGAGCCGTTAGCGCTTTAGCGCTTACGGATATCTTAGCCATTTGCCGTCAGGCAAATAGCCTCCATACGAAAAGCCCCGTCCTGAAAAGGACGAGGCTTGTTTTCCCGTGGTACCACCTTTGTCGGAGCACCTGCGGCGCTCCACTCGAAGACCTTAACGCGGCCGGACGGCGAGGCATTGGCCTCCTCGCAGCTCAAGGCTAGCTTTCCAGCGCTTCGCCCCAGATGCTCGCACCAGCCGCATCCTCTCTTCGGGGCTCCACGATGTACTCTTCCTCTCATCGCTTGTCGATATTGCAATCACTATAGCACACTTCGACAGGAAAAAGCAAGAACTTTTTTGTCACTTTGTCAATCGTCAGATGTCCCAGTGCACCGTGTCGGGGTTCGGCGTCGCGCGGTCAACTTCGTTGAGAATCCACGAGGCGTTGTCATGCGTGGCCGAGAAGGCTTTTTCGAGACCGGCTTCGTACTCGGGCGGAATCTCCATCGAGTGGAGCGCCATGTGCATGTAGTCTTTCGCGACGAGCGTCACGCCGCGCTCGGCCGCGCGCATGGCCTTGAAGCGGTAGCCGTAGTAGAGATAGCTGACATGCTCGACGGGGATGTCCTTGTACGCCTCGATGCGCTCGTCGACTTCTTCCTCGGCTTCCTTTCCCATGTCGAGCTGATGCATGATGTTCCAGCGGTCGCCCCAGAGCTCGCCGCGCAGGATGTATTTGTAGAGGAAGTCCGTGCTCTCGGCGAGCTCGATGGCCTCGTCGATATGGCGCAGTGCGTCCTCGCCTTTGCCGTCAATCTTGCGCTCGAGATCGGCGAGCTTCTGTAGCGCGAAGACTTTTTCTTCGACGTCTTCGGCATTTTCCTCATCGACATCCTCGGGCGCAACGGTGCGGAAGAGTTCGATGGCTTCGTCAATCTTGCCGAGCTGCGGCATCGCGAGGAAGTGCGCGAGGCGGGCGCGCGCATGCCAGTCGTCGATGCCCTTGGCAAAGAGGTTCGCGGGCGGCTTCATCGGCGAATCGAGCACGAGATGCGTGAGCTTGTGGAAAGTTTCCTGTGTCATATGGTTTCCTCCATCGGATGGGTTCAAAATTTCTTCGTCTATTATAGCAGAGCAAAGAGGATTCTGCATCTTTGTGTCGAATCAAGGGAAGTAAAGGCAAGTGATAACGAAGGGAATGAGACTATGAGAAAACACGTCAAGGGAAATGTGAGCTGGATCGGCTATCTCGACTGGGAGCTTGAGACGTTCCACGGCGATGATTATTCCATCTTCCATGGATCGAGCCAGAACGCCTACCTCGTCGAGGAGGAAAAGACGGTCCTCATCGATACGGTCTGGACGCCGCATCATTACGACTTCATCCAGAACCTCAAGCAGGAAATCGACCTCAAGAAGATTGACGCCATCATCGTGAATCATGGCGAGGCCGATCATTCGGGCGCACTGCCCGCACTGCTCGCAGAGATTCCGGGCACGCCGATTTACTGCACGGCCATGGCTGTCAAGAGCCTCGAGGGACAGTACGGCAAGCAGGGCTGGAATTTCCATGTCGTGAAGACGGGCGACGAGCTCGACATCGGGGGTGGCAAGAAGTTCCAGTTCGTCGAGATGCGGATGCTCCATTGGCCGGATTCCATGGCGGAATTCCTGACGGGCGAAAACATCCTGTTCTCGATGGATGCGTTCGGCCAGCACTACGCGACGAGCGAGCTCTTCGCCGACCTTTCCGAGCAGGACGTGCTCTGGCATGAGGCGCTGAAGTATTTCGTCAACATCCTGAATCCGTTCGCGGCGCTGATTCCGCGCAAGCTCGACGAGATTGCAAAGCTCAACCTGCCCATCGAGATGATTGCGCCGTCGCATGGCGCCATCTGGCGCGAGAAGCCGTTCAAGATCATCGAGAAGTACGCCGAGTGGGCGAAAGCGTATCAGGAAGACCAGATCACGGTCGTCTATGATACGATGTGGAATGGCACGAAGGCCATCGCGCATGCCATCGAGGCGGAAATCAAGAAGCAGAGCCCGTCGACCGTCGTCAAGGTCTTCCATATCGCGAAGAGCGACAAGAACGAGGTCATGACGGAGGTCTTCAAGTCGAAGGCCATCGCGGTCGGCTCGCCGACGGCGATCAACGACATCCTCGCGAGCGTCACGGCCTGGATTTCGTTTGCGAAGTCCTTGAAGTTCAAGAACAAGAAGGCTGCCGCGTTCGGCTGCTATGGCTGGAGCGGCGAAGGCGTCGCCGTCCTGCAGAAAGAGCTCAAAGAAGCAGGCTTCGATGTCGTCGATGAAAATGTCAAGTCGCTCTGGAACCCCGGCGAGGAAGACTTCGCCAAGGTGCCGGAGCTGGTCAAAGCACTGCTCGCCTGAGGCTGGCAGCGCGATAGAGATAGAGGAGGTCATCACTATGGATAAATACGTTTGCGGCCCTTGCGGCTATGAGTACGATCCCGCCGTCGGCGATCCCGATCACGGCATCGCCCCGGGCACGGCCTTCGAAGACCTGCCAGATGACTGGGTCTGCCCCATCTGCGGCGTCGGAAAAGATATGTTCGAGAAAGAATAAGGTTTTTTGAATCAAGAGGGCTGCTGCACAGCGTGCAGCAGCCCTCTTTTGTGAAACGAGGCTTCCCTTTTGAAACAGAAACTTCTGCAACTTCTTGCGGCAACGGAGCGGCTCATCGAGACCCACATCGGCTGGATCGTCCTGCTCTTCGTCCTCAATTATTTCACCATCGTTTGGCAGAACCTCACGATGTACCGTGACACCGAGCTCCCCGTGCTGTTCCTCGACGGCATGTTCCTGCTGGCGGGCGTGGCGCTTTACTGCCTGCTGCTTTCGTGCATCCCGTGGCGGCGCGTGCGGCAGGCGATGCTTGGCATTTCTTTCGTGCTCTCGGCCGCGCTCGCGGGTCTCGAGGTCTTTGCCATCACGACGTATCAGACGCTCGTCGGCGCGGGCATCATCACGGCCATCCTGCAGACGAATCCGCGCGAGGCGGGGGAGTTTCTCGAGATGTATTTCGGCTGGCGGAGCCTGCTGTCGCTCGGCGTCTTTGCCGTGCTGCTGCTTCTAGGCTGGGGCTGGTTCTTCCGCCAGCGCTTCACGTTCTTTTCGCGCCGCACGCGGACGTGGTTCTTCCTGATTCTCTTTGTCATCGGCTGCGGCTCGGGCACGGTGCTCCTGAAGAACTACATGAACTTCATCACGAGCGGTACGCTTGACATCCCGCCCGTGCGCGTCGGCGAGGCGGCTGTGACGTCAGTCGACAACATCCGCGCCTATGAAAAGCTCTCAGCTTCGATGGAGAATACAGCAACCGTTACGGAAAATGGCAGCGACACATCGCAGGTCGTCTTCATCCTCGGCGAATCGACGGCGCGCGGCCGCCTGCACCTTTATGGTTATCCGCTCGAGAACACGCCGAATTTCGACGAGCTCGCCGCGAAAGGCGACATCGCCGTCTTCCGCGACGTCATCAGTCCCGAGGGCGCGACGGTCGCCGTCCTGCGAAAGCTCCTGACGTTCGCCGATGCCGAGAGCGTTGCGGCGGGGCAGGAGTGGTACGAGGCGAACAACCTCATCGACGTCATGGGCAAAGCGGGCTATGCGACGCACTGGCTTTCGAATCAGGAGAGTTCGGGCATCTGGGGCAACGTCGCCGCGCTCTTTGCGAACCGTTCGACGACGAAGGCGTTCACGCGCATGCGCGAATCGCATGAAGAGGACGCCTGCCTCGACGAAGCGCTGTTCCCGATGATTGATGATGCGGTCGCGCAGGGCACGGGCAAGGATTTCTACGTCATCCACCTCATGGGCGGCCACGGCCTCTATTACCTGCGCTATCCCTATGCGTTCACGAAGTACCAGAAAGACGATCTCGCCGCGCCCGAGAATACGTACAGCGAGTCGAAGCGCACAGAAATCGCGCAGTATGCCGATGCCATCTTCTATAATGATTTCATCGTGAGTTCGATTTTCGGCAAATTCGCCGACAAGGACGCGCTCGTCATCTATCTGCCCGACCACGGCGAAGCCGTCTATGACAATGACACGGCGATGTCGGGCCATGTCGAGGAGCATCCGAACCGCTACATGCTCGAGGTGCCGATGCTCATCTATGCTTCGCCGAGCTGGCGCGAGCGCCACCCCGACAAATGGCAGGCCATTGAGGCGGCAACGAACCGCCCGTACATGACGGACGACATGATTCATACGCTGCTTGATTTCTTGGGCATCCGCACGCCGGAGTACGACCCGGCGCGAAGCATCGTCAATCCCGCCTACAATGAAAAACGCCCCCGCATCGTGCAGGGGCGAGATTATGACACGTCGATGAAATGAGGAAAGCTGTCAGGCTCGATGGAGGACGAAGGCCGATGTGACGATAGTCGCAAGCAGCAGCCCCAAGAGCGTGATGACGGGATTGAGAAATGGGCCGCCTGCTGCATGGAGCACGCCGAATGCGGGCAGCACGAGCAGGATGAAGAACAAAAGCGAGAGGCGGAAGCCGAGGCGAAGGGCGCTGGCGGCGCGCTTTGTCGCAGTCATCAAGGAAGAAAGCGGGGAGAGAGACGCGAGCCGGAGATGTGCAGGCTCGGCGGTCGGCTCGGCCCCGCTTTTTTCGTCTGCGGTTTCGGCATCGGGCTTCGGCATTGTCGTTTGCATTTCTGCTTTTGCTGCCGTGTCAGAAGCGATTAGATGCGGCGTGCCCTTTGGTGCGATGTCGATGACGAGGTCGGCAGAGCTCTCGAAGCCCGGGGCGAGCGAGGCGATGACGCTGCCACGCGCCTTGCGGAGCTGGAGCTCGCGCGCGAGGTCATCAGGGCTGGCACTGGACTTCACTTCTGCGATGCCCATGGCTTTTGCGAGTGCGAGGCCATAGCGGTGGCTGCCGCTCGTGAAGAGGACGGTCTTGACCTGGGCGCGGTCGAGCTCGGCGATGGCTGCTTTCGCGTCCTCGGAAAGATCCTGCTCAAAGGCGATGAGGCCGCGCACGCGGCGGCCGAGGCTCACGCCGATGACGGCGAGTCCCTTCGTTGCAAGCTGGTCGGCGCGCGTCGCGAGCTCGGCGCTGAGCTTGGCGCCTTCGTCTTCGAGCCAGTCGAGACGGCCGACGCGGAGCGCCTGCCGCGTGAGCAGGGCTTCGGCACCTGCATGCGGCACGACATTCGCAGCTGCGAGGCGGTGAAGGCGCAGCATGCGGTTTTCCGCCGTTTCGCAGATGACGCGCGCATAGGGGTGCTCGGCTTCTTGTTCCGCCGAGGCGGCGAGCGCGAGCAGCGCGGACTGCGTCATGCCTTCGGGTGCGAGCTCCTTGATGTGCGGCTCGCCGGTCATCAGCAGGCTGCGGCGCAGGATGACCGTATCGACATCCTTGAGCAGGTCGAGCGCGCCGCCCTCGGCAGCGGCACCCGCATCTGCGAGCGCTTTGTGCGCCGCGCGGTCGGCGAAGAGGCAGGCGAGCGCGTACGGGATGGGGAGCGCTGCAATCAACGTCGCGAGCGCCGTCGGCACCGCGCTTTCCGGCCCTTCGAGCAGGAGCCAGAGCAGCCCGGCCGCGATGGCGAGCGCGACGGAGAAGAAAAAGAAAAACCGAATGGGAATCGGACGATGCAAGATACATACCTCCAATAATATAGAAGTCTGCCTATAGATTTCGATATGCTGGAAGGAAATCCCTTGTCCGTACGGTGAAAAACTGATAAAATTGATTTGATTGTATTTCGTATACAAAATCATCTCTGGATGGAGTGGATGCTTCTTGATTACAATCGAGGGACGGGCGAAGATCAATCTGACGCTCGACATCCTCCGGACGCGCGAGGATGGGTTTCATGAGGTCGCGATGGTCATGCAGGCCGTCGGTCTCGCAGATACATTGACGCTCGAAAAGCGCGAGGCGCCGGGCATCGGCCTCGTAATCGACGTGCCGTGGCTCCGCGCGAATGAAAAGAATCTCGCGTATCGCGCAGCGAAACTCATGCAGGAGGAGTACCATCTGCCGGGCGGCGTCGCGATTCATCTGACGAAGCGCATCCCGATGGCGGCGGGACTCGCGGGCGGCAGCGCGGATGCGGCCGCCGTGCTGCGCGGCATGGATGCACTCTATGAGCTCGGCGCGGGCGATGAAAAGCTCTGCGAGCTCGGCGCGCGGCTCGGCTCGGACATCCCGTTCACGCTGATGGGCGGCACGATGCTCGCGACGGGGCGCGGCGAGGTGCTCAGACGCCTGCCGGATTTCCCAGAGACGTACGTCGTGCTCGCGAAACCGCATGTCTCGGTTTCGACGGCCTGGGCATATGGCGCCTACGATGCGCATCCTGCCGAGCGGCATCCAGATAATGATGCGATGATTCGTGCTATCGAGGCCGGAGCCCGCAGGAAAGCGGCTTCTTTCTTGTGCAATGTTCTCGAAAGTGCTACGATAAAGCGGTATGAGGTCATCTCGAAGCTCAAGGAGATGATGAAGGAGGCAGGCGCATTCGCCAGCCTCATGTCTGGCAGCGGCCCGACCGTCTTCGGTTTTGCGGAGACGCGGGAGCAGGCAGAGAAAGTCGCAGAAGCTGTCCGCCTGCCAGATGTCGACGTCTTCGTCACGAAGACCGTCGGTTGCAATACGAAATGAGGGACTTGATATGGAAAAGAAACTTTCGCCCATCCGGCTGGACAGCTACCAGCCGCTCCGTGAAGTCGTCTGCGAATCGCTGCGCGATGCCATCCGTCGCGGCGTGCTGAAACCGGGCGAGCGCCTCATGGAGATCCAGCTCGCCGAGGAACTCGGCGTTTCCCGCACGCCGGTGCGCGAAGCCATCCGCAAGCTCGAGCTCGAAGGCTACGTCATCATGATGCCGCGCCGCGGCACGTATGTCGCGAGCATGTCCATCCGCGACATCAACGAGATCTTCGAGATCCGCACGGCGCTCGAGTCCCTGTCGAACGGCCTCGCAGCCGAGCGCATCACGGCCGAGGAGCTTGAGAGCCTGCAGCGCTTGCTCGTCCAGATCGGCGGCTACGTCGAAGACGGCGACATGGACAACATCGTCAAGACGGACATCGAGTTCCACGATCTCCTCTATCATGCGGCGCGCAACAGCCGTCTCGTCGGCATCATTTCGAATCTTCGCGACCAGCTCACGCGTTTCCGCACGCTCTCGATGTCGTATCCGGGCCGTCTCGAAACGACGCTCGAAGAGCATCGCGAAATCGTCGAGGCCATTTCCGAGGGCGATGTGAAGCGCGCAAAGAAGGCGGCCGAGCGCCATATGGAGATGTCGGAGAAGACGCTCCTCAAGGCGGTTGATGCCAAGAAGAAAGAATCCGAGAAAAAAGCGGGCAAGAAGGCGCGCAAGGCGTCAAAGTCCGAAGAATAAATCAGGAGGAACCATCTAAAATGTCAGATTTCGTCACCATCATCCTCGCGGCCGGCAAGGGTACGCGCATGAAGTCGAAGCTCCCAAAAGTCCTGCACAAGGCAGGCGGCAAGGCCATGGTCCAGCAGGTGCTCGACGCTGCAAAGGCTGCTGGCGCAAAGCGCCAGATTGTCGTTACGGGCTTCGGCGGGGAGCGCGTGCGCGAGGCGCTGGAGCAGCTCAAGGCGAAGGCCGAGTTCGTCACGCAGGAGCAGCAGCTCGGCACGGGCCATGCCGTGAAGATGACGGCTCCTCTGCTCAAAGATGAGCAGGGCACGGTCATGGTGCTCTGCGGCGACACGCCGCTCCTCACGAGCGAACTCCTCAAAAAGCTCTTTGACGAACATGTGGCGGCCAAGGCGAAAGCGACCGTCCTGACGGCCGTCATGCCGGATGCGACGGGCTATGGCCGCATCATCCGCAAGGCGGACGGCTCTGTCGAGAAAATCGTCGAGCACAAGGATGCGACGGAAGAAGAGCGCAAGGTGCGCGAAGTCAACTCCGGCATCTACTGCTTTGACGCGCAGGCACTGTTTGCTTCCCTCGAGCATGTCACGAATGACAACGCGCAGGGCGAATACTATCTGCCGGATGTTCTCGAAATCCTCCAGAAGCAGGGCGAAAAAATCTGGGCCGTCGCGGCAGACGACTATGAGGAAACGCTCGGCGTCAACAGCCGCGCACAGCTCGCGAACGCCGAGCGCATCCTGCGCCAGCGCAAGAACGAAGAGCTCATGGCGGAAGGCGTCAGCATCATCGACCCGGCAACGACGTTTGTCGACAGCGACGTCGAGGTCGGCCGCGACACGGTGCTCTATCCGATGACGTACCTCGAGAGCGGCACGGTCATCGGCGAGAACTGCGAAATCGGCCCGTCCGTGCGCATCCAGAACACGAAGATCGGGAATGGCGTCACGGGCCAGTTCCTCTATGCGCACGATGCCGTCGTCGATGACAATGTCAAGCTCGGCCAGTTCGTCCACCTGCGTCCCGGTACGCACATCTGCGAGGGCGTCAAAATCGACAACTTCATCGAGGTCAAGAACTCGACCATCGGCAAAGGCTCGAAGCTGCCGCATCTTTCCTATATCGGCGACTGCGACATGGGCGAGAACGTCAACATGGGCTGCGGCACAATCACGGTCAATTACGACGGCAAAAAGAAATTCCGGACCAAAATCGGAAACAACGCCTTCGTCGGCTGCAATTCGAACCTCGTCGCACCTGTGACGGTCGAAGACGGCGCCTACATTGCGGCTGGTTCGACCATCACGACGACCGTGCCGGCAAATTCGCTCGCTGTTGGGCGCGCCCGCCAGAAGAATATCACGGGTTGGGTGGACAAACGCAACCGTTGATGATAAAATGCAAGGACAAGAGACCTTTTTCGTTTTTCTGCAAAAGAACTGGAGGAGTTAAGCAAAATGGCTTTAGACACTGGAAACTTGGTCATTCTGGCCGGCAATGCCAACCCCGCGCTCGCGAACAAGATCGCGGACCGCATCGGCGTCAATCTCTGTGATGCCTATGTCGGCCACTTCAACAATGGCGAGACCCAGGTCATGATCAGCGAGAGCATCCGCGGCAAGGATATCTTCATCATCCAGCCGACGTCGTACCCCGTGAACGACAACCTCATGGAGCTCCTGATCATGGCAGATGCCTGCAAGCGCGCCTCGGCGCACAGCATCACGGCCGTCGTGCCGTACTATGCCTATGCGCGTCAGGACCGCAAGACGCGCGGCCGTGAGCCGATTTCGGCAAAGCTCGTCGCAAACCTCATGACGACGGCTGGCTGCACGCGCGTCGTCACGGTCGACCTCCATGCGGGCCAGATCCAGGGCTTCTTCGACATCCCGGTCGATCATCTCGCGGCCGCTCCGACGATTGCGAACTACTTCCGCGCACAGAAGCTCGAGGATGTCGTCGTCGTCTCGCCGGACCTCGGCGGTGTCACGCGCGCCCGTATCCTTGCTGACCACCTCCAGGCTCCGATTGCCATCATCGAGAAGCGCCGTCCGAAACCGGGCTGCGCCGAGGTCATGAACCTCATCGGCGATGTCAAGGACAAGACGGCCGTCATCATCGACGACATTGTCGACACGGCAGGCTCGCTCTGCGAAGGCGCTCGCGCGCTCCAGAAACGCGGTGCCAAGCGCATCTTCGCTTCGTGCTCGCATGCCATCCTCTCGGATCCGGCCGTGCAGCGCATCAACGATTCGCCGATTGAAAAGCTCGTCATCACGGATACGATTCCGCTGCCGCCGGAGAAGCACAGCGACAAGATCGTCGTGCTCTCGCTCGCCGAGCCGATTGCGGACGTCATCATCCGCATCCAGAGCCACCGCAGCGTCAGCCAGCTGTTCCGCTGATAGAACAATTTGAAAAACTTCACGTCAGGAAGGGAGCACCCCTCATAGTGTGCCCCCTTCCCAGAGGGGGGAGGGCCCGAAGGGCGGGGGGAGTCCCTTGTACGACGTGTCAGGAGGAAGGCATGACTTCCGCGGGTGCGATGAAAAGGGAGAAAGACCTGTTTGATTCGCATTCGTGGGAGGCATGTCTTTTCTTTATTTTGAAAGGAGTGTCTGCATGCCCGAAAAAGCCTCCGACCTCTACATCCGTACCTTCACGTTCTGGCCCCACCTTTCCGACAAAGAAAAAGAGCTCGCCAACACTGGCACGCATCCCATCCGCTACGCCAAGGGCACGCAGGTGCATCGCGGCCCGTTCGACTGCATCGGCGTGCTGCTCATCAAGACGGGGCAGCTGCGCGTCTACACGCTCTCGGAAGACGGCCGCGACATCACGCTCTACCGGCTGTTCCCCGGCGATGTCGGCATCCTTTCGGCTTCGTGCACGCTTGATGCTGTGACGTTCGACGTCTACATCGACGCCGAAGAAGACACGGACGTCCTGCGCACGGACGCGCCCGTCTTCAACAAGCTCGTACAGCAGAACATCTACGTTAAGGCGTATGCTTACGAGACGGCCGCGCACCGCCTTTCGGAAATGCTCTGGAAGCTGCAGGAAATCCTGTTCCTTTCGGCTGACCGTCGCCTCGCGCTCTTTCTCGTGGAGGAGATGGAAAAGACGGGGAGCCGCGAGATCCGCCTGACGCATGAGCAGATTGCGAAATACATGGGCAGTGCGCGAGAGGTCGTGAGCCGCCTCGTGAAGTATTTTTCGCAGGAAGGCTACGTGCAGCCCGGCCGTGGCCGCCTGACGATTCTCGATCCCGATGCCCTGCGAAATCTCGCAGGAAATCCGCGCGAGGCGTAAGGAAGCACTGATGAAATCCGTCAGCCCATCTTGTCATATCTTTTCCGTCCTCTCGTCGTCGACAAATCCTCGACGTAGCACTGCTACGCCTGCGGTTTGTCTCCTAGATAGGAACAGAAAATCTATGCCAATCTGGACCAACGTCTTTCATCATTGCTTCCGTAAACTTTTGATAAAGAAGCCAAAGAGGGGTGCACAGCCTTGACGCTCCGTGCTATAATATGACCTGTTCCCAAATTCAGAAATCAATTTGCGCATGCAGGAGGAAAATATTTTGGACGTAGCGATTGCAGATTTAATCAAGACCGTCATCCTTGGCGTTGTCGAAGGCCTCACGGAATGGCTGCCAATTTCTTCGACAGGCCACATGATTCTCGTCGACGAGTTCATCAAGCTCAATGTCACGAAGCAGTTCATGGACATGTTCCTCGTCGTCATCCAGCTCGGCGCCATCCTCGCCGTCGTCGTGCTGAATTTCGAGAAGCTCAACCCGTTCTCGTCGTGGAAGTCGCGGCAGGAGAAGCGCGACACCGTCGAACTCTGGAAAAAGGTCATCGTGGCCACATTGCCGGCCGGCATCATCGGCCTGATGCTCAACAAGTTCATGGAAGAGCATCTCATGACGGCGCCCGTCGTCGCGACGACGCTCATTTTCTACGGCATCCTGTTCATCATTATCGAGAACTACAACAAGCGCCGTCATCCTCGCATCACGGACCTGCGGAACCTCGACTACAAGACGGCGCTGATCATCGGATTCTTCCAGGTGCTCTCGCTCGTGCCGGGCACGAGCCGTTCGGGCGCGACGATCATCGGCGGCCTGCTGTTCGGCGCGAGCCGCTATGTCGCGACGGAGTTCACGTTCTTCCTCGCTATCCCGGTCATGTTCGGCGCGAGCTTCCTCAAGATGGTGAAGTTCGGCATCCACTACACGGGCGCCGAGGTGCTGATCCTCGTGCTCGGCATGGTGACGGCGTTCATCGTCTCGATTCTTTCCATCCGGTTCCTGCTGAGCTACATCAAGACGAACGACTTCAAGGCGTTCGGCTGGTATCGCATCGTGCTCGGCATCGTCGTCATCGCCTACATGTTCCTCGTCGGCGACCCGACAGCAGACAACTAAAAAATTCTGGCTCTACCTAATGTCTGCTCAATAAGCCCAATTTTTCAGCTTGCTTGGCAAACGGACAATATCGATACAAATTTCTGCCTGCCGTCAAGAATCGGCTCAGGCGGCATCCTGGATGGCAAAATAGTGTGCTGTCGTGGAAGCTTCTTCCG
>JALEZZ010000018.1 GCA_022773585.1 Selenomonas sp. | reverse complement strand
ACTCTTCGATGCCCGCGTAAGATGCAATCGTATATCTCACACGCCCATCTTGTGAGACTCCCTCAGTCAGCCATTCGGCTGACAGCTCCCTCTCAGAGGGCGCCAACGCACATCGAATTCCTTAACTTAATGACATTGCCCTCTGAGAGGGAGGCTGCTGTATCAGCTATTTCTGGCAACAGCGAGAAACATTTCTTCGTAATGTCAGTACAACCTTCGGGAGGGCGGTGGCTTCCATAAGGGCTCTTTTAGCTGTAAGGAAACGGAAAGAGACGAGATACAACGATGTGAACCGAAAGTTACAAAGTATATCAAGCCCAACAGGCCGTGTCAGCGTTGAGCCCGTTGGAAGCCCCCGCCCGACCCGCGCACAAGCCTTCCTTCCCTCATCCCCGGTTCACAATACTCGCAACGTGCTTGATGGTGATGGAAATCGTGCCATCCTCGCAATTGTTGAATTCGAGGTACTGCGTGTTGTCAAAGTAATCGGTCGGAATCGTGAGTTCGATGCCCGTATCGGTCTTGAGCTTGTGCTTCGCGACCTTTTTGAGTGTCTGCTCCTGATCCATCTGGACGGGCGCTTCGAAGCCCTGCTCCTCGATCTGGCGGTTGTAATCGGCCTGCATCGCGGGCTGTCCGGCAAAGATTTCCTCGCCTGCCTTCTTGAGGTCGAGCTCGTCGGAAATCTCCATGTGCTCGGCGACGTAGTTTTTCGCGGCCGCTGCCGCCGTGACGCCGTCCTGTCCATACGATTCGGCGACTTTCGCCGTCGTGTCCTGGAGACTCTTCAAGGCATCCTTCTGCGACGGCGCGAGACTGCATTCGAGCAGCAGCTCGGGCAGCACGAGGCAGCTGTCGCCATCGACGCTGTATTTTTTCGCGACGAGATGGAGTTCCAGCGTCTCGGCGTCAATGACGACGAATTCGTCGATGCGCTGCCCCGGCCCCGGCAGGATGGCGTAGTGATGGATGATGTCGTTTTCGACGCCTTGCTCCGTCTGGTTGACCTGATGGACATAGCCCGTGTGATTCGTGCACTTGAGCAGGACGAACTGACGGCGGTCGTCAACGCGCAGGTCGAGGCAGATGATGTCCGTCGAGACGGGCTCGTCGGTATGGAGATAGGCATTTTCGAGCTTCTTGGCGATGTCTTTCGTAAAGGAGACGAAGTCCGTCGCACCCGCGAGATAACCCTGATACGCCTTTTGGAATGCGCTGTCGTCGTAGAATTTTCCCGTTTTGGCATCCGTGCGCGCGAGCATCTTTTCGAGGTGCTTCTGCAAAAACGTCTGCACGGAATCCTCGAGCTCCATGGGCTGGTCGGAATAGACCGTGACGCCCGACGTGAAATCAAGGATGTGCAGGATGGCTTTTTCAATCACAATCATGGGGCGGTGCTTCCTCCTTTGGATGCTTCGGATGCTTCTGCGGCCTGCTGTTCCCGCTCGGCAATGGCCGTGACGATGGCGTCGCTTTCAGCTTTGATTTCCGCATTCTTTTTCTCGAGCGTCACGGCGAGATTCCGCGCTTCGTGCAGGCGTGGCACAAGATGTTCCTCGAGTTTTTTCTGGAGCTCGTCGAGCTCGTGGCAGTCAAACACATAGGAAACGTCCGGAATGGAATGCGCACGCACTTCCCCCCAGAACTCGTCGCGATACATGTTGTAGTAGATTGTGACGTCGCTTTCCTGCTCGAAATCAACGTAGTCGATGATGATATATGAACCATTCGTGATCTTGACGGGCTGCTGCGGGCGGATGAAGAGCTCGTGCCCTTCGAGCGTCTCCGGCAGCTGCTTGCCATACGGCCATTCACGGATGCCTTTTTTGAGGACGAGGCTGCTCAGCGATTCAGGATGAAATGTCACCATGCCATCGATGAGCGCTGCGAGATGCTCTTCGAGCGCCTGCGAAAAGGCGCCGAGCGAAGCCGTGATGAATTCGATCCTGCAAAACTCGATGAAGCCGATGCGGACGCGCAGCTTGTACTCCTGTGTCTCTTCATGGAAGTACGCCGTCACGCGGCGATGGAGCGCAGGATTTTCATACGAAAAAATATCGTACATATCCTCGTGCGGCGCCCGTAAAAGCGAAAAGTGGAAGCCTGCAATCTCGGGCGGCAAGCTTTCCAAAAGCTGCCAGCCTTCGAGCGAGGCTTCCACTTTTTCTATCGTTTCCTGATGCATGACCTCACCTCGCAATCCATACTATTGTACAACATTGCGTGGAGGGATGCAAACTTCAGAAAATCAGCGAATTACTTATGAAGGGCTTCGGCGAGGATGTCCGCGACGTGGCGGATCTTGATGTTCGGCGCCTGTTTGTCGAGGCCACCGCCAATCTGCATCATGCAGGCCGGGCAAGCGACGGCAATCGTGTCGGCACCGGTGTTTTTGATGTTCTCGATCTTCTCTTCGAGCATCGGCAGCGAGATTTCGCTGTACTTGACACCGAAGGCGCCAGCCATGCCGCAGCACTTGTCAGGGTTCTTCATCTCGACGAAATCGACATCGGCGACGCTGTCAAGGAGAGCGCGCGGCTCTTTGTAGATGCCAAGGCCGCGGCGCATATGGCAGGAATCGTGATACGTGACCTTGTGTGCACCAGGCGCCGTCTGCTTCTTGAGGCGGCCGGCCTTTTCATAGGCATTGGCGACAAAGCTCGTGAACTCATAAATCTTCTTCGCGAACGCATCGGCGCGGGCGCTCCACTGCGGGTCATCTTCGAAAATCATATGATACGTATGCGAGAGCGTCTCTGCGCACGTCGGGCACGCCGTCAGGATGACGTCCGCACCGCAGTTCTCGAACGCTTCGATGTTCTGCTTTGCAATCTTGCGGCCCGTTTCGCGGTCGCCCATACCGAGGACCGGCTTGCCGCAGCAGCTCTGCCCCATCGGATAGACGACTTTGTAGCCGAGATCCTGCAGGACTTCGACGACGTGGACGGACGTATCCGGGAACACGAAGTCGAGGTTGCAGCCCGAGAAGAACGCGACAGTCTTCTTCGGATTCGATGGATTCTTCTTCTCGAGGGCTGGGAAGCGATCGCGGAACGGCTTGTCAGCGATGGCCGGCAGACTGCGTCCCTTCGTCATGCCGGCGAAGAACAGCGGCAGGTTGCGGACGAAGCCGCCGGAAGCGACCGGCTTCTGCGCGACGGAGGCGATGCGGATCAGGCGATGGAAGATGCTGCGGTTTGCGAGGATCTTCTGGAAGACCGTCTTCTCCGGCAGTGCGAGGCCGTGTTCCTTGACATAGCGCGAACGCAGCTCGTCGATGATGTCCGGGATCGGAATCTTGCCCGGGCAGACCGTCGTGCAGCGGCGGCAGCCGATGCAGAGGTCGCTGAACTGGCCGAACGCCTGCATGTTTCCGAGGATGCCCGTGAGGATGGCGCCGATGCCGCCGGAATAGATGTGGCCGTAGACATGGCCGCCGACGAGCGTCCAGATTGGGCAGACATTCAGGCAGGATGCGCAGCGCACGCACTGATAGACTTCCTGAAGCTTCGGATCATGCGCAGCCTTGAGGCGGCCGTTGTCGAGCAGGATGACGTACTGCTGGCGATCTTCTTCGACCCACTTGCCGTCCACTTTGTGAATGACCGGCGTCGGGCCGTCAACCATCGTCATGTAGCTCGTCATGCGCTGGCACGTGCCGTTGCGCGGCAGCAGGCGCAGAATCTTCGAAGCGTCTTCGATCTTCGGAATGAGCTTTTCATAGCCGATCAGGACGACGTGGATGCGCGGCAGCGTTGTGACGAGGCGCGCGTTGCCTTCGTTCGTGACGAGGCCGATGGCACCGTTCTCTGCGATGCCGAAGTTCGCGCCCGTGATGCCCATGTCCGCCGAGAGGAATTCCTCGCGCAGGACGCGGCGCGCCGTCGAGATCATGAACGGGATGTCAGGCGGAATCTCTTCTTTGAGTTCATGCGAGAAGAAGCCCGCGCACTGCTGGCGGTTGAGGTGGATGGCCGGCATGACCATGTGCGATGGCTTCTGGCCCGCGACGGCGAGCATCCACTCGCCGAGGTCGGTCTCGCGGACATGGATGCCGTTTTCTGTAAAGCACTCGTTGAGGTGGATTTCCTCGGAGGCCATGGATTTCGATTTGACGACGCGCTTGACGTTCTGTTCCTTGCAGATCTGGAGGACGTATTTCTTGACCTCGTCGCCGTCTTTCGCGCGGAAGAAGTGGCCGCCGCGCGCCTTGACGTTCTTCTCGAATTCGTCAGCGACTTCTTCGATGTGCTGCACCGTCCAGTGCTTCATTTCCTTGAGGTCGTCGCGCAGGTCTTCGATGCTGTCAACATTCGCATAGGACTTCAGACGGGAGCCTGGATACTGGTCGGCAAAACGGCTGAGCGCGTCGCGCAGTACCGGGTCATGGAGCTTTACGTCGATTTCTTGTTTCAGGTTGCGGGTCTCACTCATTTCGTTTCGCCCTCCTCTTTTCCGATGGCTACGATGAAGAAGCGATGCGGTCCATGAACGCCGAGGCTCAGGACGCGCTCGATGTCAGCCGTGCGGCTCGGCCCCGTGATGAAGCCGAGGTAGCCTTTCTTGAAGACGCGGGCCATGACCTTGAATGCCGTCGTGACGTTCTCGGTCGTGTTGTTTGCATCGAGCAGGACGATATGGGCGATCGGCAGCATGCCGACGACGCGGGCTTCATAAGAATACGTGTCAACGACGACGCTGCCCGTCTCGCCGACGGCGAACTCGGCACGCGAAAGACCGAGCTCTGCCTTCGGGGCATGCTCGGCGACTTCGAATTTGTCGCGGTAGACCGTGCGGCCAGAATCCTGGAGGGCCTGGCAGGCGGCAGCAATCCCCTCATCGCTGTCATCGCCCGCAACGACGACTTCCTTTGCTTTGACCTCTTCGGCAATCTTGGCGACTTCTGCGGCAGCGGCTGCGTTATCCTTGACGCAGCGAATCTCTGCCGATGCTGCCTTGGCGTTTTCCGCAAAGGCATCCCACCACGAGCCGTTGATGAGGTCAGGCGTGAAAGCTTCCGTCTTCCAATCCTCACATACTCTTTTCATTCGGTTCACTCTCCTCCAATTTCAGGAAGCATGACAGAGGTGAAGCTCCGCTGCTTCCAAAGGCGAAATCTCTATTATGTGTGGCTTTCTAAGGCTTATATTCGACGTGAACGCGATGAATCCTGCCATAAAAATTGAAAAATTTTGCAGTTTTTTTCGAACAAAAGAAAAAGCGCCCAGAAACGGGCGCAAAGTTGCAGAACAGATTCAGATGACATAGAACCAGGCCGCGTCGGAATCCGTTTCGTGGAGCTCCTTGTGGTCCTGGTCGAAGCGCAGTTCCTGATTTTTGACGCTGACCTTCGTGCCAGGCGCGATGGATTTCGTCAGGAAGACGTTGCCGCCGATGACGGCGCCGCGGCCGATGACGGTGTCTCCGCCGAGAATCGAGGCGCCTGAATAAATCGTGACGTAGTCCTCGATGGTCGGATGGCGTTTCTTGGCCCAGAGCTTGCGGCCGCCAGACGTCGAGAGCGCACCGAGCGTGACGCCCTGATAGACCTTGACGTGGTCGCCGATCTCCGTCGTCTCGCCGATGACGATGCCCGTGCCGTGATCAATCATGAAATACTTGCCGATCGTCGCGCCCGGGTTGATGTCGATGCCCGTCTTGCTGTGCGCGAGCTCCGTCATGATGCGCGGGATGACCGGCACCTGCAGCTCGTAGAGGATGTGCGCGTAGCGGAAAATCGTAATGGCATAGAGGCCCGGATACGCAAAGATGATTTCGTCAGCGCTCTCAGCGGCCGGGTCGCCATCAAAGATAGCTGCGACATCCGTCGCGAGGTATTCGCGGACCTTCGGAATGCGGCGCAAAAATTCCAGCGTAATCTGCTGCGACTGCTCGCGCGTCTTCGCGAGTTCGACTTCATCTTCCGCCTTTCCATAGCGCAGAGCGATGGCGATCTGCTTGTTGAGGCGGAACGCGATGTCCTCGATGACCATGGAAAGATTATTGCGGATGTCGTAGATGCGATAGGCTTTGTCCTTCGAGAAGCCCGGATAGGCCACGCGCACGAGCTCATTGATGAGTTCATAGATGACCTTCGTATCCGGCTGGTTGAAGACATCGAGCTTGTCGATTGGGCGGCCGTGCCCGTAGTCCTCAAGGATGGCTTTTGTGACGTCGTGGATGGATGGAGAAATCAGGTCTTTCATGCGGTAGGGCCTCCCATCAGGCAAATAGCTTTCTTTATTCTTTATGCGATGCTTCGAGTTCGGCGACTTCGCGCCCGCGTTCGTCTGCTGGCTGCGGGCGCGAGATGAACATGGCGTCGCCGAACGAGAAGAAGCGGTATTTTTCTTCGACGGCCGTCTTGTAGGCATCGAGGACGAACCTCCGGCCTGCGAACGCGGAAATCAGCATGATCAGCGTCGATTTCGGCAGGTGGAAGTTCGTCACGAGGGCATCGACGATTTTGAAATCGTAGCCCGGATAGATGAAGATGCCCGTCCAGTCGCTCTTGCCCGCAATCTGGCCCTTGGCCGTCGCGGCGGATTCGAGCGTGCGGATGGACGTCGTGCCGACGGCAATGACGCGGTGGCCTGCCGCCTTCGTGTCCATGATGAGTTTTGCCGTCTCATCTGAGATGTGGTAAAACTCCTTGTGCATCTCGTGTTCCTCGATGTGGAGGGCGTTGACGGGGCGGAACGTGCCGAGACCGACGTGGAGCGTGACGAAACCGAGGTTGACGCCCATGTCCTTGAGCTCCTGCATCTGCTCTTTCGTGAAGTGCAGGCCGGCCGTCGGCGCGGCAGCACTCCCCTCCTCGCGGTTATAAACCGTCTGGTAGCGCTCCTTGTCCTCGAGTTTTTCGTGGATGTACGGCGGCAGCGGCGTCTCGCCGAGGCGGTCGAGAATTTCTTCGAAGATGCCTTCATAGCGGAACTCGACGATGCGGCCGCCAAAGTCCGTGTGCTCCGTGACCGTACACGAGAGTTCGTCGCTGAAGTTGATGACGTTGCCGACCTGCGCCTTCTTGCCAGGTTTCACGAGCGTCTCCCAGTGGTCGGCGTCGAGGCGGCGCAGCAGGAAGACCTCGACCTTGCCGCCGGTCTGGTCGCGATGACCGATCAAGCGGGCCGGCATGACGCGCGTATCGTTGAAAATCAGCGTGTCACCCGGCACGAGGTACTGCTTGAGGTTGTAGAAATGGTCGTGCTGGATGGTTTTCTTTACGGGGTCGAGCACCATGAGGCGCGAAGCGTTGCGCGGCTCAATCGGCGTCTGCGCGATGCGCTCCTCCGGCAGGTCATAGTCAAAATCGGATAACAGCATAGTCAATTTAGATGGTTCCTCACTTTTTATAGAGTTGCTTGAGCGTCGTGCCCGCATAGTAATGCGAGAGAATGTCTTGATATTTCATGTCCTTCGCGGCGAAAGCGCGCGCGCCCCATTGGGAAAGTCCGAGGCCGTGGCCAGCGCCATAGCCATTCGCGGTCACGGTGCTGCCGGAAAGCTTCAGGTCGAACAGCGTGCTCGACAGGCCAAAGATGCTGCGGAGATCATTTCCCGTCAGGCGCAGCGTGCCTTTCGTGCCGAAGAACGTCGCGGATTTCACGCGGCCGGAAGCCGAGCGGTCCGCGGCGGATTTTCCAACCGTCAGCGGGCTCAAGGTAATGCGCTGTAGCTTGCCGATGTCCTTTTTGCGCGCGAGCTTTGCGGCGAAAACATCGGACGTCCAGGTGCGCTTCCAAGGCTGCGTGTTCGTCTCGACTTCTTTTGCGGGGCGCAGATACGGAATCTCTGTGCCCCAGACGTCTTCGCTGCGGTCGGTCATGCCGCCGGAATCCGTATGAAAGACGGCGTCGATGAGCTGGCCCTGATACATCAGGACTTCGCCATACGTCGCATCGATCGCGGCCGTGCTCCCCTGTTCTTCGCCCGCGATGCCGCCATAACTCTGGCAGTGCGTCGATGTGCAAAGGTCATAACCCGCGTCCTTGTGGCGACCACGGCTGTGGAGCGCGAACGTACGAGCAGCAACGGCTTGCGCCTTCTGCGCCTCCTGCGGCCAGCCGGAAGACATCTCTTTGGGCAGGACGCCTGCGAGGTAGTCCTCGGTCGGGACGACGTTGACGACCGTGAACGAACTGCCGTGGAGGTCGATGCGGATTGTGCCACGGTAAGGCTTACCGTTGACGAGGACGCGCGAGACGCCTTTTTCCGTCTGGGAAAGGTCAAACATCGTGCCATTGATGGGCTTGCCGTTGATAGCGAGCTTGCCATCTTTGACCGTAACCGTCGTCGTCTTGCCATTGGTCAAAAGGGAGACTGTCGTCTGGTGGTCGAGAAGGCCGATAGAAAGGGGCGGCTGCCAGGCGGCAGAAGCCAGTTGAGGAGAAAAGAAGGAAGCAAGCGTTATGGCAAATGCACTTAGGAAGATAAGCAGAGGCGTTCGGCTGCTTCTATCTACTACTCTCTCAGTCGCCCTTCGGGCGCCAGCTCTCCCATAGGGAGAGCCTTTCGAGCTCCGATACTTACACATTTTTAGAAGCCTCCTCTGCCGCGAGGCGAGCGCGCTTTTTTGCGCGGTTCTCTTTTCGCTTGCGCTTGAGGTATTCCTTGCTGTAGCGCTCTTCCTCGGAAAAGACGCAGCCGCAGTAAGGCTGCCGATAGAGTTCGAGCTCGTGGCTGATGTCGATGCCTTCCTGCCAGCCAGGACGGAAATCCTCGTAGTGGAACGCGACGCCATACTGCGCGGCAAAACGCTCGGCCGTCCGCTTCATGAGGTCGTGCTGCTGGTAGATGCTATAGAAAAGCGTCGAGGTGAAGGCATCGTAGCCGTGTTCTTTCGCATAGCGCGCCGTCTGCTCGAGCCGCCAGGTGTAGCACATCGTACAGCGGCCATTCGGGCGGGATTCTGCGGGGATGGCGCGGCGGACGAACTCGTGGAGCGCGTAGTGTTCGTCCGTCACGATTCCCATCTTTACCTTTTCGGCAAATTCCTTTGCCGTATCGAGACGGTGCTTCCATTCACGATAAGGATGGATATTCGGGTTGAAGAAGTAGCCGACGGGCTCGATGCCCTGTTCCCGCAGGTGTTTGACGGGATAGCAGGAACAGGGGCCGCAGCACATGTGGAGTAATAAGCGCATAGGAAATTCCTTCCTTCGACTCAACAATCCAGAATTTGGGAGAGCCCTACCTTCGACACTCCCTCAGTCAGCTTTGCTGACAGCTCCCTCTGAGAGGGAGCCTTAGGTTGCGTGCCTTTTGTCAATCAGAAGAAGGCAGTGGGATTCCCAAATGGTGATAAGCGGCGGGGGTTGCGACGCGGCCGCGGGGGGTGCGGTTGAGGAAGCCGAGCTGGATCAGGAACGGCTCGTAGACATCCTCGATCGTGTCCGTCGATTCGCTGATGGCTGCCGCAAGCGTCTCGAGGCCGACGGGGCCGCCGCCAAATTTCTGAATCATCGTGAGCAGCATGCGGCGGTCGGTGTGGTCGAGGCCGCGCGCGTCGATTTCGAGCATCTTGAGCGCCTTGTCGGCGATTTCCGACGTGATGACGCCCGTGCCCTCGATCTGCGCGACATCGCGGACGCGCTTGAGAAGCCGGTTCGCGATGCGCGGCGTGCCGCGCGAACGGCGCGCGATTTCGAGCGCACCTTCGTCCTCGATGGGAATCTTGAGGACGTCAGCCGCACGCTTGATGATCGTGACGAGGGCGTCCGTGCCGTAGTATTCAAGCCGCGAAATGACGCCGAAGCGGTCGCGCAGCGGCGGTGCGAGGGCGCCTGCTTTCGTCGTCGCGCCAATCAGCGTGAACGGCGCGATGTCGAGACGGATGGAGCGCGCGGACGGACCTTTGCCGATGATGATGTCGAGTGCGAAATCCTCCATGGCAGAGTACAGCACTTCTTCGACGCTGCGCGAGAGGCGGTGAATTTCGTCAATAAAGAGGACGTCGCGTTCCTCGAGATTCGTCAGGAGTGCCGCGAGGTCGCCCTGCCGCTCGATGGCAGGGCCGGACGTCTGTCGGAAATTGACGCCGAGCTCATTAGCGATGATGCCCGCGAGCGTCGTCTTGCCGAGGCCCGGCGGGCCGTAGAGCAGCACATGGTCGAGCGCCTCACCGCGCGAAAGCGCCGCCTGGATGAAGATCTGGAGGTTCGCCTTCGCCTTGTCCTGGCCGATGTACTCGGTGAGCTTGCGCGGCCGCAAGCTGAACTGCCAATCGTCGACGGCCTGCTCGTCCTGCGAGACAATGCGGGATTCGAGGTCTTCGAAAGAAAAATCGTCCAAAGGTGGCTCCTTTCATTATTTCGTGCGAGCGAGAAGTTTGAGTGCCTGTTTGAGCGCTGCCTGCACATCTGCTATGCCGCTGAGCTTCGGCAATACGGCGGCGATTTCGCCGGAAGTGTAGCCGAGGCTTTCGAGGGCGGCGGAGGTCTGGCTCAGGATGTCGTCGCCGACGGGGACATCGCTTGTGAGCGTCAGCTGTTCGTCCTGGGCACTTGCAAAGGAGAGCTTGTCTTTGAGCTCGAGAATCAAACGCTCAGCCGATTTCTTGCCGATGCCCGGCAGCTTTGTCAGCACGCTCGTCTGCTGGTTCGTGATGGCGGTCGCGAGGCGGCTGATCGTGATGGACGAGAGGATGCCGAGCGCGACTTTCGGACCGATGCCAGAGATGCCGATGAGTGCGAGGAACATGTCGTATTCCTGCTCCGTGCGGAAGCCATAGAGCTGCAGGGCGTCCTCGCGGACGGAAAGATACGTGAAAAGCTGGGCTTCCTTTCCTTTCGCGAGATTGCGGCGTGTAGCGTCCGAAATGTAGACACGGTAGCCGACGCCATTCACATCTAGAAGACAGGTGTCTGTATGGAGAAATGCGACGGTACCGCGGAGATAACCAATCATTTTGAGTTCCTTTCGTTACTTCGTGCACGCGAAGTTTTTGCGGCGGGCGGGTCGGACGGAGGCTTTCAACGGAAACAACGCTGACACGGCCTGCGGGGCTCGATATGTTTTGCGGTGGTTGGTTCACATCGTTGTATCTGGAGATGTTCCGTTTCCTTACAGCTAAAAGTTTCCTTATGGAAGCCCCCGTCCTCCCAAAGTTTGAAATCAGCCGCGAAGTTATTTATGCATTTACGCATTTCTCCACGCGACACTTCGGAGGCAATATGTCGTGCAGATGGCGATGGCGAGGGCGTCGGCGGTGTCGTCGGGCTTGGGAGGGGCTGGGAGGTGGAGGAGCTTTGTGACCATGTAGATGACTTGGTTCTTTGTCGCCTTGCCATAGCCTGTGACGTCCTGCTTGATCTGCATCGGCGTGCGCTCGACGAGGCGGAGGTTGTTCTTTGCGGCGGCGAGCAGGACGACGCCGCGTGCTTGGCCGACGGGGATGGCCGTCGTGACGTTGCGGCTGAAAAAGAGTTTTTCGACGCCCATGACGTCGGGCTTGTGCTGCTTGATGAGGGCGTCGAGTTCGTCGAAGATTTTCATGAGGCGCTGTTCCATCGGCATGTCAGGCGTCGTGAAGATGGAGCCGTAGGCGAGCGGCCGCAAGCGGCTGCCACGCGTCTCAACGAAGCCGTAGCCGCAGATGGCTGTGCCGGGGTCGATGCCGAGAGCTATCATGAAGTGCCTCCTAAAAAGAAAATCCGCAGGTGCTGAAATTCGCACCCGCGGAAGTCGAGTCGTACTAAAAAATCATTCGTACAGGGGACTCCCCCCGCCGCTCACGCGGCCCTCCCCCCTCTGAGAGGGGGGCTGACGGATGGTGGGAAAGCTGCCCGAAGGATGCGGGCTGCTTCCTAGTTACTGTTCGAGTGACTGAAAGGGGAAGTTATTCCTCGTCAATGTCGTAATTCGAATAGACGTTCTGGACGTCGTCGTTTTCTTCGAGGGCGTCGACGAGTTCCTGCATCTTCGTGGCGTCTTTGCCTTCGAGATGGACGGTCGTGTCCGGGACCATCGTGACTTCGGCCGATGCCGTCTCGATGCCCTTTTCGCCGAGTGCCTGCTCGATGGCGTCGAATGCATCCGGCTCTGCCGTGATCTCGAAGACTTCGTCCTCAGACTTCATGTCCTCGGCACCGGCGTCGAGCACGATTTCCATGAGCTGGTCTTCGTCGTCGAACGTTTCCTTCTCGACGATGAAGACGGCCTTTTTCTTGAACATCCAGGCAACGCAGCCATCCTGGCCGAGGTTGCCGCCGAACTTGCTGAAGAGGTGGCGGACATCGGCGGCCGTGCGGTTGCGGTTGTCCGTGAGGATGTCGAGCATGACGGCCGTGCCAGCCGGGCCATAGCCCTCGTACATGAGCTCTTCGTAGTTGCCGCTCTCGGAGTTGCCGAGGCCCTTCTCGATGGCGCGCTTGATGTTGTCTTTCGGGATGTTGTTCGATTTTGCTTTCGAAAGCGCGAGCTTCAGGCGCATGTTGCCCGTCGGGTCTGCGCCGCCCATGCGGACGGCAATCGTGATCTCGCGGCCGATTTTCGTCGTGATCTTGCCGCGGATGGCGTCATTTGCGCCTTTCTTGCGTTTGATATTTGCCCACTTGGAATGTCCTGACATTGGTTACTGGCTCCTTTTACAATAAATATCCTTTGTATTTTATCACAAATTTTACTTTTTGACCAGACGGTAATGCTTCTTCTTGCCCTTGCGGACGACGGCGCGCTCGCCTGTAAAGTCCGCATCGGCGAGGACGTAGCCCTCGTCCGTGACTTTTTCACCGCCGAGCGTCAGGCCGTTCTGCTTGATGAGACGGCGGCCTTCGCCCTTCGAGGCAAAGACGCCGCCAGCCGTCAGCACGTCGAGAAGCTTGTCGCCAGCGGCCGCCGCGACTTCCGGCATGGCCTCGGCCGCGCCGCCAGCGCCGCCGAAGACCTGCTCAGCCCCGGCTTTCGCCTTCTTGGCTTCTTCTTCGCCGTGCACGATCTTCGTGACTTCGTAGGCGAGGACGGTCTTTGCCTCGTTGATGGCCGAACCTTCGAGACTGCCCAGGCGATGGACTTCTTCCATCGGCAGGAACGTCAGGAGCGCGAGGCACTTTTCGACGTCGGCGTCATCGACGTTGCGCCAGTACTGGTAGAACTCGTACGGGCTCGTCTTTTCCGCGTCGAGCCAGAGCGCGCCGCCTGCCGTCTTGCCCATCTTCTTGCCGTCGCTCTTCGTCAGCAGCTTGTTCGTGAGGCCGTAGACGGCCGTGCCGTTCTTGCGGCGGTTGAGCTCGACGCCCGCGATGATGTTCGACCACTGATCGTCGCCGCCCATCTGGAGCTTGCAGCCGTAGCGGCGGTTGAGTTCGAGGAAGTCATACGCCTGCATGACCATGTAGTTGAATTCGAGGAACGTCAGGCCTTTCTCCCAGCGGTTCTTGTAGCATTCCGCCGCGAGCATGCGGTTGACCGTGAAGCAGGCGCCGACGTCGCGCAGCATGTCGACATAGTTGAGCTCGCGGAGCCATTCGGCATTGTTCGCCATGATGGCCTTGCCATCGGAGAAGTCGATGAAGCGCGCCATCTGCTTTTTGAAGCATTCGCAGTTGTGCTCGATCTGTTCGTCCGTCAGCATCTTGCGCATGTCCGAACGGCCCGAGGGGTCGCCGACCGTGCCCGTGCCGCCGCCGACGAGGCAGATGGGACGATGGCCTGCGCGCTGGAGGTGCGCCATGGCCATGAGGGCGATGAAGTGGCCGGCATGGAGGCTGTCAGCCGTCGGGTCGAAGCCGATGTAGAACGTGACGCGCTCCTTGTCAAAGAGCTCGCGGAGTTCCTGTTCGTTCGTGCACTGCGCGACGTAGCCGCGCTCGATGAGGGTATCAAATACGTTTGGCAAAGGGATTCTCTCCTTTATGACACCGTCTTTTGCGGCGATGCCGTGATTTCATTAGTTGCGGCCTTTCGAGACGCCACCGCCAGGTTCTGGCACGTTCGAGGCCGGAGCTGCAGGCTGCTGGGCCGGGGCTTGGGCAGGCGCGCTCGGCTGATTGCCGCCGCCCTGCGTTTGCTGGCCGCTCTGCTGTGCGTTCTTGCCGCCATCGGTCTTTGCAGCGTCCTGCTTGCCATTCGAGGTTTTCTTGTCGCTCTTGAGCTCGGACTTCTTGTCGTTTTCGAGCTCGCCAATGGCATCGGACTTGCCGCCAGCCGCCGAGCCGTCAAAGTTTTTCGGCGGCGTCGAGGCGAGGGCCTTGCTCATGAATGCCTTCCAGATGACAGCAGGCGTCAAGCCGCCGCTCATACCGCCGAGGGAGGTGTTGTTATCGCTCCCGATCCAGACGCCAGCGACGAGGTCAGGCGTGTAGCCGACGAACCAGGCGTCATGGTAATCGCTCGTCGTGCCGGTCTTGCCGGCCGCCGGACGGCCGATCTTCGCGCGCGTGCCCGTGCCTTTCTGGATGACGCCCTCCAGCATGTCCGTGAGCTCGGCAGCGCTCTGCTCGCTGATGACGCTTCTCTGCTTTGGCTCGGCCTGCTCGAGCACTTTGCCGTTGCGGTCAAGGACTTTCGTGACGGCGACGGGATCGACATGGACGCCCTTGTTGGCGAACGTGCCATAGGCACTCGTGAGTTCGAGCGGCGTGACGCCCTTCGTGAGGCCGCCGAGCGCCGTCGAGAGGTTGCGGTCATTCTGCGGACCGTCGAGCACGAACGAGCTGATGCCCATTTCCTGTGCGTAGTAGATTGGCTTGTCGATGCCGAGCTTCTGCGCGATCTTGACGGTCGGGACGTTGAGGGACTGCTCCGCGACATAGCGCAGCGTGACTTTGCCGTTGAACGTGCGGTTGTAGTTCTGTGGCGCCCAGTCGCCGACCTTCATGGGACTGTCGTCGATGACGGTCGAAGGCGTGAACTTGTTTTCGAGTGCCGCCGCAAAAACGAACGGCTTGAAGGCCGAACCCGGCTGGCGTTCCGCCATCGTGGCGCGGTTGAACTGATCCGTGCCGCGGCCGCCGACCATGGCTTTGATGTAGCCATTGTGCGGGTCGATGGCGACGAGCGCGCCCTGCGGCTGCTGGATGCCATTCGCGTCAACCTTGCTGTTCGGCAGGTTCTTCATGGCGTCTTCGGCCGCTTTCTGCATGTCCATGTCGATGGTCGTGTAGATTTTGAGGCCTTCTTTATAGACGGCATCCGCACCATATTTGTCGATCATGAGCTGCGTCACGTAGTCGACAAAGTAAGCAGCCTGATTCGTCGTATCCTTTGGTTTCGGCTTGACGATGGTCGGCTCCATCTTTTTCGTCTTCGCCGCTTCGGTCTCCGTGATGTAGCCGTATTTCGCCATCTGATCGAGGACGGTTGCCTTGCGCTCCTGCGCGGCCTGCAGGTTGTTCTGCGGCGAATAGTAGTTCGGGCTCTTCGGGATGCCTGCGAGCATGGCGCACTCGTCGAGGTCGAGGTCTTCGACGTTCTTGCCAAAATACGTCTGCGCGGCAGCCTGGACGCCATAAGCGCCCTGTCCGAAATAAATCTGGTTCAGATAGAGTTCGAGGATTTCCTGCTTCGTGTACTGGCGCTCGAGCTGCAACGCGAGGAAAACCTCCTGTATTTTGCGCTTGATCGTGCGGTCCTGCGTCAGGTAGGCATTCTTCGCGAGCTGCTGCGTGATGGTCGAACCGCCTTCCGTGACGGTGCGGCCGCGCAGGTTCGCGTAGATGGCGCGGGCGATGCCGCGCGGGTCGATGCCCATGTGGTCGTAGAAGCGGTTGTCCTCGACGGCGACGAATGCATTCTGAAGGTCCTTCGGGACCTGCGCAATCTTGACGGGCTCGCGGTTCTCGTCCGCGTGGATGTTCGCGATTTCGTTGCCGTTCGTATCGTAGATATGAGAGGACGCCGGCGGCAGGATGTCGTGGGCGAGGTCTGGCTTCGTATTCATGCTGGCCGTGAGGAATCCGCAGCCGATGCCCGTCACCATGACGAGCAGGATGATGAGGAAACCGAGCGCGATGCGCTTGCCGTTGCTGGTCGTCTTGCGCGGCGTGCGCGGTCTGTGGCTCGATGTAGGACGTTTCTCCATGTTGGCCTCCTTGCAAAATTTCGGTTCAATCACAAAACTTGTGGGATTGAATAGTTTCGAAGAATAATTCATGTTGTCAAAAAAGAAGACATCCGCTAAGATGTGGAAATGCATATCGACAATGTAAATCCACACAAAGGAATGTCCTCTCCATGGATTATAT
>JALEZZ010000012.1 GCA_022773585.1 Selenomonas sp. | reverse complement strand
AATCCATGGAGAGGACATTCCTTTGTGTGGATTTACATTGTCGATATGCATTTCCACATCTTAGCGGATGTCTTCTTTTTTGACAACATGAATTATTCTTCGAAACTATTCAATCCCACAAGTTTTGTGATTGAACCTTTTATTTCCCTACTTTCCTCAGCAGGTTCGCCATCTCCATCGCCGCCATGGCGCCGTCCGCGCCCTTGTTCCCTGCCTTGGTGCCGGAGCGCTCAATAGCCTGTTCGATGTTTTCCGTCGTGACGACGGAGAAGATTGTCGGCACGCCCGTCTGGAGACCGACCTGTGCAACGCCTTTCGACACCTCGTTGCAGACGTAATCATAATGCGTCGTCGAGCCGCGGATGACAGCGCCGAGGCAGATGACGGCGTCGTATTTGCCGCTCTCCGCCATCTTCTTCGCGACGAGCGGGATCTCGAACGCTCCTGGCACCCAAGCGACGTCGATGTCACTATCTGCCGCCTCATGGCGATGCAATGTGTCGAGTGCGCCGCCGAGGAGCTTCGACGTGATGAATTCATTGAAACGAGCGACAACGATGCCAAATTTCAGGCCCTTGCCCGTGACGTAGCCTTCGAGGATGTTTGCCATGAAAAATCTTCCTTTCTATTGATACATGTTATTTCAGTTTGTCATCCGAGAGAATATGCCCCATGCGCTCTTTCTTTGTCGTCAGATAGCGTTTGTCAAACTTGTTCGCCGCCACCTGCAGCGGGACGCGCTCGACGATTTCGAGGCCGTAGCCTTCGAGGCCCGCGCGCTTCGCCGGGTTGTTCGTCATGAGGCGGATGCTCGTGAGCCCGAGGTCGGCGAGGATCTGCGCGCCGATGCCGTAGTCTCTGAGGTCCGGCGCAAAGCCGAGTTCAACGTTGGCTTCGACCGTGTCTGCGCCCTTGTCCTGCAGCTCATAGGCGCGCATCTTGTTCGCGAGGCCGATGCCGCGGCCTTCCTGCCGCATATAGAGCACGACGCCCTCGCCCTCTTCTTCGATTTTCCGCAGCGCGAGCGCGAGCTGGTCGCCGCAGTCGCAGCGAAGCGAGCCGAGCGCGTCGCCCGTCAGGCATTCAGAATGAACGCGCACGAGGACGTTTTTCTTGCCGCGCACTTCGCCCTTGACGACGGCGAGGTCGCATTTGTTGTTCAGCGTGTTTTCGTAGGCATGGATGCGGAAATGGCCGTACTTGCTCGGGAAATCAACGTTGGCGACTTCCCTGACGAAATTTTCCGTGCGCTTGCGGTATTCAATCAGCGATTCGACCGTAATGATGTGGAGGCCGTGCTCCTGCGCGAATTTCTTGAGCTTCGGCGTGCGCATCATGTGGCCGTCATCGTCCATGATTTCGCAGCAGAGGCCATAGGGCTTGAGGCCTGCGAGTTTCGCGAGGTCCGTCGTCGTCTCTGTATGGCCCGCGCGGCGCAGGACGCCGCCTTCGACGGAGCGCAGCGGGAAAACGTGACCGGGGCGGCGGAACGATGCGGGCTTCGATTTTGGGTCCATGAGTGCCTTGACCGTCTGGCAGCGCTCGTAGGCGCTGATGCCGGTTTCCGTGTCGTAGGCATCGACGGAGACGGTGAACGCCGTTTCGTGGTTATCGGTATTGTTCGCAACCATCGGCGAAATGTCGAGCTCATCGAGGCGTGTACCGTCGATGGGCGTGCAGATGAGTCCCTTGGCGTGCGTCGCCATGAAGTTGATGGCTTCGGGCGTGACGAAATCGCCCGCGATGATGAGGTCGCCCTCGTTCTCGCGATCCTCGTCATCGACGACGACGACCATTTTGCCGGATTTGATGTCTTCGATGGCCTGTTCGACCGTTGCAAAATCTGACATATTGTGTTCCCCTTTCTGGGTGTTAGTAGCCGTATTTAGCTAGGAATTCTTTTGTAATCGCACCCGCGGAAGATTTGCTCGTGCGATTTGAAAGGCCATGCAGGGGACTGCCGACTCCGTCGGCATAAGCGACCTCTAAGCGCTGACGCGCTAAGAGTCTGCTTATCCCCCCGCCCTTCTGCCCCTCTCGCAACTGCGAAGAAGATGAAACTCCACCGAGAAGCAGCCGCTCGACGTATTTTGCAAGAATGTCGGTTTCGAGGTTGACGCGGCTGCCTTTCTTTTTTGTGTGGAGGTTCGTTTCGCCGAGCGTGTGCGGGATCAGCGAGACGGTGAAGTCGCTGTCGCCGACGGCGGCGACGGTCAGGCTGATACCGTCGATGGCGATGGAGCCTTTTTCCGCGATGTATCGGAGGAGCGAAGCGTCTGCCGCGATCTGGAGCAGCACGGCGTTGCCCTCTTCCTTGCACGAAAGGACCGTGCCTGTACCGTCGATGTGGCCGCTAACAATGTGGCCGCCGAGGCGGGACGCGAGCGTCAAGGCCCGTTCGAGGTTGACGGGACTGCCTTTTTTGAGCTCCGCGAGTGACGTGCGGCGGACGGTTTCCGGCATGACGTCGGCCGTGAAGTGGCGCGCGTCGAACGATGTGACCGTCAGACAGATGCCGTTGACGCAGATGCTGTCGCCGAGATGGACGTCTTCGAGGACGCGCTGCGCGTCGATGGCGATGGTGCCGCCGCCAATGCTGCGGATCTTTCCGACTTCTTCAATGATTCCGGTAAACATGCGCGCACCTCACTTCGTTTCTTCGTGCTTCACATACGCCGTCAGCAGGACATCGCCCGCCATGGATTCGACAGTAAGGTCTGTGAGCCCCACAGCCTCGGCGAGCTTCGAAAATCCCGCGCCCTCGACCGGTGTCTTAGCGTCCGCGCCGCCGACGATTTTCGGCGCGACAAAGGCGTACACCTTGTCGATGAGGCCGACGGCCAACAGCGAAAACGCGATACTGCCGCCGCCTTCGACGAAAACAGATGCGATCTCGCGCTTTCCGAGCGCTTGCATGAGGACCCGCAAATCGACTTCCGGCCCGTTGCCGCAGGCAAGGACTTCGACGCCAGCTTTTTTGAGCGCTTCGACGCGTTCCTTTGGCGCGATCTCCGTCACCGCGATGATTGTTTTGGCAAGGCCGTCAGTCACGACATGAGCCGTGAGCGGCGTGCGCGCCTGGCTGTCGACGATGATGCGGATGGGATTTTTCCCCGTACCGTCCGGCAGGCGCGTTGTGAGGCTCGGGTCGTCATGGAGCTCCGTGCCGATGCCGACGAGGATGGCATCGTAACGGTCGCGCATCTCGTGGACGCGCAAGCGCGAAGCCTCGTTTGTGATCCACTGCGAGTCGCCCGTTGTCGTCGCGATCTTGCCGTCGAGCGTCATAGCCGTCTTGAGCACCGTAAATGGCAGCCCCGTCGTGATCCAGTGCAAAAAGACCTCGTTGAGGCGCCGCGCCTCTTCCTCGAGGACGCCGACTTTCACCTCGATGCCTGCCTCGCGCAGGATGGCCACGCCCTTGCCCGCGACTTTCGGATTCGGATCGGGCAGAGCGACGACAACACGCGCGATGCCGGCCTCGGCCACGGCTTTGGCGCAGGGGCCTGTGCGGCCATAATGCGCGCAAGGCTCGAGCGTCACGTAGAGCGTCGCACCTCGCGCGAGGTCGCCTGCCATGCGCAGCGCATGCACCTCGGCGTGCGGCGTCCCAGCCTTCCGATGCCACCCCTCAGCGATGATGCGGCCGTCACGCACGATGACCGCACCGACGAGCGGATTCGGGCTCGTCCGCCCTTCGGCATGGTGCGCGATGCGCAATGCCTCGCGCATGTACATTTCATCCAGTTCATCTTGCAAAGGAACCACCTCGCATTTCTCCTGAAAGAAGTTTTCCGAGACATCCGTGCAACAGAAAAAGCCACAGAGAAACAACGTCTCTGCGGCTCGGTCATACGAAAAAGACTGACATTCTTTTCCCATCCAGACTCTGGGATGCAATGGTAGGAATCATTGCATCCCTTACTGTCGGCTCCGGAATCTCACCGGATCATGCACCCCGACTGGGGGCTCGCGGGCTCTACCGCCGGTGGGGAATCGCACCCCGCCCTAAAGAGATGTCTCATTTGTCTGCTATTGTAGCACAGTTGTGTCGATTTGTCCAGAAAATACTCTCAAATATTATACGGCGCAAAGAGTTTGCGGAGGTAGTTGCGGCCTTTGGTGAGGACTTTGATGATGGGCTCCATCTGCTTGGGCTGGCGCAGGACGAGGGAGAGGACGCGCTGGCGGAGCTGGCGGTAATCGGAGTCGAAGTCCCTGAGGACGTCTTCCATTTCCATTTCGACGGAGACTTCGGGGATGTTCGAGGGCTGGATGTCGCAGGCACGGCCGCTGATCTGGGCGAGGTCGCCGCGGAACGGGATGTAGGCTTCGCAGTTGCATTCCTTCTGGATGCGGTCTTTGAGCGCTTCCTGCGACTGCGCTTCGCCGTGGACGATGAAGATTTTCGCGGGTTTCGGGTTCTGGATGTTCGACATCCAATTGATGAGCTGGTTGGAGTCCGCGTGCGCGGAGAAACCGTCGAGGCTCTGGATCTGCGCTTTGACGGCGACTTCTTCGCCGAGGACGCGGACGCGCTTGATGCCGTCGACGAGGCGGCGGCCAAGGCTGCCCTCTGCCTGGTAGCCGACGAAGAGAATCGTCGATTCCGGGCGCCAGAGGTTGTGCTTGAGGTGATGCAGGATGCGGCCGGCGTCGCACATGCCGGAGGCCGAAATGATGATGGCGCTCCCCTCTTCGCTGTTGAGTGCGCGCGACTCGGCTGCCGTTTCGCAGACGCGCACCTGCGGGAATTTGACGATTTTGTTGCTTTCGGCGAACAGTTTGAGCGCGTCGTCGTCGAAATCCTGCGTATTCTTGAGGAACACGCGCGTCGCAGCGATGGCGAGCGGGCTGTCGATGATAATCGGGATATCGGGGTCGAGCCTCCCCTGCTTCGAGAGGTTGTAGAAATAATAAAGCAGCGTCTGCGTGCGGCCGACGGCGAACGACGGGATGACGAGGTTGCCGCCGCGGTCCATCGTATCGTTGACAATTTCGAGCAGGCGCGTCTCCTTGTCGTAAATCTGGTGCAGGCGGCCGCCATACGTCGATTCGACAATCAGGAAGTCGGCGCCGGTCTCTAGCGCAGGGTCTTTGAGAATCGGCTGGTTTGGCTGGCCGAGGTCGCCAGAGAACACGAGCTTCGTCGTCTTGCCGTTTTCGGTCACGAAGACTTCGAGGAACGCCGAGCCGAGAATATGGCCGGCGTCCTTGTAGATGACGCGGATGTTGTCCGCGAGCTGGAACTCTTTTTCGTACGGCACGACGACGAGGTGCTTGAGGGCTTCCATCGCGTCGTCGATGCCGTAGAGCGCCGTGACGGGCGTGTCACCGCGACGGCGACCCTTGCGGTTCTGGAGCTCGGCGTCGGCCGTCTGGATGTGCGCGGAGTCCGGCAGCATGATGCGGCAGAGCTCGCAGGTCGATTTCGTCGCGTAGATGGAGCCCGAGAAGCCTTCTTTGACGAGCTTCGGCAGCAGGCCGCAGTGGTCGACATGGGCATGCGTCAAAAGGACGCCTTCGATGTCGGCAGGCGAAAACGGAAAATCTTCGTAATTGAGCTCGCGCACGCGCTTCGAGCCCTGGAACATGCCGCAGTCGATGAGATAATGCTGCTCATTCGTTTCCAGCAGGTAGCAGGAACCTGTGACGGTGTGAGCCGCACCGATGAATTCGAGTCGCATGAATACCACTCCTTTGCTGATTTTGTTCTTTGTTTGTAGTATTCTGAATTTGTGCCCGTTGTTCCTGCTTTTGAACAAAATTTTCTTTATCGCACCCGCGGAAGATGCAATGTACTGTTTGCCTGGTCGTGCAGGGGACTCCCACCACCGCTTCGCGGTCCCCCTCCCTCTGAGAGGGAGGCTGGAGTTTGAATGTCTTCATCGCTTAATAGCATTACCCTCTGAGATGGAGGCAGAAGGCACTTGAATAGCAAAAACGGCTGCACCAAAAGGCACAACCGTTCTCGCTATTGTATGGGTGGTCCAACAATCACTTTGATCCACACCGCAGGCGGGTGGACATCTGATGGCAGGACGCCATCAGATTCAAATCATGTTCTTTGCGTACGCATCATAGAGCGCTTTGAGCTCTTCGACCTTGTCGTACATCTCGACCTGCAGGCCGGAAGCCGTCGCATAGTCCTTCTCGTTGAGAGCATTGATGAGGAGCGTGAAGAGGCTCTTTTCGTCGATGCTGTCTTTTGCGAGGTACGTGCGGAGGCCGTTGATCTTGTTCCAGTTGTAGGAATCCTGATCCGTGACATAGGCGCTCTTGATTTCCTTCGCCTTGCGCACGATTTCGCGGTTCTCCGGGATGATGCGGCTCACGAGCTCCGTCTTCCAGCGGAGGAGTGCGCCATCGCGGAACGCCTCGATGATCTGCGGACGCAGTGCACCGCCAGCCGTGATGACTTTGAGCTTCTCAGGATACGTCTCGAAGCCCTGCATGTTCTCCCAGACCGTTGCCGGAGGTGCACCAAAGAGGTGCGTGCGCTCCTCGTCCGTGTAGTCTTCGAAGACATCGTCCTCGGAACGGTAAGCGCGGTCTTTTTCGAGGTAGAAACCATCTTCGCCAGCGTTCTTCGAGATTTCGGCGACGCATTCTTTCGTCGTCTTGTCGATGGAAGCCGTGATGCCGTCGAGCATTGCGCTGTAGATGGCCGCGAGCACGAGGTACGTGTTCGTGTACGGGTTGCAGGCGCGGAGCTCGAAGCGCGTTGCCATCGGATTCTCGAGGTCGCGGATGAGGCCGGCGAGAATCGTACGGTTGCGGGACGGGATTGCAGGCGTATGGCCGAGCGAGGTGACGATGCAGACCGGCGCCTCGAAGCCCGGCTTCAAACGATTGAGGGAATCGTTCGTTGCGGAAACGAACGGGTTGATGACTTCATAGTTCTTGAGGAGACCCATGATGGAGCCGTAGCCGACGACGCTCATAAAGTCCTCTTTCGGCTGGGCAGCAGCGAAGAGGTTCGCCATCTTGCCATCTTTCGTGATGGCAACCATGCCGATGTGCGTGTGCTCGCCGTTGCCAGCGAGGCCGATCATCGGCTTTGCCTTGAAGGAGACCTCGAGGCCGTTGCCGCGGAAGACTTCGCGCACAATCGTGCGGACGAAGATTTCGTTGTCGCAAGCCTGGAGGGCATCAGCGAAGCGCCAGTCGATTTCAATCTGCTCGCAGACATGCGTCATGCGGCCGTTCTCGTCAATCTGGGCTTTCATGCCGCCGACTTCCTTGTGGCCCATTTCGCACTTGAGGCCATAGCGCTCGAGTGCCATGACAGCTTCTTCAAGAGCCGTGCGGACAGCGCCGTGCGTGCGCTCCCAATACTGCTCCTGCATGACCTGGGACGCGGACATCTCTTCGATGTCGGCATCCTCGAGCGGCGTCTTGACCCAGAACTCGAGCTCCGTCGCGGACGTGAACGAGATGTCTTCGATGTCGCTGCCCTTGACAGCCAGGCCGCTGATGTCCGGATGTGCATGGAAGAGGTCGAGCAGACCCTTCTTGACGTACGTCAGGGAGTCAGCGAGCACGGCACGCGCGTCCACGCGCTTGCCTTCATGAATCAGGAACGACGGGATGCGGAGCGTGCCGACCGGCTTCTCGGAATCCTCATCGTAATGTTCGAAGTTGTAATCGACGAACCAGTTGACGTCCGGATCGACCGGCATGTCAACCTTTGCGTTGTTCAGCGTTGCGATGCCCGGCAGCACGACGGAGGAACCATCGGTCTGAACCGCAGAGCCAGCGTAGAAGTCGTCGATGTCCTTGAGGAAGATGCGCATCGGGATTTTCTCATCCGTGTCGTTGCCGGCCATGTCGACGCCGACGAGCGAAACGAACTTGATTTCGGGATGTGCTTCGAGCATCTTCTTGACCTCTGCGCGGTCCGTGTGCGCGGGAATCACATACAGGAGTTCATCTAACATGTTGTACCACCCTTTGCTTTCTGCAGGAGACCTGCACGAAAATAACAAAAGCCATACAAGCCCGGAAACATTTCGGTGAAAAATACACCTCCTGTCTACAGGTCTGCATGGCTCCATTGCCTGAATATGGTCTTTTCTTTCAACAGGTCTTATCCTACCACAAAGATGTCTACCTGTAAAGTAAAAAAATTACTTTTTTCGTTACAGCAGCATATTTGTTTGTCTCTAGCACCCTACTACTCCCCCTGCCGCTCACGCGGCCCGTCCCCCTCAACGAGGGGGGGGGGCTGCGCTCTAACGGATGTGTCGCGCATAATTTTTGAGGAACGTCTCGAAGCGGGCGTCGAGGGCGGCGTCGGCGTGGTCTTCGGGACGGCCGGCGAGCTGGACGCGCAAGAGGCGCGCCATGAGCGTCGCCATCGCATACTGCTGCTGGCGGCGGTCCGTGAGCTCGTCCACGTGCAGGACGATCGTGCCCGCGTTGCTGACCCAGAGGCTGTCCTGCGCGAGCTCTGCAGCCTTTTCCTTTGGCACGGCGCAGGCTTCCTCGATAGCCGCCGCGTAGTCTTCGGGATTCGCGCAGACGATGACATCATAGCGGCCGTGGACTTCCTGACCGAACGACTGCTTGAGGAGCGGCTGGACGGCGAGCGCCTGCTCGTGCAGGGCCTCGGCACGCCCGGCGGGCACGCCATCGCGCGCGCGGAACGCGAGCTCGGCGGGATGATGCAGTTCGCCATCGTACCAAGAGCGGAACTTTTTGAGGAAGCTGCCATACGACAGACCGAACGCCTGCTCGAATGCCTCTTCCCCGTTCGGATGGTCTTTGAGCAGGCGGAAATACTGCAAGAGCGACGAAAGCTCCTTGCCTTTCCGCTGCTGCATCAGGCAGATCGTCATGGCGTCGGCCATCTGGTACGTATGGTACTTCTTGTCCATGAGCGCCATGCGCTGCTCGAGATTGCAGTGTGCGAGGGATTCGGGCTTGACGGTTGATTCGGCCATACGCAGGTCGTAGAGCGTGTCGAGCTCCCACTTGCGCAGCGTCTTCCCCTTCGCCTGCTCGGCGATGCGCGCGCCGACGTAGTCTGCCGCACCTTCTTCGAGCCAGAACAGCGCCTCTTCGTTCGTGTCGTTGCCATCCGAAAGCTCGAACTGCAGTTGGTGAAAGAGCTCGTGCGCCGTCGTGCTCTTGCGGTCGCTCGTGTCGTCCATGACGCCGGCCGCGCCGTTGAGCGCCGTCAGGCCCTTGCGCCCGCCCGTCCAGCCGCCGGAGACCTCGGCGATTTTCGCCGCATCTTCAGCGCTCTGCTCGAACTGGTTCGTCAGGACGGAAATGTAGTCGTCCTGCGTCGCGGCGACGTAGACATCGACGTGATGCAGCAGTGGCGCGCCAGATCGCGCGGCGTCATCGGAAAAGAGCTGCACGGCCGTCTCGACGTCCTGCATCATGTCGGGCGCGACATCGCCCGCCGCATGGACGTCGATGCCCTGCGGGGACTGGGGCGCAGAAAACTCATGGTATGCAATAGCAGACAATATACCGAGTATAACAACAAGGAACAACGCTGCAACAGCTTTTTTCATCGAGGGTTCTCCCTTTTATCTCTGCCAGCGGCAGGCGGCGCGCTCGGTGGTGTCGATGATCGTGAAGAGCGCGAGGCCAAGCACGGAGAGGACGAGGATGCCGGCGTACATGTCGAGGTAGTTGACGCGCAGCCACGCATCCATGATGAAATAGCCCATGCCGTACTGCGTGCCGAACGTCTCGGTGAAGAACAGCACGGAAATCGCCGTCGCCATCGCGACGCGGACGGCCGTCAGGAATTTCGGCAGCGTCGCGGGCAGGATGACTTCGCGGAGCATCGCGGGAAAGCCTGCGCCGAGCACGCGGAGCGGGAAAAACGTCTCTTCGGGAATCGTGCGAATCGCGTCGCGCACGGCGATGACGACCTGGAACACGATGATCAGGAAGATCATGAGGATTTTCGAAAGCTCCCCGACGCCGGCCAGCAGCATGAGAATCGGCAGCAGCGCGATTTTCGGCACCGGGTACGTAAGGTAGACGATGGGCGAAAGCAGGCGGTCGGCGCGGCGGCTGTAGCCCATCGCAAGGCCGAGTGGGTAGCCGATAGCGACCGCGAGCACGAGGCCCGCCGCGATGCGCCAGAGACTGTAGGCCGCGTGGATGGCGATGGCGTCCGTGAAGATGCGGGCGAGGCGCGTGAAGACGCGGGAAGGGAGCGGGATGATGGGGATGGAAGCGAGGAGGGCGACGAGTTGCCAAAGAATGAGGAGGAAGGCGGCCCCCAGAAGGTACGTTGTCAAGAGTTTTTTCCACTGCATCAAGACACCACCTTCATCGCACGAATTTTTTCGCGCAGTTTTTGTGCAGACGCAAAGAACGCCTGCGAGCCGCGCTGGTCCTCTTTGCCGAACAGCAGGTTGTCGATGGTTTCGGCAATCGTGCCGCCGGCGCGCATGAGGACGATGGTGCGGCCGAGGTAGAGGGCTTCTTCGACATAATGCGTGACGAGCAACGTCGTGGTCTGCGCCTCGCGCCAGAGCGTGAGGAAGACGTCCTGCATCTCTTCGCGCGTGATAGCGTCGAGGGCGGAAAATGGCTCGTCCATGAGCAAGAGGTCGGGCGCGAGCAAAAACGCCCGCGCGAGCGCGACGCGCTGCTGCTGGCCGCCGCTGAGTTCTTTCGGGAAACGGTCTTCGAGGCCCGCGATGCCGAGGCGCGTGAAGAGCTCCCCTGCCCGCTGTTTCGCCGCCTGGACGTCCTGCTTGCGGATGCGCGGGCCGAGCAGCACGTTTTCGATTGCCGTGCGCCACGGCAGGAGGCCGTAGTTCTGTGGCATGAAGCCGATGGTGGCGCGGTGCGGGTCGAGCGGGGCCCCATCCATCGTGACGCTGCCCTCCGTGGGATGCAGCAGGCCGGCGACCGTTTTGATCAGCGTCGATTTGCCGCAGCCCGACGGGCCGAGGACAGCACAAACCGTCCCTTGAGGGACGGTCAGGCGGATATGGTGGAGTGCTTCAAAAGAAGCGTGCTCGTTTTGCGAATATGTGACGGTAATGTCTTGAATTTCTATCATATTATTTTGTCAGAAGATCGAGCACGATGTCATCGTAGCTGTAGCTTTCCTGAATCAGGCCTTTGTCCTTGAGCCAGGCGATGCAGTCCGTGACGTCGCTGTCTTTCGGGAGCGCGGCCTCGTGATACTGCGGCAGTTTCAGGGAGTCTTTCGAGGCCTGCGGGAAGCCGCCCTTTTCGATGACGATGTCCATGTACTCGGCCTGCGGCGTCTCGTTGAGGTACTTGACGGCCTTGTTGTAGGCGCGGTACATCGCCTGGATCGACGCTTTCTTGTCCTGCGTGCTCTTTTCCGTGAACATGATAACGCCGGGGTTGATGCCGAGCTGGTCGGAGCCCGTGACGTAGTGGCAGCCATTCGCAACGGCGATGCTGGCCATCGGCTCGGGGAGCGTCGCGGCCGCGAGCTTGCCGTTCTGGAGCATCTCGAGGCGCGTCGGAATCTGCGGGATGATGACCTTGTTGATGGAATCGCCCGTCATGCCGGCTTTCGCGAGAATCTGATCCATGACGTACTCGATGATCGTGTTGCGCGAAACGGCGACATCTTTGCCCGCAAGGCCTTTTGCTTCCGTCGCGGACTCGGCCGCGCCGGCGATGAGCTTGTAGCTGCCGTCCGTGTACGACGTGACTTTGACGTCGAAACCGCCGTCTTTGGCGAACGCGACAGCGAGCATGTCGGAAACATCGCCGTCGAGCGTGCCGCTCTGGAGCGCGGCGTCACGATCCATGGCGCTCTTGAACTGCTGGAGCTCGATGTCGAGGCCCTCTTCCTTGAAATAGCCCTTCTCCTGCGCGATGATGAACGGCAGGGAGTCCACGTCCGGCATCAGGCCGATCGTGAGCTTCGGAAGGGGTTCGGATTTCGAGGCTTGCGGGGCACCGCAGGCGGCGAAAGCGAGGGTGGAAAGAATAGTGAAAAATAAGATGAAGAGTTTTTTCAAGAGAAGATACCTCCTGAGATATTTTAGTTTTTATAAAAGAGGCTTCTCCCATAACTGTGGGTAAGCCAGCATGAAAAAAAGAAATCACTTGCACGCTCTGCTATAGTAGAAGCTGCTAAACAAACTGCCTTCGCAAAGGAGTCCGTGCAAGTGATTTCTGCTTCTACTCTAGCCAA